>DASWBH010000177.1:0-29574 GCA_036390755.1 Thermoanaerobaculia bacterium
CCTCACGTCTGATGCCGTGCAGAAGCTCTCGGATGACGAGCTGGTGAAGTTCCTGACGACCAACGCGATTCACAAGTCGAAGGTGACGAGTGAAGCCGACGCGAAGTCGGTCGTGAAGTTCCTCCGCACGCTGAAGAAGTAATCGCCAGCGCTTCTCGAGCTTCATGAAACCGCGGGCCCTGCGCCCGCGGTTTTCTTTTCTGCAACACAACGTCGAAGGTGTCCATCGCAGCGCACGTCACTCGCTCGTCGCGCTCACTGTTGCAAGGCACCGCAACGCACGTTCGACGCGTCCACCCGGTCACCGGCGCGATCCCACTCCATCGCTTACACATAGCGTACGAACGGAGATGAATCGATGAAAAACACAACAGTCATCGCTTCGTTTTCCGCCAGTTGCCGAAAGCTGATGAGCTGAGGAGAGCGAAATGCCGAAAGGACTCCTGTACGACGCCACGCTGTGCATCGGTTGTCTCGAATGCGAGCGCGGCTGCGCCAAACAGAACAACCTGCCGTACACCGACACCATCGAGAAACAGAAGAAGACATCCGAATTCAAGTACACGTACGTCGCCGTAAAGAACGAGGACAAGTACATGCGGCGGCTGTGCATGCACTGCAACGAGCCGACCTGCGTCTCGGCGTGCCCGGTCGGTGCGCTGCAGAAGTCGAAGCTCGGCCCTGTCACGTACGACGAAGACAAGTGCATGGGCTGCCGCTACTGCATGGTGGCGTGCCCGTACGGAATTCCGAAGTACGAATGGTCGAAGGTCCTGCCGCGCGTTCAGAAGTGCATCCTGTGCCCCGACCGTTTGGCCGCAGGCAAGCAGACCGCCTGCGCCGAAGCGTGTCCGACTGGAGCGACGCTGTTCGGCGATCGCGACGAGTTGCTCGCTGAAGCGCATCGCCGCATCGCCGCCGATCCGAAGAAGTACATCAATCATGTGTACGGCGAGAAGGAAGCCGGTGGATCGTCCGTGCTGCTCCTCTCCTCCGTTCCGTTCGGCCAGTTCGGCCTGCCTGCAACGCTCGGCACCGAGCCGCTGCCGTACCTCACCGCGGACCTCATCGAGCACATCCCCAGCGTCGTGACCGTCGGATGGGCCGCGCTCGGCGGCGTCTGGTGGATCACCAGCCGGCGCGAAGCCGTCGCAGCGATCGAGAAGAAGAAGAACGAAGAGAAGGAAGAGAAGTGAGGGCGACCATGAACAATCGACTGCCAAAGATCACGTTCTGGAGAGTGCTGTTCGTCATGATCATGATCGCCGGCGCGTACTCGACGTACCTTCGCTTTTTCAAGGGACTCGGAGCCTCGACGAATCTTTCTGACCAGTTTCCGTGGGGTCTGTGGGTCGGGTTCGACTGCCTCTGCGGAATCATGCTCACCGCCGGCGGTTTCACGCTGATGGCCACCGTTCACGTTTTCAATCTCGAGAAGTTCCGCTCGATCGCGCGGCCGGCGCTGCTGACCGCGTTCATCGGCTATCTCCTCGAAGCGGGCGCGGTCATGTTCGACCTCGGCCGCCCGTACCGCATCTGGCATCCGCTCGTGATGTGGAACCCGCGCTCGCCGATGTTCATCGTCGGATGGTGCGTGATGCTCTACAGCGGGATCATGGCCGTCGAGTTCGCGCCGACGATCTTCGAGCGCCTGCGCCTCGAGAAGCCGCTGCGCATCCTGCGCATGATCCAGACGCCGCTGGTCATTCTCGGTGTCACCGTTTCGATCATTCACCAGTCCGCTCTCGGTATGTTCTACGTGCTGGTTCCGGGCAAGCTGCACCCGCTGTGGTACTCGTCGATGCTGCCGGTGCTGTTCTTCATCTCCGCAGCGACGATCGGCATGGCCATGACGATCTTCGAGTCGACGATGTCGTCGCGGCACTTCGACCACGCCCTCGACAAGTCCGTCATCCTGAACCTCGGCCGGCTGCTCTACATCGGCGTGATCGTCTACGGCGTTGTCCGCGTCCAGGATCTCCTGCGCCTCGGCGCGTGGAAGTACGCGTTCATCAGCAGCAACGAAGCGACGATGTTCTGGGTCGAGATGGCGCTCTGCGTCATCATTCCGGTGGTCCTGCTCTCAGTGCCGAAGATCCGCAGCAACCCGATCAGCCTCTACGTCATCTCGTTCATCACCGTCAGCGGGTTCATCGTGAACCGCCTCAACGTCGCCGTCACGGGCATGACCGCTTCGGCGGGCGTGCAGTACATCCCGAAGTGGAACGAGGTCTCGATCACTCTCATGATGGTCTCGGTCGGCATCGTGATGTTCACGCTGGCGATCAAGTACCTTCCCATCTTCTCGCACGAGCCGGAGCGCCGGCCGCGCACGGCCGCACTCCCCTCGACCGTGCTCCCGGCCCCGGCGAGGTAACCCGATGACTGCCGTCCTGCGAAGCTCTCGCCCGGCGGCAGCCGTCCGCCGGATCAGCAGGAGCGTCGGAGCAAAGCTCTTCACGCTGCTTTTCTCCGTGCTCCTGCTGAACCTCGGCCTTCTCGGTTACGCGAACGTACGCCTGCACCGGCAACATCTCGAGGCGGAGCGCTTTTCGTCCGCGCAGCGCATCAGCGACGTGATCCGCCGCAGCACGTCGTACTACATGCTGCGCAACGATCGTCCCGCGATTCAGCAGATCATCGAGACGGTCGGCAGCCACGAGTCCATTACGACGCTGCGCGTTTACAACACCGACGGCCGTATCGCCTTCTCGAACCACCCCGCGGAAGTCGATCTCGCGCGGCGGCGCGGCGGTCTTCCTCCGATCGGATCGCAAATCTTCAGCTCGAACGGTGAGCGCATCCTGAGCATCGCCACGCCCATCAACAACTCGCCGACGTGCGCATCTGCCGCGTGCCACGCTCACCCGGCATCGCAGAGCGTACTCGGCGTGCTGAACACGAACGTGTCGCTTGCCGCCGCGGATGCCGACGTGCGCAGCGCCACGATGCAATTCGTTCTCTACAGCACTGCCGCGATGCTGCTGACGCTCGCCAGTACGGCGTTGTTCGTCTGGCGATTCGTTCACCGGCCCGTTCGCGTGTTGCGGGACGGCACCGAGCGACTCGGCCGCGGTGAGCTCGGCGTACAGATTCCGGTGACGTCCTACGACGAACTGGGCGGACTGGCGCGGTCGTTCAACGAGATGAGCAGCTTGCTCGAAGAGGCGCGCGGCGAGATCACGGCGTGGACGCGCACACTCGAGGAGCGCGTCCAACGCAAGAGCGCTGAGCTGAGCCGCGCTCACCAGCAGATGATCCAGGCCGAGAAGCTGACTTCTCTCGGCAAGCTCGCCGCCGTCGTCGCGCACGAGATCAACAACCCGCTCTCCGGCATCCTCACGTACGCGAAGCTGCTGCGGAAGTGGGTCGATCGCGGCGAAGGACTCGAGAAGCACACGGCAGAAATGCACGATGCGCTCACGCTGATCGAGTCCGAGAGCCGGCGCTGCGGCGAGATCGTCCGCAGCCTCCTGACGTTCGCGCGCGCCGCACCGATGAACGTCAGCGACTTCGACGTCAACGCGATCATCCGGCAATGCGTCAAGCTCATCGAGCACAAGATCGACCTCGGCAACATCGCCGCCGATCTGCAGCTCGCGCCGAATCTGCCGTTGATGCGCGGCGATGCCGGACAGATCGAGCAGCTGCTGCTCGCGCTGATCATGAACGCGATCGAAGCGATGCCGCATGAGGGCAACCTGCGCATCAGAACCAGCGTGTCGACCGACGACTCGCAGATCACGGTCACCGTTCAGGACGACGGCACAGGCATCGATGCCGAGCTGCTGCCCCGCCTCTTCGACCCGTTCGTCACGACGAAAGAGCAAGGCAAAGGCGTCGGCCTCGGGCTGGCGATCAGCCGGAGCATCGTCGACCGCCACGGCGGCAGGATCGAAGTCGACTCAGCCGTCGGACGCGGAACCACGTTCACCATCACGCTGCCGGCCGGCATGGACAAACCGAAGAGCGCGCCGAGGCCGGAGCTGGAGGAGATGACTGCATGAGCGACAAGGGAAGCATTCTCATCGTCGACGACGAGCCGAGCGTCCGCGATTCTCTGAGCCACTGGTTTCGTGATGACGGATACGACGTCGGCACCGCCGAGGGCGCAAACGACGCCCTGACGCGCCTCGCCGAGAAGAAGTGGGACCTCGCTCTTGTCGACATCCGCATGCGCGGCACGGACGGCATCGAGCTGCAGAAACGCATGAAAGAGAGCGACCCCAACCTCGTCGTGATCATCATGACCGGCTACGCGTCCGTCGACACCGCCGTCGCGGCGCTGAAGAACGGCGCGTACGACTACATCACCAAGCCGCTCGATCCCGACGACGTCGCGCACCTCGTCACGAACGCCCTATCGCATCGCCGCACGAAAGAAGAAAACGAGCGGATGCGCGAGGTCATCACGTCGCACTCCGTGCATCCGTCCGAGATCATCGGCCAGAGCGCGGCGATGCAGAAGGTCTATCACTCGATCGAGACCGTCGGCCCGACCGACGCGACCGTGTTGATCACCGGCGAAAGCGGCACGGGCAAAGAGCTCGTGGCGCGCGCCATTCACGCCGCCAGCCCGCGCAAGTTCCATCCGATGGTGACGATTCACTGCGGCGCGCTCACCGAGACGCTGCTCGAGAGCGAGCTGTTCGGACACGAGAAGGGCGCATTCACCGGCGCGCAGTACCGCAAGAAAGGCAAATTCGAGGTCGCCGAGGGCGGGACGGTGTTCCTGGACGAGATCGGCGATATCAGCCTGAAGACGCAGACCGACCTGCTTCGGGTCCTGCAGGAGCACGAGATCACACGCGTCGGCGGACATCAGACGATCAAAGTCGACTTCCGCGTCGTCTCGGCGACGAACAAGAACCTCGAGCAGTTGATCGAGGAAGGCAAGTTCCGGCCTGACCTCTACTACCGGCTGAACGTGTTCCACATCGAGCTGCCGCCGCTGCGGCGCCGCCCTGAGGACATTCCGGTGCTGGTCGATCACTTCATCCGCAAGTACTCGCTGGCGATGAACAAGAAGATCACACGCGTCTCCCCTTCCGCGATGTCGATGCTGCAGCAGTACGAGTGGGCGGGAAACGTGCGTGAGCTCGAGAACGCGGTCGAGCGCGCGATGGTGGTCGCTGCCGAACCGGAGCTGCGCCAGGATGACTTCGCACTGAAGGTGCACGCGCCGACGTCGAGCGTGCGCAGCCTCGACGACCTGGAGAAGGTGCACATTCTTCAGGTGCTCGAGGAGTGCAATTACAACCAGACGCGCACGGCCGACGTGCTGGGGATCGACCGGGCCACGCTGCACAACAAGCTGAAGAAGTACGGCTGGAACCGACCGCTCGTCGAGGCAAAATGAGACCCGTCCGGCTTCTGCCGGTCGGAGACGCCGATCAGCGCATGCTCGACGCCGTCCGGCTCGGCGTGAACAAGGAGTTCAACGTGCCGTGCCGGCAGGTCCGGCGGCCGCTCGATCCTTCGTTCGCGTTCCGTCCGGAGCGCGGCCAGCACCACTCCACGCTGATCCTCGAACAGATCGCGCAGATCGACACGTCCGACGAGATCGTCGTCGGCGTCACCGGCCTCGATCTCTTTGTGCCGATCCTCACATTCGTCTTCGGCGAGGCGCAGCTCGGCGGCCGGTGCGCGGTCGTTTCGTATCACCGTTTGCTGCAGCCGTTTTACGGTTTGCCGCACGATGAATCGTTGACGATCGAGCGCCTCGTCAAAGAAGCCAACCACGAAATCGGCCACACCCTCGGACTGACGCACTGTGACGACTACGACTGTCTGATGGCGGCGTCCCATGCTGTCGAATGGCTCGATCTCAAGGGCCGGTCACTGTGCCGCTCCTGCCGCAACCGTGTGCTCGCACCGCAACACCGCTGAATTCTTCATCAGCGGTGCGGTGATTTTCATCAGCATCGGCACCGTCGAAAAACTCCTCCATTCAGCGTTCATCGAGTGAAATCAACAAGTTGACCATCGCGGTCAATGCGGCATATCGATTGCCCTTGGATGAGTGCAGAAGCGGCCCCGGAAAAGAGAAAAGAGAGGGTCGCCCAGGAGGTTCCAAATGATCGCACTCTTCATCGTCCTGACCTTCACATTCTTCATCGTCCTCGACCACATTCTTCTCCGGAAGGCTCCCAGGTTTGCAGAGGACATGGCCGCCGCTCCCGCCGAGCGGCTGCGTGCCCTTCCGCCGGTCGTCGCCGGATTCAGAGTGCCGGACAACGTCCGTTTCCATCCCGGACACACCTGGGCCGCCGCCGAGACGGCGGAGCTGGTGCGCGTAGGCGTCGATGACTTCGCCGCGAAACTCGTCGGCGCTGCAAAGAAAGTCGACACGCCGGCTCGCGGACAATGGATCCGCCAGGGCCAGAAGATCTTCTCGTTCCAGGAAGGCGACCGCACGATCGACATGGTTTCGCCTATCGAAGGCACCGTCGTCGAGGTGAACGAAGCGGCGCTCAATGCTCCGAGCATGACGCGCGAAGATCCCTACGGCGACGGTTGGCTCATCGAAGTGCATTCGCCCGACGCGAAGACCAACTTCAAGAACCTGATGAACGGCACGCTGGCGCGCCGGTGGATGGAAGAAGCGGCTGCGCGGCTGCGAGCGCTCGTTCCGGCTCCTGCTGGTGCATTCGCGCAGGACGGCGGCGTGGTCTCTGACGACGTGCTCTCGCTGGTCCTCGACTGGAAGTCGGCAGTGCACGAGTTCTTCCTCACCGCCTAGCTCTTCACCGCATCGTCTATATTCACGAGCCGTGGACGAAACTCTCCGTTCACGGCTCGTCGCGTTTCTGAAGCCGCTCTATCAGGATCTGGACGGCGCCTCGCGTTTCGACGACATCGAGCGCATCGCCACGATCGCGCGGTCCATCCACCCATCCACGGACCAGGACTTCGAGCTTCTCCTCCTCTTCCACGGCCTCGGCAAGTGGCTGGACAAGGTCGGCAACCTCTCCCGGGCGGTACTCGTGGTCGGTCTCGACGAATCGGAGTTGCGCCGGACGGCTGCGTCGATCCGGCGGCTGGCGAATCCGGAGACTGACGCCGAACGCGCCGTCGCCGCGGCCACGCTGATCGACCAGAGCGGAGTGGCCGGCCTCGCCCGCCGCTTCGCCGTCGCAAGACGAGAGGGGCACTCGGTTCTCGACGTCGTGCGCGAAGCGCTCGCCGATTCGTGGGTGCCGGAGTGGGTGCCGGAGGGCGGGCGGAAGCTGCTGCAGCGCCGGTTGGAGCAGCGACGGGAGTTCTGCGCGGTCGTACTGGAGGAGACAGGGATAACGGATGAGGGATGAAGTTATACGCGCACGACTCCGGCGCGCGTGTACACCTTGGCATCGATGAACACGTTCACCAGGGAGGCATCCAGCAGGCCGTCAGCGACTTCCATCTTCAGAATGTCGAGCGCGCGGTCGGTCGTCACGGCTCGCTTGTACGGGCGATCGTTCGCGGTCAGCGCGTCGTAGATATCCGAGACAGTCATCATCCGCGACTGGATTGGGATGGAGGACGCGGTGAGCTTGCGCGGGTAGCCCCCGCCGTTCAGTTTCTCGTGATGTGCGTAGGCGATATCCGGGATGCCGCGCAGGTCCTTCGTCCACGGAATCTTCTGCAGGAAGTTGAACGTGTGCGTGACATGGCTCTCGATCTCGCCGCGCTCGGCGGAGTCGAGATTGCCTTTGCGGATCGAGAGAATCTTCGCCTCTTCGGCATTGAGCAGCGGGCGCCGCTCGCCGCGGATGTCCTGGAAATCGCGACCGGAGAGGTACTGCAGGTACTCGAAGTCGCCTTCCGGCAGCACCGTCGGCTCATTGGATCTCGCGATGACGGCGAAGTCTTTCTGCAGGCGCTGCATCTCGGCGTCCATCTCGCGATCGATCCGTTCCGCGAATTCGTCGAATCCTTCACGCCCGTGCTTGAGCAGGTAATCGAGCTTCTTCTTCGTGGTCTCGTTCTCGATCGATTTCATCAGGAACTCGAAGCGGCCGCGAATGGTCTCGAGCTGCATCGGATAGAGCTTCTTCTCCTTGACCAGAACCTGCTCGCGGACGCCGACCTTGCCGAAATCGTGGAGCAGCGATGCGTAGCGAAGCTCGCGGATCTGATCGAGCGTGAAGCGGACGTTGCGGAACTCTCCCTCGTCGACGCGGTCGACGATCTTCGCGAGCTCGATCGTCAGATCGGCGACGCGGAACGAGTGACCGGACGTCGTCGGATCGCGCTGTTCGATCGCCGTGACCGCGGCGGTGACGAATCCTTCGAACAGGCGCTCGATCGATTCGTATAGCAGGTTGTTCTCGACTGCGACCGCCGCCTGTCCGGCGAGCGACCGCATGATCTCGACGGTGGCCTGATCGAACGGGATCACTTCTGCCGGAGCCGTCGCCGCGCTCAGCCGCCGCGGCGCGCCGGCGCGCTTGCGGTTGATCAGCTGCAGAACGCCGATGATGTCGCCGACGTGGTTCGTCATCGGGAAGACGAGCAGCGACTTCGTGAGGTAGCCGTTCTCTTCGTCGAATGAGCGATTGATCGTGTACTCGACGTCGTCCGGCAGGTGGTAGGCGTCGTCGATCACCAGCGTCTCGCCCGTCATGGCCACGTAGCCGGCGAGGCTCTTGCGGGTGATGGGCAGCTCTTTTTCCTCGAAGTCGACGTCGATCGAGTCGTTCTGCGCGAGCTTCCACCGCAGCACTTTCCCCTCGCCTGCGATCTCGTCGAGGAGGTAGAGCGACCCGGCGTCAGCGCGCGAGAGCTCGCGCGCCTTGCTCAGGATCATCGTCAGCAGTACCGCGTGATCGCGGACGGTGGAGAGCGCGATACCGACTTCGCCGACTTCGCGCAGTTCGCGCGTGCGGTCGCGCAGCTGGCCGTCGAGCTGGTCGGCGCGGATCTTCTGGTAGAGAAACTGGTACGCGCGTTTGATCGAATGGAGAAAGACGGACGGCGAAGGATTCTCCGGCAGGTGCAGATAGACGTTGTCGTCCGTGAGCCACTTCGGCGCTTCGTCGAGTCCGACGCCGACGATCGCCGTCCGGCCGTCGAAGTGGGGCCAGTTTGCGCCGCGCGCAATCTGCGGATCGACCAGAACGACCCGGAGCGAGGCGCCGTCGCGGCCGACCGCGTCGAGACTGCTGACCTGGCGCGGCGTGATCGCCTCACCCTTCAGCGCCTCCGCGTATCGCTCGATCGGAAACGCATCCGAGTGAAGCAGTGTGAGCGTCTGCTGCATGGGTCCCGTGGTCGTGCTCTCTCTGCGTTACGCGGCGTGCAACCGCGCACTGGAAACGCTTCTTCCTGCAGCGACCTCGACTGCGTAGAATGCGCGCTTCACCGCCGTCATTATTATGGCCTGACGCCAGCAGGGCTGGTGGAGAATGTTGCCGAATCGGCGCACGTTGTGGCCCGTCGATCGCACCGCAACATCGCAGGAGGAGCTTTGGCAGCCTACACGACCGAAACGATCGCGCCGCAGTATCACGAGGCGATCGTCGCATGGCAGAAGAAGAACTTCCCGGAACTGCAGTTCCTGCAGGACAACTGGTCGAAGTTCTACCCGACGCAGACTCCCTACCAGCTCTTTGCCAAAGTCGGAAAGCTGAACTCCGATCAGATTCTCTATGGCCGGCAGGCCGGTCAGCCGCGTTATGAAAACGCCGGCGACATGGTCGGCAACATGTTCTACACGGCGCGCGACATCATCCGCGCCCAGGCGTCGACGGAGCTCGGCTCGATCCAGCAGCACCGCCTCACGCTCGAAGAAGCGCCGACCGACGCGATGAAGATGGCCGTCCTCCGCATCATGGCCGAGGAGCTGAGGCACGGGTATCAGATGTTCTGGGTGTTCGATCACGACACGTCGTGGAAAAAGCCCGGACATCCCGACGTCGCCAAGGACACGATGGAAGAGCTTCTGGCAATGGAGCTCGGCAACCACGTCCTCGACGCGTTCAACATTCCGTTCAACAACTTCCTCGACAACGTCATCTTCGCCACGGTCATCGACCTGGTCGGCAAGTATCAGCTGGAAATGCAGCGCGTCTTCGCGTACGCGCCGATGGGCCGCTCGATGGGTCCGATGCTCTCCGAAGAGGGATTCCACATCGGTTCCGGCCGCGGCTTCCTCAAAGAGCTCGCCGTGAGCTCGCTCAGCGACGACGCGCGCTTTTCCATCGAGGACATCCAGAAGGTCCTCAACGCCTGGGTCCCGCGCGGCGTGGAGATGTTCGGCAACGAGCGCGGCGGCGAGACAGCGATTGCGTTCGGCTTCAAGGACCGCAACAACGGCACCGCGCAGTCGGAGTATCACAACGAAGTGCGCGAGGTGATCGAGCTCGTCAACGTCGCCGTCGTTCAGGCAAAAGTAAAAGAGATCTCCGCAGCCGACGCGCGGAGCATCGTGCGCGAAGTGCAGGACACCGGCGAGAGGGTCCACGGCGTCTCACCGGAGGATCTGCTGTTCGTGCCGGACGTGAAGTTCTTCCGGGGACGTGGCGTCGAAGAGATCGTCTACATGCCCTATGACGTTCACGGCGACCTCCTCACGGAGGCCGGCAAACCGCTCGGCGGCGCGAGCTACCTCGAATATTTGAAGACGGTGCTGCCGCCATATTTTCTGAAAACCCACGAATTCCGAAAGTACCAGGACGGACTCCTCGGACATGAGCATCCGGAGGCCGGACGCAGCTACGGCTGGTAAGTTTCGAAGCAGCAACAAGGAAGCACTAACTCCTTGGCCGGGAATGCCTTGTGCTACCCTACGCGCCGCATGCGGAGACTGCTCGCCCTAGTTTTCCTCGTCCTCTTCGTCGCCTGCGGCAAACTCTCTGAACTTCCAACTTCGCCGGATACAACGGGCACGGATACGACCGGCACCACCACAACGTCGCCACCTCCTGATCCGAGTGCGACGTTCACACGGGTCACGAATGAGGTCCTCACGCCCAACTGCACGGCCGCGGGCTGCCACGGCAAGATCGCCACGCAGGAGAACCAGACCCTCACGAAGGACGTCGCGTACTCGCAGCTCGTCAACGTGCCGTCCGTCGAAGTGCCCTCGCTCCTGCGCGTGAAGCCGGGCGATCCGCAGAATTCGTATATGTACCGCAAGATCACCGGCGTGGGGATCACGGGCTTCCAGATGCCGCAGGGTGGTCCGTTCCTCGATGCCACGCAAATTGCGCTCGTCCGCGACTGGATCCTGCGAGGTGCGCCCAATGACTAAGTCGCTCCTGGGAGTCGCGCTGCTGATCGCTTCGGGCGCGTTCGCGCAGCAGCCGAAGCCGAATCCGTACACACCGGTGCAGCCGATTCCCGTCGGCGACATCCTGCTGACGCTTCCCTCGTCGCACATGGCCGATGCGAAGACGTGGGAGGTGAAGTTCAGCCATCGGTTCAATCAGTCGGTCGATCAGGGCGGCGCGTTCCGAAATCTGTTCGGCCTCGACAGCGGCGCGAACGTCGGCCTCGGACTCTCGTACGTTCCCGTGCGCGACCTCGAGCTTGCGGTCCTCCGCAGCAGCTCCTCGTCGACGTACGAGCTTTCCACGAAATACGCGTTCGTGCAGCAGGCGCGCGCGATTCCGTTCGCGCTCGCGCTGCGCGCCGGCGGCGACATCCGGACGGCCCGGAACCTCACCGACCGCACGTCGTACTTCGGGCAGGCGATCCTCTCGCGGCAATTCGGCAGCCGCTTCGACTTCTACGTCGTTCCGACGTACGTGACCAATGCCGGGCAGACGCTTGCAAACAATCAGTCCGTCGCGCTGTTCAAGCACGCGTTTAACGTCCCCGTCGGAGCGCTCGTGCAGATCGTGCCGGGATTCAGCATCGTCGGCGAAGTCATCCCGAAGAACCGCGATCTGCCATTGGGACTCAAGACGGCGTCGGTCGGCTGGTCCGCCGGCGTGAAGCGCGCGATCGGCGGTCATCTCTTCGAGATCCTTTTGACAAACAGCAATGGGATGACGGTGGACCAGTACATCACGTCCACGTACAACGGCATCGCGTTCCGCAGCAAAGACAAACGCCTCGGCTTCAACATCGAACGCCGCTGGGGCAAGGGCGTACGCCGCTGATCATCTCTTCGTGATCGCGAGCGATCCTGCGAGCCGGTAAGCGCGCCGCGCCGACGTGTCATACGCCCACGCCGTGTACACGCTGCCGGGAATCGCCAGACTTCTCCTCGCCCGCAGATCCCAGCCGAAACCGGGCCGGTCCGGCCTGAACACCGTACGCTCCGACAGCGCCACCGGGTGATCGCCGTCGGGCTCCGATCGCGCAATCACCACCGCGTCGGCCGCTCGCCCGTCGGGCATCAACGCCCAGCCGTAGAGCAGCGGCTGACCCGGCGTCAGCAGCACGCCTTCGAATGCTCCACGCGTGCCTCCTGCGGCGATTCCCTGCATGACAGTGCCGGACGACAGCGGCGCCGGATTCACGTACCCGATTTTTGCGAGCGAGGTCAGGACCCAGATGGCGTGCGACGGGTCGCGTTCGATGAGCCGCGCCAGGAGCGACCGGTCAGGCAAGACGGCGCAGAGCTGCGTCGCGGCGCGCGCGATGAGGCGATCGCGATAGCACTCGCGAATCTGCGGCCACGCTGCCGCAATTGCGAGTCCATGAAGCAGGAGTAACGCAACCGCGGCGAGCGCACGTCCGCGCGGCATCGCGATCGCGGCGAACATCACGATCGAGATCCAGATCGAAATCGCGAACGTCGTGTAGCGCGGCTCGACCGCAGTCTGCGGCCCGAGCCCGAGTCGACCGACCGCCGTCGTCGCTGCCGAGACGATCGAGTACGCGCCGATCAGCACCCACGGCAGACCGGCGCGGCCGGCGCGAAACGCCAGGAGAACGAACATTGCGAGCGCGAGCGCGCCGAGGAGTGCGTTCGCCGGCAACGAGTCGGTCGACGCGAGCGGATGTCCGATGAACGCCGCGACGAACGATGCGATGTCGACTGGCCGCGCGAACGGTGATGTCATCGGCGGCGAGACCACCGGCTTCTGATATCCGACAAAGTAGAGACCGATCGAAATCGCCGCTGCGACAATCCACGGAATGATCACCGCAGGTTTTCGATCTTCACGCCGCGCCAGCAACGCCGGCAGAACGAGCAGCCAGAGGATCATCCCGTTCGCGTAGGAGTACGTTGCGACGAAGCAGCAGATCGCGGCGACGACCGCGCGCTGCGGCAGCGTCATTGCGCCCTGCACGGCGAGCAGCGCGACGACGAGGGTCAGCATCGGGAAGAAGACGACGATCTGGATCCCGTAGAGCCAGTTCCACCACTGCACGGGCGAGAAGACGAGGAGAACGGCGACGGCAGTCGCCGCAATGGCGATCGTGCGGTCCGCGATGGACCGCCGCGCGAGCAGCCACACTCCCCCCGCGATCCCGCACGCCATCAGCCACGCGAGCCCCATCTCGTAACGCACGTTCCAGTGCGTGAGCTTCGCGAGGTAGAAGAAGATCAGTCGCGGGAAGACTTTGCGGCTCTCGTTGTGCTGCGCGAAGAGGTCGCCGATCGCGGGAAACGGGCGGCCGTGGTTGCGGACCAGAAACTCGCCGATGGCAATTTGATCCTGGATCGCAACGTTGACTCCAAAGAGGACAATGAGCGACGCAATCGCAGGCGGAGCGAGCACGGCCGTCAGCGAAACCGCAACGACCGCCGCACTCACCCTCTCGCGCACGGCCTCGATTTTACGCGCCGGACGTGGCGGCCCATTTGCAGAATCAAACGACAATGCACTGCCCCGAGTGTAAATCCCTGAACGAGACGGACGCGGTCGTCTGCAAGAGCTGCGGGCTCATACTTTTAAAGCCCATGCAGCCCGAGGATACCGTGGCCCTTCTCGCCGCGGCCGCGGAGCCGCCAAAGCGCCGCGCCGAAGATTACGCGGGCAAGCGGCGCCGCGCAGCGGACACCGCGGCAATTCCGTGTAAGTTCTGCAGTGGCGAGATCGCCGTGAATGCCATTCGCTGCCGTCACTGCAGCGAGATCGTCAACGAAGACTTCTACCGTCAGCGGGCTCAGCGGATACGCGCCCGCGTCAACTACTCCAGCTGGGTCGCTTACCTCTTCGGTCTCGCCGCCCTGCTGGTGTTCCGTCCCGTCGGCCTTCTGTCGATTGCCGCCGGCCTGCTGCTGTCGATCGTCTACTACGCGATTCCGGTCGAACCGCCGCAATCGCCGAAGCAGAAGAAGAAAAGATCGTTCTCTGCGTTTCTGAAGCGCCAGCTGCGCATGGAGCGCGTACACGTTCCGATTCCGGCGATGCGCAATAAGAAGCTCGTGCTCGTCGGCACTCCGCTCGTGGCCGCGCTGATCGGTTACTCGGCGAACTTGTTTCTGTTGCAGGAGCCGGTGAACGAGGTCATGCGCCAGAACGCGTCGTTCCAGGGAATGGAAGTCTCCGCGCATTACGAGTACTGGGTCGTGCCGGGCGTGGTCGTGTACGACCTGCGTCAGGTGAGCATCCGGCAGACTCCGATCGACATCCACACCGCGCTGCTCGAATTCGCGAAGAAAGTTCGCGACAAGCGCTACTCGCGCATCGACCTTTCGTACAAGGGCACCACGAAGTTCTCCATCGACGGCGAGTCCTTCCGCCGCCTCGGCGACGAGTACGCGAAGAAGAACTACGACTACGTCCTCTACACGTTCCCGAGCCTCTTCCAGGCCCGGAATGGTGCCAGGCAGCCGAGCGCCTCATCCGGTCGCGATGCCCTGATGCAGTTCCACCGCGAGTGGTACGGCGACGATCCGATGACGCGCACCATCGCGAAGGGGCTATAGCAGGCGCTCGCGTTCGAGCTCGCGAACCAGCGACGGCGCATCCGTGAACTGGAACGACCTGATGCCGATGCTGCGCGCCGCGAGCACGTTCTCGACCAGATCGTCGACGAACACCACGTCCTGCGGCTGCGATCCGATCAACTCGAGCGCACGGCGGAACATCTCCGGATCGGGTTTCGCGACCCTGAACCGGTGCGAGTAGATGAATCGGTCGTCGTCCTTGAAGACGTGCGGAAAGATCTTCGGGATCACGGCCGCGTGAACCTCGTTCGAGTTCGAGAGAAACGCGATGCGGTACTTCCTCCGCACGCGCTCCAGCAGTTCTTCGATTCCCGGCATGAGGCCGTCGAAGAAGTCGGCCCACACCATCTCGAGGTCGTGGACGGTACCGCTGTATCCGGCGCGTTCGCGCAGAAATTCGTGGAAATTCGCGAACGTCATCGCGCCGCGTTCGAGGTCGCGATAGCTGCCGGGCATCTCGAGGATCTCCACGAGCTCATCGCGACCGACCTTCGCGTTGCGGCAGAGGTTTCCGAGGACGCGTTCGTACGCGAGCTTGATGACTGTGTTGCCGAGGTCGAAGACGAACCAGGAGATCATCACATCCGGAAGACGCCGAAGCGTGGCTCTGCTAGGACCGCGTTGTACGCGATCGACAGGCCGAGGCCGAGGTAGACGCGCGTGTCGGCGGGATCGATGACTCCGTCGTCCCAGAGCCTGGCGGTGCTGTAGTACGGGCTTCCTTCGGTGTCGTATTTCTGCAGGACCGGATCCGCGATCGCGCGCTCCTCTTCGGCGGACAACTGTTTGCCCTCACGCGCGAGCTGGTCGCGTTTCACGGTCGTCAGAACGCCCGCGGCCTGCTCTCCTCCCATGACGGAGATTCGCGCGTTCGGCCACATCCAGAGAAAGCGCGGAGCATACGCGCGGCCGCACATCCCGTAATTTCCGGCGCCGAATGAGCCGCCGATGATGATGGTGAATTTGGGCACGGTGGAGTTCGCGACGGCGTGAACCATTTTCGCGCCGTCTTTCGCGATGCCTCCGCGTTCGTATTGCTTGCCGACCATGAAGCCGGTGATGTTCTGCAGGAACACCAGTGGAATCCTGCGCTGGTTGCACAACTCGATGAAGTGTGTGGCCTTCAATGCTGACTCGCTGAAGAGCACGCCGTTGTTCGCGAGGATGCCGACCTGGTAGCCGAAGACGCGCGCGAATCCGGTGACGAGCGTCGTGCCGTAGCGCGCTTTGAATTCCTGGAACCGCGAGCCGTCGACGATGCGCGCAATGACTTCATGCACGTCGTACGGCCGCCGGATATCGCGGGGAATGACGCCGTAGAGCTCCTTCGGATCGAGCTGAGGGTCTTCCGGCTCGACACGGGTCTCGGGCTCGCGCTTGCCGAACTTCAGGTTCTCGACGATGTTGCGCACGATCGCCAGCGCGTCGTAATCGTCTTCGGCGAAGTGGTCGGCAACGCCGCTGATCCGCGTGTGCACATCCGCGCCGCCGAGCTCCTCGGCCGTGACTTCTTCGCCGGTCGCGGCCTTAACCAGCGGCGGACCGGCGAGGAAGATGGTGCCGGTGCCCTTGACGATCACGGCCTCGTCGGACATCGCCGGAACGTACGCCCCACCGGCTGTACACGAGCCCATCACGGCGGCGATCTGCGGGATCTCCGCCGCCGACATGACGGCCTGGTTGTAGAAGATGCGCCCGAAGTGCTCGCGGTCGGGGAAAACATCGGCCTGCAGCGGAAGAAACGCGCCGCCGGAATCGACGAGGTAGACGCAGGGCAGCTTGTTCTGCAGCGCGATCTCCTGGGCGCGCAGATGCTTCTTCACCGTCATCGGCAGATACGTGCCGCCCTTGACGGTCGCGTCGTTCGCGATGATCAGACATTCGCGCTGCTGAATGCGTCCGATGCCGGTGATGATGCCGGCGGCCGGCGCCTCGTCGTCGTACATACCGTTCGCAGCGAGCGGCGAGAGCTCGAGAAACGGCGTGTCGGGATCGAGCAGCGCGGCAATGCGCTCGCGCACGGGGACTTTCCCCTGCTCCTTGTGCCGCGCGATGTACTTCTCGCCGCCGCCGGCGCGCGCGGCGGCGAGCTTCGCGTTCAGCTCGTCGACGAGCGACTGGAGGGAATCACGATTCTGCTTGAACTCGGATGAAGAGGTGTCGAGACGTGTTTCGAGCGGCTCCATCGATCGTGCGAATCCTACATTACGAAGCGGGCCGCCTCGCCGTGAGGATCGGCTGGAAGAACGCGTCGGAGATCTGGCGGACGTCGACGAATCCGGCTTCGCCGAAAAGCTCGATGAGTCTTGCGATCGGAACCGCGTAGTAGCGCGAGCGAAAGACTTGCGTGTGGACCGCATCGCCCGAATCGCGCACGAAGTAGATGTCGAGGTCGTACCGCTCGCCGTGCCACGTCCAGATCTGGAAGACGGCGACCTTCGCATCGGGCAGAACGCGGACGCCGTAGGGCACGAGCCGGAACTGCTCCCGCGAAATCGCCGCGTAGTCGCGAACCGAGATCACGCAGACGCCGCCCGGCCGGAGAACGCGGAAGAACTGCCGGAACGCGTTGACGATCTCCGCGTCGCTGAGCAGATGCGGCACCGCATTGTCCAACGCGACCAGCGCGTCGGCGGTTTCGGCGCCGTACGTTGAGAGGCGCGTCATGTCGTCCGTGCGAAAATCGATCTGCACGCCGCGCGCAGCGGCCTCAGTCGTCGCGCGGCGCACCGCCTCTCCTGCGATGTCGGACGCGGTCACGCGATATCCGCGTGCAGCCAGACCGAGCGCCTGCGTGCCGATGCCGCACGCAACATCCGCGACGTCTCTCGCGCGCGGAGCGGCTTCGCGAATGACGGCGTCGATCGCACTCGCCTGCCGCTCGATCGATCCGGTCCAATCCTCGTAGATCAGGTGGTACAGGCCGGCCAGGCCGTCGTAGAACGCGCGCGGATCGCTCATCGCACGCCGTACAGCGCGCCGAGGCGCTCCGCGAGCAGGAGCAGCTGCGGGCGCGTGAGCCGACTGGCGGAGTTGGTCAACGTCTTGACGAACTGCGTCGTGCCGGCATCGAGCTGTTCCAGCCGCTGCAACTCGGATTCGTGATCGCCGGCGACGCGATCGACCAGGCCGACGCGCAGCGCTTCCGCCGCGTCGAACGTGCGGTTCGCGATCATCAGCGCGTTTGCCGCAGGACGGCCGGCGATCTTGCGCCAGCGCGACGTCCCGCCGAATCCCGTCACGATGCCGAGACGCGCGCCGGGATGAGCGAATCGAGAGCGAGGCGTGGCGAATCGCAGGTCGAACGACATCGAGAGGTCGAGCGCGCCGCCGAAGCAGTCGCCGTCGATCAGCGCGACGGTGAGCATCGGCAGCTTCTCGATCGTTGCGAAAAGCTCCTGCCCGGTCCGCGAGAAACGCGCTGCATCGTCCGGCGAGAACTTCACCATCTCGTTCATGTCGGCGCCGGCGGAGCGGGCAAACGAGAACGTTGCTAGTTGCTGGTTGCTAGTCGCTAGTTGCTTGACGACTGATCGCAGTTCGTGCAGCGCGTCAGTGGAAAGCAGATTCATTGCGTCGTCGTCAAAAACGACGGTGATCCTGCGGCCGCGCGATGTAACTCGAAAGCGCACTAGCAACTAGCTACTAGCAACTATTTCACCGCGGCCCGAATCGCCTCCACCGCCCTGGCCGTCGGCGTGCCCGGCAGGAAAATCTCGCGGATGCCGAGGGCTTTGAGTTTGGGGATGTCCTGCTCGGGGATGATTCCGCCGGCGAAGACGACGATATCCTCCGCGCCTTCGTCTTTCAGCAGCCGCATGATCTCGGGGAACAGCACGTTGTGCGCGCCGGAGAGGATCGACAGTCCGATCGCGTCGACGTCCTCCTGCACGGCCGCGGAGACGATCTGGTCAGGCGTCTGGCGCAAGCCGGTGTAGATGACTTCCATGCCGGCATCGCGAAGAGCGCGCGCGATGACCTTTGCGCCGCGATCGTGACCGTCCAGTCCCGGCTTGGCGATGAGAACGCGGATCTTGCGATCGGTCATGGCTGCGGCTCCTGCGCGGGTGGCCGGGAGTCGCGGAACACGGAGAGGACGACGATGTCGTGCCACGCTCCCTCGCGATAAAAGTCGCGGGCGAGCTTCCCCTCCTCCACGAACCCCTGCGCGCCGAGGACGTGCTTCGCTCGATCGTTGTAGTCGAACACGTTGATGCGCAGCTTGTGCAGGTTCATCTCGTCGAATGCGAAGCGCACCAGCGTCCGGATCGCATCGACGCCGAAGCCGCGATTCCAGGCGGTCGGTTCGCCGATGAAAAGGCCGAACCAGCCGGTGCGCGACACCCAGTCGATATCGTGGATCGACGCGTTCCCGATGTGCGAGCGGTCGTCCTTCCGCTCGATGGCGAAGTGACGGTCGGTGGCGGTCGGGTGCATCGCCCGATCGAGCCACTCCATCTCGTTCGAAAAGGCGATCGGGTAGCGCGCCTTGAGCGTGCGCACGATGTTCGGATCGTTCATCCAGCGGTAACAGCGCTCCGCGTCGTCGCGCTCGAACGCGCGGAGAATCACGTGCTCGCCGGCGATCATGAAGCGGCGGCGGCTCTCGCGCGGATCCGGTGCGATGTCGCGTTCCGTGCGCATCGGCGCGCGATTATAGCGGGCCGGCCCGTAACGGCAGCGAAGTTGCTTTTCATCACGCAGTGCCTGCGCGAAATTCACGACCGCGGCGTCAAGCTCGCGCTGGCGTCGTCCTCGAATCCCGGCGAGGTCGAGTACTATCGCTGCGCTCTGCCGATCGCGGCGGTGCTCTGCGGCGGATTCGAGCGCGAGCTCCTGAAGAAGGCAGAGTTCCTCTTCGACGACGTCGAAGAGCTTGTGAGGAAGATCGAAACGATCGATGAGTATTTCAGCGACTGACGCCGCCGCCGGCAGCGCGGCTGCGCTCCACCGCCGCGCCATCATCGTCGACGGGCACTGCGACACCCCTTATCGCCTGTTCCGGCACAACATCCATATCGAGGAACACGACACCGAAGCGCAGCTCGACCTGCGCTCGCTCGAGGAGAGCGGCATCACGGCGACGTTCTTCGCGTCGTACGTCCCGCCGTTCTACGCCGGGCGCGGAGCGAAGGCATTTGCGTATCGGATCATCGATCTGATTCACGCCGAAGTAGCCCGTAACGCGGGTCGCCTGCGCCTCTGCTCGCACGCCGCCGGAATCCGTGCGGCGAAACGCGACGGCATCGCCGGCGTGATGATCGGCATCGAAGGCGGTCACGCCATCGAGGACTCGCTCGACACGCTCCGCGACTTCTACGCGCGCGGCGCCCGGTACATGACGCTGACGCACGTCAATACGAACAACTGGTGCGACTCCTCCGGCGACGCGGCCCGCCACGGAGGCCTCACCGACTTCGGCCGCGAAGTCGTCCGCACCATGAACGACCTCGGCATGATGGTCGACGTCTCACACGTGTCGGATCAGGCGTTCTACACGGTGATCGAGGAGACGCGCGTGCCGGTTGTGGCGACGCATTCGTCGTGCCGGGCGCTCTGCCGCCATCCGCGCAATCTGACGGACGCGATGCTGCGCGAGCTCGCCCGCAACGGCGGCGTGTGCATGATCAATTTCTTCTCTGCGTTCGTGAATAACGAGGTCGCCGAGGTGATCCTGAAGGCGCAGAAGAGGCCACTGCGCGGCGGGCCCGGCGGCGCCGACGAGACACCGGACGATCGCACGGACTGGGACTCGTACCTGCAGTGGTTCAATCAGCTCGGATGTCCGAAAGCGCGGCTCGAGGACGTCATCGACCACATCGTGCATGCCGCGACCGTCGCCGGGATCGATCATGTCGGCCTGGGCAGCGACTTCGACGGCGTCCCCTCGCTTCCGGACGGTCTGCAGACGGCAGCGGCATTGCCCCGAATCACGGAGCGGCTGCTGGCGCGCGGTTTGACGGAAGTCGACGTCCTGAAAGTGCTCGGCGAGAATTTCATGCAGGTCTTCGAAAAAATCGAAGGCGCGCGAGCCGAATCGCGAATCCCGAATCCCGAATCCCGGCACCTATAATTCGCCCCGATGCCCACTGAAGCCGAACAGCTCCGCGATCTCGCGATAGCGTACTGGGCCGGCCAGCCGACGCCCTGCCCGAAACACGCCGGCGTGATGCTGACCGGGAGTTTCGTCCGGACGACCTTCGCCGATCACATCTTCCTCACCTGCGCGCGCGGCAAAGAGACGATCGTGATTCCGCAGCGGCCGCGGCAGATGGAGTTCAACACGCAGGCCGTCGAGGGAATGGTCGAGAACATCCAGCGCGGCGACGCGATCCTCTGTTACCGCTGCCAGTCGAAAATCGAAGTCGCGACGAAAGAGAACGTCGAGACCGGTCACGCGGACTACACCTTTACGTGCATCCACTGCTTCTCGTACGGATCGTGGAGCGGACTTCCGGCGACGGCGAAGATCGGCTCGGCGCCCACTTCCGGCACGCGAAAGAAAAAAAGCGGGGCGGTCTGACACCGCACGTCGTCATCGTGGGCGGCGGCTTCGGCGGACTCTACGCCGCGCGCGCGTTGCGACACGCACCCGTCAGGATCACGCTCGTCGACCGGCACAATTACCACCTCTTTCAACCGCTGCTGTACCAGGTCGCGACGGCCGCGCTGAACCCGAGCGACATCGCTGCGCCGATCCGCGCGATTCTCAGCCGGCAGAACAACGTCACGGTGATCCTCGGCGAAGCGACGGAGATCGACACACAGCGCAAGCTCGTGAAGCTCGTCGACGGCGAGCTGTCGTACGACTATCTGATCCTCGCGACCGGGGCCACGCATTCGTACTTTGGTCATCCCGAGTGGGAGCCGACCGCGCCCGGCCTGAAGACGATCGACGACGCGCTCGAGATCCGCCGGCGCGTGCTGCTCGCGTTCGAGGCAGCTGAGCGCGAAACGGATCCGGAGAAGCGGAAAGCGTGGCTCACGTTTGTGATCGTGGGCGGCGGCCCGACGGGCGTCGAGCTGGCCGGCGCGCTGTCGGAGATCGCGCGGCAGACGATGCTCCGCGATTTCCGCCACATCAATCCGTCCAGCGCGCGCGTGATTCTCGTCGAAGGACGCGAGCGCATCCTCCCCACCTACCCGCCCGATCTCTCGGAGAAAGCGCGCAGGCAGCTCGTCCGTCTCGGCGCCGACGTGATCACGAACGCGCAGGTCAGCGCGATTTCCGAGCACGAGGTCGGCATCGGCGGCCAGCGCATCGCGACGCGAACGGTGCTCTGGGCCGCAGGCGTGCAGGCGTCGCCCCTGGCGAAGACGCTCGGTGTTCCGCTCGATCGCGCCGGACGCGTGCTCGTCGAGCCGACGCTCGCGATCCCGGGGCACGATGAAGTGTTCGTCATCGGCGACCTGGCCGCGGCCAGACAACGCGACGGAACGATGGTCCCGGGAGTCGCGCAGGGCGGCATCCAGGGCGGCGAGCACGCCGCGCGCAATATCGAACGCGCGATGAAGGGACAGGCGGCCCTTCCGTTCGTCTACAACGACAAAGGCTCGCTCGCCACGATCGGGCGCGCCGCCGCCGTTGCCGACCTCGGCCGTATCAAGTTGAGCGGCGTCATCGCGTGGGTCTTCTGGCTCGCGCTCCACATCTTCTTCCTGATCGGCTTTCGAAACCGCCTGCTCGTCATCACGCAGTGGGCCTGGGCGTACATGACCTACCAGCGCGGCGCGCGGCTGATCACGGGCCGCGTGGAACGAATCCTCAAGGACTGACCTGTACAATACTCGAGGCCGGTGCCCACATGGATGGTCCGAGGGATGTGCGCGGTCTGGCGGTGGAGGGTGAAGAATTCGCGTCGGTTGCCGCGAGGCACGCGCACGACCTGATCCAGCTCGTCGATCCGGCCGGCATCATCCTCTGGGCCTCCCCTTCCCATCGCGACGCTTTGGGTCACGAGCCGGAGGCGATGATCGGCCACGGCTGTCTCGAGTACGTCCATCCCGGCGATCAGGGCCGCATGGCGGAAGCGTTCGTCAAACGGATGAACGAACGCGACGCGAAGACGATCGAGATCCGCATGGTCCGCCGCGACGGCGGGACGCTGCAGATGGAGAGCGTCGGCGTTCCCATCGTGGCGCCGAACGGTTCGGTCCAGGCCATGGTTGTCACCGCGCGCAACCTCGCCGAACGACAAGCGCTCGAGCGGCGAATGCGCGTCGTCATCGATCAGCTTCCGGCAAACGTCTGGACCACAGATCTCGACCTGAACATCACGTCATCGATCGGCGGCGGCCTGCACACGGTCGGGGTTTTCGGCGACGAGGCCGTCGGACACACGCTCGACCGCTACCTCACCGGCGATGAGCGGCGGGAAATCGCGCTCGATCTGCACCGTCGCGTGCTGGGCGGGGAACACCTCGCGTTCGAGACGCAGTGGCGCGACCGCGACCTGTATATCCGCATGCATCCGCTGCGCGACGATCAGGGCGCCATCGCGGGCACGATCGGGATCTCGTTCGATGTCACGGATCAGCGGCGCGCGGAACGGCGCTACCGGTCGCTGTTCGAGCGCAACGTCGCCGGCGTGTTCCGCTCGACCGTGTCGGGCCGCCTGATCGAATGCAACGACTCATTCGCGCGCATCTTCGGCTACCAGACGACAAGCGAGATGAACGACCTCCGCACGCCGGCGCTCTATTTCAGCGAAGCGGACCGCGACGAGCTGATCGCGCTGGTGCGCAACCGTGGAGAGGCGGTGAATTTCGAAGTGCGCATGCGGCGGAAGGACGGCCAGCCGCTCTGGATCCTGCTCAACGAGTTCATCACGATGTCCGATGACGTCAACGAAGAGACGCTCGAAGGGACGGTCATCGACATCACTGCGCGCAAGCTGGCCGAGGAGCGGATCGAGTATCAGGCGTATCACGATGCGCTGACCGATCTTCCGAATCGATTTCTGCTCAACGACCGCCTTGCGCTTGCACTGGCGCAGGGCCGCCGGCACAACTGCGCGGTCGCGGTCCTCTTTCTGGACCTCGATCACTTCAAGCTGATCAACGACACGATGGCTCACAGCGCCGGCGACGAGCTGTTGCGCGCGGTCGCTGCGCGGCTGCTCACGTGCCTGCGCGCCGAGGATACGGTGGCGCGAATCGGCGGTGACGAGTTCGTCTTCATCCTGCCTGAGGTCGATCATCCAACTGCCGCCGCCGGCGCGGCGAAGGTCGCCGAGAAGGTCCTCGAGGCAGTTCGCCATCCGTTCATCGTGCAAGGGCGCGAGCTGTTCGTGACGGCAAGTATCGGCATCGCCATCGCGCCGCACGACGGCGACGACATCGAGACGCTCGTCAAGAACGCTGACGGCGCGATGTACCGCGCGAAGGAGGCTGGCCGCAACAATTACCAGTTCCACACGCCGATCGCCCAGAGGCGCGCCGAGATGCGGCTCACGCTGGAGAGCGCGCTGCGCCGCGCGATCGGACGCGACGAGCTCTTCCTCGTCTACCAGCCGATCATCAGCCTGCAGACGAACCGCATCACCGGCTTCGAAGCGCTGCTGCGATGGAAGCGTCCCGGCGGCGGCGTGCTCGAGCCGAAAGACTTCATCCCGCTCGCCGAAGACATCGGCGCGATCGTCCCGATCGGCGAATGGGTGTTCTGGACCGCGTGCCGTCAGCTGCGCGCATGGGAACAGGCCGGCGCGCGCGACCTGCGGCTGTCGATCAACCTTTCGGCGCGGCAATTCCATGACGAGAAACTCACCCGCATGGTCGAGCAGGTCCTCGCCGAGACGCACGTGAATCCGAAATCGCTCGACCTCGAGGTGACCGAGAGTCTGTCGATCCGCGACAGCGACCTGACGTTCGGCCGCCTGTCGCACTTCCGGTCGATGGGCGTCGGCGTGTCGCTCGACGACTTCGGCACCGGCTACTCGTCGCTCTCGCAGCTGCGCTTTCTGCCGATCACCGGACTGAAGATCGACCGCTCGTTCATCAGCGACCTGCGCGGCATCGGACCGGAGCGCACCATCGTCGAAGCCATCATCACCATGGGCCACGCCCTCGGCTTGCGCGTCGTCGCCGAGGGCGTCGAGGAGGACATTCAACGCGATATCCTGCGCGAGCTCGGATGCGACGAACTCCAGGGATTCGTGTTCAGCCAGCCGCTAAGCGCCGAGGCGGCGCAGCGTCTTCTTCTGACAAAGTAAAGAAGCCTCCTCCCGGCAATCGACGGCTCAAAACACTCGAGCGCGTCCTCTCAAAAGCAGGCCTCGGGTCGCGCACGGAAGCGCGCCAGTGGATCGCGGCGCGGCGCGTTCGCGTGAACGGACAAGTCGTCGTCGACGCGGATCGCTGGATCGATCTCGATCGCGACCGCATTCTCTTCGACGGCAAACCGCTCTCCGAACAGCGCAAGACGTACGTTCTTCTGTACAAGCCGAAGGGTTACCTCACGACCTACGACGACCCGCAAGGCCGCCCGACGATCTACGACCTGCTTCCCGATCGCGAGCGATATCTGTTTTCGGCCGGCCGGCTCGACCTCGACACGAGCGGCTTGCTGATCCTCACGAACGACACCGCGTTCGCGGAACGCATCACGAATCCCGATTACAAAGTGCCGAAGACGTATCTCGTCAAAGCATCGCGATTCCTGTCGGAGGAGGACCTCGATCGCCTGCGCAACGGCGTCGAACTGCGCGACGGCATGACGAAGCCGGCGATTGTCACCCGGGTGCGTGAAGCGGGCGGACGGACGGTGTTCGAGATGACGATCAGCGAAGGCCGCAACCGACAGGTGCGGCGGATGGTCGAGGCGCTCGAGGCGAAGGTGTTGAAGCTCGTTCGCGTCGCGATCGGGCCGGTCCGCATCGGCGACCTGGCAATCGGCAAAGCGCGCGAGCTGACGCCCGCAGAAGTGCGCGCGCTCGTGTCATTCTGAGCTCGTGTCATTCTGAGCGCCGCAGAGCGCGAAGAATCTGGGCGGCGGAATCGCGCCCCCGCCCAGATCCTTCGCCGTCTTCGCGGCTCAGGATGACACCGTCAGCGAATCCACCACCGGCCATGTCGCGTCGCGCCATTCGTCGCCCATCAGCAGACCGGCCGTGGCGAGGTAGAGCGCGATATCGCGTCGGTCGAAGGCGGACTCGAGCTCCGAAACGGCCGATCGCACCTGCTCGTCCGACGGCGCCTTGTAGTCGTCCGACTCGATTGAGCCGTTCTTGTGCGGCACTCCCCACTTGTCGAGAAACGCCCCCATCATCTCGTTCGCGTGATGCGTGTGGTACTGGAGCAGCGCGGCCTCGAGGAACTGATCGAATTCCGGCGCACCCACGCGCGACCCGAGCAGGTCGGCCTTCTTCTCGGCGGCCATCTTCCTGAACGCCTCCTCGCGGAAGTGCAGCGCCTTTGCGAGCTGTGCCGTGGCAAGCAGCTTCGTCGCCGGCTCGCCGTGCTTCCAGAACGCAACGAGCACGCGCCTGCGGCGATCAGGATCGGCGAGCTCTTTGAGAATGCGTCGAGCGGTCCACATGCGGGCGCGAAGCGTAGCCGAGAATGCGACCCCGGTCACGTCCCCGAGCGCACCGGATGACTACAATCATTATTTCCGGAGGATTTTAGGTGTTCTGCCCTGCTTGCGGTGTCAAGAACGAAGGTAGTCCTCTGAAGTGCTTCATCTGCGGGAACATCCTTCCATCGACTGAGCGGGCGTCGAACGAGCGCAGACGGACGCGGATGATGCCGCGCACCGCCGCGGAACCGTTCGCGGCAATCGGCGACCGGATGCTCGCGCTGATTCTCGATCGCGTCGTCATCGTTGCGCTGCTCGCCATTCCGGCTGCTCTGCTGGTCGAGCACTGGAGTCAGCTCGACTCGCGCCTCACTGCGCCCCTCCGCGTGACGATCGCCGCCGCGATGATCGTTCTGATCGTCGTCCTCGCTTATCACATCGTCCTCGAAGCGCTGTTCGGCGCGACGCTCGGCAAAGGCCTCCTCGGCTTGCAGGTGCGCAACGGCGCGGGAGACCGGCCGTGGCTGACGGCCACGATTCGCAATCTGCTGCGGCTGATCGACGCGCTTCTGTTCTACGCGCTCGCGTTTCTGTTCGCGGCGTTTTCGCCGCGGCGGCAGCGCGTGGGCGATCTCGTCGCCGGAACCACCGTCATCGAGCAGCACGTCGACTGGGGCGCACGCATCGCCCTGATCCTGATCTGGGTGGCGCTCGTCGCCGGATGCCTATGGCTCGCAGCGTGGCTCTGCCCGTCGTGTTTGCCCGACCTGCACCACTTCGCGTCGTGAGCCGTCACGTGCGGCCGGCGATGCCAGCTACAGCGTCGATCAGATCGAACGGATCGATCGGCTTCATCAGATAGAGGTCGAAGCCGCTTTTCTCCGCAGCGGCGGCTCCGGCCGGAAACGCCGTCAACGCGATCAGCTTGATGCCGGCGAGGTCCTTTCGCGCACGCATTTCGCGGCCGAATGCGTAGCCGTCCATGAGCGGCATGGCGATGTCGGTGATCACGACGTCCGGCCGATGCGCGGTCAGCTCCGCGAGCGCAGCAGATGCCGACTCGACTGCGGTGACGGTCGCGCCGGCCTGACGAAGCACGGCCGTGACGAGCTCGCGTCCTTCACGGTCATCGTCGACGGTCAGGATTCTGACGCCCTCGAGCTGCGTGCGATCGATCGTGCGTTGCTGCGCTTCCGCGACTTGCGCCGGCTCGTCAGTGATCGCGCCGCCGCTCATGACGCTGACCGGCAGGATCACGGTGAACGTCGCGCCCTTGCCGCGGCCGGAGCTCTCGGCACTGACTGTGCCGCCGTGCGCCTCGACGAGATAACGGACGATCGACAATCCGAGTCCCAGGCCGCCGTGGACGCGCGTGCTCGGACTTTCCGCCTGACGGAACGCTTCGAAAACGTGTGGCAGGAACGCCGGATCGATGCCTTCGCCGTTATCGACCACGCTGATCTGCACGTGTGACGATGTTCGCCGCGCCGCGAGGGTGATGATGCCGCCTTTCGGCGTGAACTTCACCGCGTTGGTGAGCAGGTTCCACACGATCTGCTGAAGGCGCGTCGCGTCGCCGACGATGTTGCCGAGGCCGTTCGAAAACGCGAGCACGATCGAGATCGATCTCGCCTCGGCGCTCGGCCGCACCGCATCGAGCGCGCCATTCAGCACGCGCTCAACCTCGATGCTCTCGCGCGTCAGACGAAGCTTGCCCGAGATGATCCGCGAGACGTCGAGGACGTCGTCGATGAGTGTCGCCTGCAGTTGCGCGCCGCGCGCGATCGCGGCCACTGCGTCGTGGAACGCCTGATCACCCGGGGGAATCGCCGGCAGCATGCGCGCCCACCCGAGGATCGCGGTGAGCGGAGTGCGCAGCTCGTGCGACAGAGTCATGAGGAACTCATCCTTCGCACGATTCGCTTCCTGGGCCACGCGGTACGACGCTTCGGCACGCCGCCGCTCTTCCTCGGCCTGCAGACGCGCCTCGCGTTGTTCGAGGAGCGCCTGCTGCATCTCCTGCTGCTCCTTGCGGTCGGTGATGTCGCGGGTTACTTTCGCAAAGCCGCGCAACTCGCCGCGCCCATCGTGAACCGGAGTGATGAGAACATTCGCCCAGAAGCGGCTGCCGTCCTTCCGGAGACGCCAGCCTTCCTCTTCGAACTTCCCTTCGCGAATTGCGATCTCGAGCTCCCGATCGGGCTTGCGAGCAGCCTTTTCCGCTGCCGGATAGAAGATCGAGAAGTGCTTTCCGATGATCTCTTCCGGCGCGTACCCCTTGATGCGGCGCGCGCCGGCGTTCCACGTCGTGATGTGACCGGTCGGGTCGAGCATGAAGATGGCGTACTCCTCGACCGAGCTGATCAGAAGCCGGAACAGTTCTTCGCTCTGGCGCAGCCTCTCATCGGCTTCGCGGCGCTCTGTGAGATCGCGCGTGACCTTGGCGAAGCCGCGCAGCTCGCCGCCGGGCCCGCGCAGCGCGGTGATGACTGTGTTCGCCCAGAAACGCGCTCCGTCCTTGCGGATGCGCCACCCTTCATCTTCCATTCGCCCTTCCGCCGCCGCGAGCGCGAGCTCGCCGTCCGGCTTTTTCCTCGCCACGTCGTCAGGCGGATAGAACAGCGAGAAGTGGCGTCCGACCGCCTCGTCGGCGGAGTACCCCATGATGTTCTCGGCGCCGCGATTCCACGAGCGAATGGTGCCTTTCAAATCGAGGACGAACATCGCGTAGTCGCGCACTTCCTCGACGAGCATCGCGAGCTCCTCGGCAGACGAAAAATCGCGGAATCGCTGCGGGTTACTCACGGGCGTGAATTATCGACGATTCCGCGTGCGCCGGAATTGACGAACGGTTGACGGCTCCTCCCGCCGTTCTGTGACGCCGGTCTCCTAACGTGAGAGATCCGAGGGCCGCCATGAAATTCGATCTCCGTTCGGAAGCTCGGTATTTCGTCGTCACCCCGCTCGCGGCGGAGATAGACGGCGTCAATGCCGATGTCGTCGACATCTCCACGAGGGGCGCACGCCTGCAAGTGACGCAACCAGTCGGCATCGGACGACTGGTTCCATTCACACTCCGCGCCGAGAACAGCGGCGTCGTCACCACGGCGTCCGTCATCTGGTGTGAAATGGCTGCGCTGTCGCTTCACGACGATGAGTTGGACCGTTATTTCTGCGGCGTCACGTTCGAGCAGTCGCTCGCGGCGATCCGCGAGCTCATCCG
>DASWBH010000178.1:0-11099 GCA_036390755.1 Thermoanaerobaculia bacterium
CCGAACCCCGAACTCCTAACCGCGCGTCGATTTCCGAGTCTAACCTGTCCGGATGGAGATGACCGACGTCGCGGCGGTGAGCCGGGCTCGAGGCGGCGACGCCGACGCGTTCCGGGCTCTCGTAGAGCGCCACAGCCGGGCCATCTTCCGCGTGGCTTATCGAATGACCGGAAACGAGCACGATGCAGATGATGTGGTCCAGGAGACGTTTCTCCGCGCGTACCGCCAGATCGACAAGTTCGAGGAGCGGGCGAACTTCGGGACGTGGCTGCACCGCATCGCCATCAACTGCTCGCTCGATCTGCTGCGTTCGCGCACGCGACACGAGAAACCGCTCATTCGCGACGATGGCGAGGACCAAAAGATGACGCGCGAGTTCGAATCTTCCGATCCGCAGCCCGACCGTCTGCTGCTCAGCGCCGAGCTGAAGCAGCACGTGCTCCAGGCGCTCGAACGGCTGAGCGGCAACGAGCGCACCGCATTCGTGCTCCGCCACTTCGAAGGCATGCCCGTCGAGGAGATCGGCAAAACCCTCGGCATCCAGGTCAGCGCAGCGAAGCACACGATATTCCGCGCAGTCAAAAAGCTTCGCGAATCGCTCGAACCGCTGGTGAGGTCAACCCAATGCAACATCTGACAGAAGAAGAGCTCGTATCGCACTACTACCACGACGCCGAAGCGGCGACGGTGCCCGAGCATCTACGCCAGTGCCGCGACTGCGCCGTGCAGTTCGACACGATCCGCCGCGTGCTCGAGCTCGTGAGCGATGCGCCGGTTCCCGATCGCGGTGAGCGGTACGGCGAAGAGGTGTGGACTCGACTCCGGTGGAAGCTGGGAAGCTCCCGCCGCCGTCGCCTCACGTGGGCGAGCGGTCTCACCGCTGCAGCGGCGCTGGCCCTCGCGTTCTTCGCGGGACATTTCTGGCGCGCGCGGCATGAGGTTGTGTCTGTGGCGGCGACGCAAACGACTGCTACGGTTCAGCGGACCGCATCAGCGCAGTCGCAGGACCGCGGCGAGAAGGTCCTCCTCCTCGTCGTCGGCGATCACCTCGACAGCACCGAACGCGTGCTGACCGAGCTCGCCAACGCCGATCCGGACAAGAGCCTCGACATCGAGCAGGAAAGCCGCCGCGCGGGAGAGCTCGTCCTGGCGAATCGCATCTATCGCCAGACTGCGTCGCAGCGCGGCAACGAGCGGATCGCAGCGGTCCTCGCCGAGATCGAGCCCGTGCTCATCGAGATCTCGCACTCCGGCAAGTCTCTGTCGAGCGATGAGCTGACATCGCTACAGAGGCGGATTCAGACGAACGGCCTGCTCTTCAAGGTGCGCGTCATCGGTGCGCAGACCACTCCCGGCGGCGAGAAGCCGCCCCGCAATACGAATGCAGATGCTCTGTAAGAGAGAGAGGAAACCATGTCCACGAAACGAATCGCATTAATGATGATCGCGGCCGCGCTTTCGGCGATGCCGCTTTTCGCAACGTTCGACATCGCGCAGCGCGAGTCGCGCGACCGCAAGGAAACGAAATCCGGTCGCGAGTCGGAACTGTACGACGAGGGCACCCAGGCGCTCGACGACTCGGACTTTGCCCGTGCGGCGAAGCTCTTCCGCAAAGTCGCTGAAATGCACCTCGAGCACGCCGACGCCGCGCTCTATTGGATGGCGCGCGCGCAGAACGAGCTGGGCCAGCGCGCCGAAGCGCTGTCGAGCCTCATCGAGCTGCAAAAGGCATTTCCGAAGAGCCACTGGGCCGACGACAGCAAGGCCCTCGAAGTCGAGATCAGGCAGTCATCCGGCCAGCGAGTCGAGCCGGACAACACCAACGATGACGACCTCAAGCTCGTGATTCTCAACGGCCTGATGGGCAGCGATCCCGAGAAGGCCGTGCCGGTGCTCGAGCGCATCCTCACCGGCAACAGCTCGCCGCGCGTGAAGGAGCGCGCGCTCTTCGTCCTGAGCCAATCGAACTCGCCTCGCGCCATGGAGATCCTCGGTCGCGTCGCGCGCGACAGCTCGCACAAGTCGCTGCAGGAGCAGGCGCTCCGGTTCATCGGCATCAGCGGCGGAGAGCAGAGCCGCAAGCTGCTCGCGGACGTCTACACGTCGACGTCGGACGTCAACGTCAAGAGCAGCATCCTGAAGTCGTACATGCTCGCCGGCGATCGTGCGCGATTACTCACGCTCGCGAAAAGCGAGCCGAACGAAGAGCTCCGCGGCGAAGCCGTCCGCAACCTCGGCATCCTCGGCGCGCGGAACGAGCTCGCCGATCTGTATCGCACCGAGACGTCGATCGAGATCCGCAAGCACATCATCCAGGCGATGTTCATCGGCGGCAGCGTCGACAAACTCGCCGACATCGCGCGAAACGAGAAGTCACCCGAGCTTCGCGCGACCGCGATCCGCAATCTCGGTCTGCTCGGCAACGCCAGGACCGGCGACCTGCTGACGAGCATCTACGACACGGACGCGAGCGCGGACGTGCGGCACGCCGTCATCAACTCGCTGTTCCTGCAGCAGAACGGCAAAGCGCTGATCGCGCTCGCGCGCAAGGAGAAAAATCCCGAGCTGCGCAAGGACATCATCTCGAAGCTGGCGCTGATCCGGTCGGATGAAGTGTCGGCGTATCTGATGGAGGTTCTGAAGGAGTAGGCTCGGTCTCGACCGGGTAACCGGCGTCGACCCACGCCTCCAGTCCGCCGGCCAGCGGCCGCACGATTTCAAAACCCTGTTCGATGAGTCGTGCGGCCACACGGGCCGCTGACGCTTCGTTCGGTCACGTGCAGTAAAGGATGATCTCGCGGTCGCGCGGAATGTCCGCGAGGCGCTCGGGAATGCGGTCGCCCGGAATCACGAGGGCGAGCGGAATCCGCCGCGGATCACGTTTCTGCGCCGACGCGGTGCGGACGTCGATGACGATCGGCTTGATCTCCGCGTCGAGAAGCGCCAGAAGCTCTTCCGGAGTAATTCGTGCGAGCCGCAGGCGCCTGAGAAACCGGATGCGCTGCCACCACTTGACGACGATGACGATCGCCAGCGCGCAGATGATGAACACGACGGCCCAGTAGCCGAGGTTGTTGAGAGCGAGGAGGACGCGGTCGATGGCGCGATGAAAGATGCGCCCCGCCGCCACCGCCGCGCCAGCCCAGAGCAGCGCGCCGCCGGCGTCGTATGCGATGAACTCCGCGACGCCGTGGCCGGTCGCGCCCGCGAGCGGCGGCGCGATCGTCGAGAAGCCCGGGACGAACTTCGCGAAGAGCAGCGACGGCATTCCCCACCGGTCGAACCGCGCCTCGGTATCGCGCACGCAGGAGTCGGGCGAGAGCGAGATGCGGCACATCGTGCGGAGAACGCGATAGCCGAGCCGCTTTCCGAGGAAGAACCAGATCGCGTCGGCGATGATCGAGGCCACGACCGAGCCGGCGAGGAGGAGCGTCGACGACATTTTCCCGTCGCGCGACAGCGCGCCGGCGACGACGAGGGTCGGCACCGCGGGAATCGGCAGTCCGAGCTGTTCGAGAAAAACATTGAGCCAGACGAGCGGAGTGCCGTAGCGAACGACGAGGGCAATGAGTCGGGTCACCGCGCTCGATGCTATCGCACGACGGGCAATTGAATTGCACGATCGCGGACGGCGGGACCGGAGGATTCAATGGCGTCTGCGAAAGCAACGGTCGATCACAATGAGATCCGGCGCTGGGTCGAAGGCCGCGGCGGTTATCCGGCGCACGTGAAGCGCACCGGCGAAGACGACGATCCGGGCGTGCTGCGGATCGACTACCCCGGCTTCAGCGGCCAGGGAACGCTCGAGCGGATCTCGTGGGACGAGTGGTTCGACTGGTTCGATCGCGACAACCTGGCGTTCCTCTACCAGGACGAGAGCGACAGCCGCTTCTCGAAGCTCGTCGATCGCAAGACGGTGGACCTGAGCAGCCGTGGCGGCGCGAAAGCGCGGAAGTCGTCATCGCGGAGCAGCCGGCGATCGATCGTCGATCGGATCACCACGGCCGTGCGCGACCGGGTGAGCGGCGGCGGGGTCGGAGCAAAGAAGGCGGCTTCCAGGAAATCGTCGAGGAAGCGCAGCGCCGCGTCGAAGAAATCATCGAAGAAGCGAAGCACTTCGTCTTCAAAGAAGCGCGCCGCATCATCCAAGTCATCGAAGAAGCGCGCCAGCTCGTCGCGCAAGTCTTCGAACAGCAGGTTCTCGAAGCTCGCGCGGCGTTGACGCGGTAGTCTCTGCACCTGATGAGCAGAGAGATCAATCGCTACGATCCCGTCGCGTTTCCCCATCCCGAGCGGACCGTTCGCGAGCGATTCGAGCATCGCGACCGCCTGCAGAACCTCAACGTCGACGCTGCTGCGCTCGCGGCCGCGCTCTCCCGCGAGATCGAAGGCGAGGTGCGCTTCGACGACGGCACGCGCGCGCTGTACGCGACGGACGCTTCGAATTACCGGCAGGTGCCGATCGGCGTCGTGGTGCCGAAGCGCGCCGACGACGTCATCGCCGCGGTCGCGCTTGCGCGGAAGTTCGGCGCGCCGATCCTCGCGCGCGGAGCGGGAACGAGTCTGGCCGGCCAGTGCTGCAACGTCGCCGTCGTCCTCGATTTCTCGAAATACATGAGCGAGGTGATCGAGCTCGACGCCGATCGGAAGTTCGCGCGCGTGCAGCCCGGAATGGTGCTCGACGACCTCCGCGCGCGTGCCGAGAAGCACAAGCTCACTTTCGGCCCCGATCCCGCGACGCACTCGCACTGCACGATCGGGGGAATGATCGGCAACAACTCGTGCGGCGTGCACGCACTGATGGCGGGGAAGACCGTCGACAACATCGACGAGCTCGACGTGTTGCTCTACGACGGCACGCGCATGCGCGTCGGGCAACCGACTGACGCGGACATTCGCGGCGCGACCGGCAGGCCCGCTGCGATTTACGCGAAGCTCCGCGAGATCCGCGACGCCTACGGCGATCTCGTTCGCGCACGATTCCCGAAGATCCCGCGGCGCGTGTCCGGCTACAACCTCGACGACCTGCTGCCGGAGAACGGATTCCACGTCGCGCGTTCGCTCGTCGGCAGCGAATGCACGTGCGCGATCGTGCTCGAAGCGAAATGCCGGCTCGTCGACTCACCGCCGTTTCGATCGCTCGCCGTCATCGGTTACCCGACGATTTACGACGCCGCCGATCACGTGCCGCGCCTGCTCGAGTTCAAGCCGATCGGACTGGAAGGATTCGACGACCTTCTCCTGCGCGACATGAAGCAGAAGAACATGCACCCCGAGGGTCTCGCGCTCGTTCCGCCGGGCGGCGGATGGCTGCTCGTCGAATTCGGCGGCGAATCACAGGCCGAGTCGGACGCGAACGCGCGGCGCATGCTCGATGCGATGCAGCGCGATTCGGCCGTCACCTCCAGGTTCCTCTGCGAGAACAAACGGCAGGAGCGGATGATGTGGGCGATCCGCGAGTCGGGACTCGGCGCCACCGCGCACGTTCCCGGGCGGCCGCTGATGTGGGAAGGGTGGGAGGACGCGGGAGTCGCGCCGGAGAAGCTCGGCGGATACCTGCGCGACTTCCGGAAACTCCTCGAGCAGTACGGCTACGGTGGCGATTTCTACGGCCACTTCGGCCAGGGCTGCGTCCACACGCGCACGAATTTCGATCTCGAGTCGACAGAAGGCATCGCGAAGTTCCGCGCGTTTCTGAACGACGCGGCGGATCTCGTCGTGTCCTACGGCGGATCGATCTCCGGCGAGCACGGAGACGGGCAGGCGCGCGGCGCGCTCCTCGAAAAGATGTTCGGGCCCGAGCTGATCAAAGCGTTCCGCGAGTTCAAGTCGGCCTGGGATCCGGACTGGAAGATGAATCCGGGCAAACTCATCACCCCTTACCAGCCCGACGAAAACCTCCGCCTCGGCTCCTCGTTCTCGCCATGGAATCCGAAGACGCACTTCGCGTACGTCGAAGACGAAGGGCGGATGAACCACGCCGTGATGCGCTGCGTCGGCGTCGGACGATGCCGCCGGCTCGACGGCGGCACGATGTGTCCGAGCTATCAGGTCACGCGCGAAGAGGAGCACTCGACGCGCGGCCGCACTCACCTGCTGTTCGAGATGTTCAACGGTCAGGCCGTGCCGCGCACGTGGCGCAACGAGGCGGTAAAAGATGCCTTGGACCTCTGCCTCGCCTGCAAAGGTTGCAAGGGCGATTGCCCGACCGGCGTGGACGTCGCGACGTACAAAGCTGAATTCCTGTCGCACTACTACAAAGGCCGCCTGCGGCCGCCCGCCGCTTACGCGATGGGCTGGATCTACTGGTGGGCGCGCGCGGCGCGGATCGCACCCGCAATCGCGAACGCACTGATGAACCTGGGGGTCACGAAGTCGCTGGCCGGCATCGCACCCGATCGCCGGATGCCGCGCTTCGCGAAGCAGACGTTCGTCGAGCAGTGGAAGAACCGAGGACCCGGGACCGCGGACCGAGGACGAGCACGAAAGCGCGTACTCCTCTGGCCGGACACGTTCAACAACTTCTTCGTCCCCGAGACGGCGATGTCTGCCGTGGAAGTCCTCGAACGCGCCGGCTACGAAGTCGTTCTGCCAAAGAAGACCCTCTGCTGCGGCCGGCCTCTCTACGACTGGGGCTTCCTCGGCATGGCGAAACGGCTGCTGCGGGAAACGCTCACGGTATTGCGAGCGGAGATCGAAGAAGGGCTTCCGCTCATCGGACTCGAACCGAGCTGCGTGTCGGTGTTTCGCGACGAGCTGCTGAATCTTTTTCCGCGGGACGAGTCGGCCAGGCGGGTGGCGCGATCGGCGATGACGCTGTCCGAGTTCATTCAGCGCGAAAGCGATTTTCCGCTGCCGTCACTCGACCGCAAGGCGCTCGTGCAGGCGCATTGTCATCACAAGTCGATCATGCGTTTCGACGCAGAAGAAGCGGTGCTGCGGAGAATGGGACTGGATCTCGAGCATCCCGACTCGGGCTGCTGCGGGATGGCAGGCGCGTTCGGTTTCGAGCGCGAGCACTACGAGATCTCGATGCGGGTCGGAGAGCGGGTGATTCTGCCAGCGGTGCGGGAAGCATCCGCGGAGACGCTGATCATCGCGAACGGATTCAGTTGCCGCGAGCAGATCGCGCAGGCCACAGGGCGTCAGCCGCTGCATCTTGCGGAAGTGTTGAAGCTCGCGATGTCGGAGAAGTAAGGAAGGATCCCCGCCGGGCCGCGGGGATCCTGCGATTCAGATTTCGTCGCGGCCCGAGAAGGGTCCGTTGGACGGTGAATCGCCCGAACGCTCGTCGCGCTCGTTGCCGCCGCGCGAGTTCTCTCCGCGATCAGAGGCGCTGAAGCTGGCGCGCTGCTCACCGCTGTGTTGTTTGCTGCCGCCGATCGATGACGGCCGGCTGTTTTCGAATTCGCCTCGCTCTGAGTTGTACCGGCGCTCGAATGACTCGCTGCTCGCACTGCGGGTAGCGTCGCTCGTCGTGTTGCCCGTCGCTCGCGCTCTCGCGCCGCGGCTGTGCCCACCCTCGCGGCCGATCGTCGACATGTGAGCTCGGTCCCGGCTCACCGCTTCGCCGCCTTTGCGGCCGGCGACGCGCGCCTCATCCGTCGTGAATTCGTGAGCGGTGCCCTTGGCGTGTGCTGCCTTCCCGCCTTTGCTCGCAATCTCACGCTGTTTGATCGCGTCCATCGACGCAAAACCGCGTTTGCTCGTATTGGCCATGATTGTCTCCTTCGGGACTTCTCAATAGGTACTGCGAGAACTGCAATGCACCTTTGCGTGAGGCGAGCTGATTCGGTTCACGAAATGTGCCACGAAACGTCAATTTCCTGCGGGCGCGCGGCACCTTGCGTGCGCTCTGCTCAAGCACATTTCTTGCTCGCTGCAAGCCGGTGAACCAAAGCGCGACATCTCTCTGGCTCGCGACGAGCGAGTCTTCAGCGTATGCGCCGCTCCGCGGATCCGTTCACGCCGACGTCGCGATCGCCGGCGCGGGCATCACCGGCCTCACCGCAGCCGTTCTTCTGAAGGATCGCGGCAAGCGCGTGGTCGTCGTCGACAAGGAGCGAGTCGGATCCGGCGAAACCGGTCACACCACCGCGCACATCACCGAAGCGATCGACGCGCGCTATTACGAAATTGCGCGGAGTTTTGGCAAGGACGCGGCGAAGCTCGTGGCCAGCTCGATGCGCGCGGCGATCGACCAGATCGAGTCGTTCGTCCGCTCCTATTCGATCGACTGCCAGTTTCGTCGCGTGCCCGGCTACCTCTATACGGAGAAGCGCAGCTACGTCGCTGAGGTCAAGCGCGAGGCGCGCGCGGCGGCGGAGGCGGGACTCAACATCGAGCTGCTCGATGACACGCCGCTGCCGTTCCTCACGCGCGCGGCGGCGAAGTTCGTGAACCAGGCGGAGCTCCATCCGCGCGATTACCTCGCCGGGCTCGCAGCGCGCGTACACGGCGACGGAAGTTCGATCTTCGAGACCACGCGCGTCGTCGACATTCGCGAAGGCGAGCCGTGCGTCGTCGAATGCGAAGAGGGAACGATCACGGCGGACAGCGTCTTCATCGCCACGAACGTTCCGATCGCCGGCTTTCAGTCGCTGCACGTCAAAGACGCCGCGTATCGCACGTACGCGCTCGCGTACGAGTTCGGCGGTCAACACCCGGACGGTCTGTTCTGGGACACCGCCGATCCGTATCACTACACGCGCTGGCAGCAGACGAAGGCCGGCACGTTCATGATCGTCGGCGGCGAGGACCACAAGGCCGGCAAGGATCAGGACAGCGAAGAGCGCTTCTCGCGCCTGCAGCAGTACACGACCGATTTATGGAGCGCGCAGCCGCTGCGCTATCGCTGGTCGGGACAGATCATCGAGCCGGTCGATGGTCTTCCATACATCGGAGGATCGGGGAATCTTTACGCCTCGACCGGTTACGCGGGTCAGGGCATGACCTTCGGTACGGTCGGCGCGCTGATCGTCGCGGACCTGATCACCGGCCGTCACAACGCCTGGGCGGAGCTGTTCGATTGGAAGCGTCGAGGTTCAGGAACCCGATCCGTCATGGCGGAGAGAGAGGGATTCGAACCCTCGGTAGAGCTTTGAGGCCCTACGGCGGTTTAGCAAACCGCTGGTTTCAGCCACTCACCCATCTCTCCGTGGCTTACGCGGACTGCCAGAAGCACTTGTGCGGGGATTCTATTTCAGTTCCGCGCGCGCGGTCGCGCGGAAGTTTGCGCGGAATGCCGCCGGCGTGAAGCCCGACCATGCCCTGAACACGCGATGGAAATGGCTCTGGTCGCAGAACCCGTGATCGAGCGCGACGTCGGCGAGCGGCTTGGACGTCGAGGTGAGGCATTCGGCCGCCGCGCGAACGCGGAGGCGCCTGACGTAGCTGCCGATCGTCTCTCCTGTGTGGCGGCGGAACATCTGTCCGAGGTACACGGGGTGGAGCGAGGCGGCAGCGGCGACGTCTTTCATGGCGATGTGATCGCGGAAGTGCGCGTGAAGGTACTCCGTCGCGCGGTTGAGCGAAGGCAGATCCGAAGCCGTACGATCAGAAACGCGAACGATGTCCGCGATTACCTGCTGCGCGCGCGACTCGAACTCGAGTCCCTCGCCGCCAGCCGCAACGTCGAGATAGAGCGACAGAAGTTCCCACGCCGCGCGCGTGCCCGACAGGTCGCGCAGCGAGCGTAGCGCCGTCGGGTCCACGCGTACTCCATTGAGCAGCTCGGGACGAAACTCGAAGAACAACAGCCGCACGCCCGGGCCGCCGATCGCGTCGTGATGTTCCAGCTCTGAAGGATGACCGACGGCCGTGAACGGCACGTACGAGAACGATTTGCGCCCGGCCGTCTCCGCGTACTGTCCGGCCAGCATCAGCGACACGAACGCGCTCTCGTGCGTATGCGCGATGTTGACACGCTGGTGGTCGTGAACGACGACGCTGAGCGCCAGCGATTGCGCGCTCCAGCGCTCCGGGATGTGGCCGAACGCCTGGCCGAACAGGAGGGTGCTCACGTGACGTTAGTTACGCGCGCCGAAACGGAAGGTTTGCGGCGATCTTGAGTTCGTTCAATCGACTCCGCTGCCGGGACCGTACCTTACGCGCGGAGGCACTCATATGCGACTCGCCATCTCCGTCGTGCTGCTGACCATCGCGCTCGTGCTGCTGCAGTCCGCGGCGGCCGGCTCGCCGAAGAACGACTCGAAATCAGCGCCGGCGAAGGTCTACGTCTGCCCGATGCCGGAGCACGCGCAGGAGTTCGACAAGCCGGGCACGTGTCCGCTGTGCGGCATGGAGCTCGTCGAGAAGGACAAGCGCTTTCGCGTGGCGGTGCTCGTATTCGATTACGCCGAGGACATCGACTTCACGGCGCCGATCGAGGTGTTCGGCGAAAGCGGCGCGGAAGTGTTCACCGTGGCCGCGACGAAGGCTCCGATCCGGACCGTCTTCGGTCTGCGCATCACGCCCGACTACGATCTCGAACATGCGCCGCCGTCCGACGTCCTGCTCGTCCCCGGCGGCGGCGTGGGCAACACGCTCCACAATGACAAGGTGATCTCGTGGATCGCGCAGCGCGCGAAGCAGTCTCGTTACGTGATGTCGGTCTGCAACGGCGCATTCATCATCGCGAAGGCCGGGCTGCTCGACGGACTCTCCGCGACGACGACGGCGTCGCACATCGACGAGCTCGCCGAGTTCTCGCCGACCACGCGCGTGCTGCGGCAGCGCGTCGTCGACAACGGCAAGGTCATCACCGCCGGCGGACTGTCCTCCGGCATCGACGGCGCATTTCATCTGCTCGAGCGCGAGTTCGGCAGGCACCGCGCGGAGGATGTTGCGCGGGGCATGGAATACCACTGGCAGCCGGAGTCGAGCTGGTCGCGTGCGAACGACGCCGACCTGCGCCTGCCCGACGTCAAGCTTCCCGAAAAGGCGAACTGGCAGAAGATCTCCAGTCACGGCGACACCAACCAGTGGGAGGTCAGCGGCCGTTTGTTCATTCCGATGTCGCAGGACGAGTTCCTCGACTACTCCACAAAGCAGATCGTCGCGAAGGGCTGGACGCTGCGCGACAGCGAGAAGGGGAAGCG
>DASWBH010000179.1:0-21569 GCA_036390755.1 Thermoanaerobaculia bacterium
GTGGCCATGTCCTCCTGCGTGTCCCACGGGTCGCCCTGAGTTCCGAGGAACGCGTCGCTCTTCGAGCCGGAGGCGACGGCGACGCGCCATTCGAGCAGCTCGTACGCGGCGCTGACCGCGAGGCAGATGCACACCACGAGAAAGAAGATCCAGCCGCGCCTGCGTACGATTCCGAGGCGGATTAGGATTTCGCGCGAGGCAATCGCGGGCACGAAGCCCTGTGCGAAGTGGCCGATGCGATCGTAATCGTTGCGCAGGAGTCCGAACGCGCGCTGCATCCAGAAGCCGAGGGGGACCTCGGCGTAGGTGTAGTGGCCGCCGACGGCGAGAATGATCGCGTGCAGGCAGATCAGCGTATAGAGCAGCGGCGTGAGCGGAAAGCGGTCGCGCGTCGCGATGAGGATCGCGAGCACGATCAGCGCCGGGAAGACTTCCAGGATCCACGTGAAGTAATCGTGCGGACGGATCGCCGACCATACGAGCACGACAAGGAAGATCGCCAGGAGCGCCCAGCGGAGACGCATGGGAACAGCTTAGCGGACTCTGTCGTTGGACTAGGCTCGTGACATTGCGATTCCTGTTGCGAAACCGGCTGGCGATCAGCGTGGCGGTGGCACTTCTGATCGTGCTCACGCTCGTGTTCGTGTCCTATCGCACGACGACCGCGTCGATTGAGGCGAGCCGGTCGGTCGCTCACGCGCAGGAAGTCATCTCCTCGATTGAGACGACTCTCACCCACGTCGAGTCGGCCGAGACTGCGCAGCGCGCGTTCGTCATCACGGCGGATCCGCGATACGAGCAGGAGGCGCTGGCGACGGGGGCGCGCCTCCGCGCGGACCTCAACGAGCTCCGCTCGCTCGTCAGCGACGACGCGCAGCAGCTGCAGCTCGTCGCAGAGCTCGAAACGGCGATCCGGTGGAAGCTGCAGTTCGTCGCCAACGCCATCGCGGCGCGCAAGGAGCGCGGGTTCGAGGCAGCGCGTGCGATCGTCATCGCCGGTGGCGGGCGCGACTCGATGACGGGGATCAGGACGCTCACCAGCCGGATGATCGGCGTCGAGCGGGAGCTTCTCCAGCAGCGTCGCGAACGTTTCGAGCGTCACGCCGCGCGGACGCTGTTCGTGCTTGCGGCCGGGTCTGTCCTCGACCTGCTCCTGGTTGCGGCGATCGTTGCTCTGGCCATCCGGGATTTTCGCCGCGGAAGCGAGCTTCGGCGCGCGCTCGCTGTGGCGCGAGACAGCGCTCTGCACGCCGCCGAGCTGCGCTCGCAGTTTCTCGCGAACATGAGCCATGAGATCCGTACGCCGCTGAACGCGATCATCGGGATGAGCGGTCTTCTGATGGCGACGCGTCTGGACAAGGATCAGCGCGAGATCGCGCAGACGGTGCGGACGAGCGCCGACGCGCTACTCGCCGTGATCAACGACGTCCTCGACTTCTCGAAGATCGAAGCGGGGAAGCTCCTCATCGAGGCTGCCGACTTCAATCTTCGGAACACCGTCGAGTCTGTGTTCGACCTTTTCAGCGAGGCCGCTCAGTCCAAAAAGATCGAGATCGGCGCGCTGTTCGATCACGACATCCCGGCGACGCTTCGCGGCGATCCGGGACGCATCCGCCAGGTGCTGACGAACCTGATCAGCAACGCGGTGAAGTTCACGAGCGCCGGTGAGGTCATCGTTCACCTCAACTCAATCGGCAGCGACGGCAATGTCGTCCGCGTGAGATTCGCGGTGACAGACACGGGCATCGGCATGAGCGAGGCGGTGGTCTCGCGCCTGTTCCAGCCATTCACACAGGCCGACGCGTCGACGACGCGCCGGTACGGCGGCACGGGCCTCGGCCTCGCGATCTCGAGGCAGCTCGTCGAGCTGATGGGCGGCACGATGGGCGTCGAGTCCGCGCCGGGGAAAGGCTCGACCTTCTGGTTCAACTTGCCGCTCCAGCGAGCCGCGCAACTCACGGCGGCGGTACACGTGGTCGGCCTCGACGGTCTGCGCGTTCTGATCATCGACGACAACAACACGAACCGCCGCCTGCTGCGGCACAACCTCAACGCCTGGAAGATGCTCGGCGATGAGGTGGAGAGCGGCGTCCAGGCGCTTGCCGTACTGCGCGACGCCGCCGAGGCCGGCGCGCCGTTTCCGCTGGCGATCATCGACATGTTGATGCCCGGCATGGACGGCCTGACGCTGGCGCGAGCGATCAAAGGAGATCCTTCGATCTCGGCGACGCACATCATCATCCTGACTTCGCTCGGCGAGCGGATCAGTTCCACAGCGCTCCGCTCCGCGGGCGTCGAGGCGGTGCTCACGAAACCGGTCAAGCAGTCGGCGCTCTTCGACGCAATCGTGAGCGCCGTCGCGGGACGAGAGAACGTGAGGCTCTTTCAAGACGCCGCTTCTCAAACACCCGCAGTGCGGCGCGATAACGTCCGCGTCCTCGTGGCCGAGGACAATCCGGTGAATCAGAAGCTGGCGGTGCGCCAGCTGGAGAGACTCGGAATCGCGGCGGACGCAGTCGGGGACGGGGCAGAGGCCGTCGAGGCCCTGCAGCGCATTCCGTACGACCTCGTGTTCATGGACGTGCAGATGCCGGAGATGGACGGCTTCGAGGCCACGCGTCTGATTCGCGCGCGCGAAGGGTACTTGCGACATACGCCGGTGGTGGCGTTGACCGCGAACGCGCTGCAGGGCGACCGCGAGCGCTGCCTCGAAGCGGGGATGGACGATTACCTCTCGAAGCCCGTCGCGGAGACCGAGCTCGCGCGCATCCTCGACCGCTGGTTGCCGGCCGAACCGGAGCCTGTTGCCGACGAGCCGATCGTGAGCGGGACGATCGAGTACCTGCAGCAGGTGGGCGGACAGGACGAGAACTTTTTGCGCGATCTGATCGCTCTGTACATCGAGGATGCGGGGACGCGAATTGCGGCCATGCGCGGAGCTCTCGATGTGAAGAACGCGTCGGAGCTCGCATCCGCCGCGCACGCGCTGAAGAGCAGCGCGGGAAACATCGGGGCGATGACGGTGCGCAGCCTTGCCGAATCGATCGAGCAGATCGGCAGAGCGGGGTCGATCGACGGCGCGGGCGAGATCATGGCGAGGCTCGAAGCCGAGCACGCCCGGGCCGTCGAGCGCTTGCGCGAAGTCGTGAGTTAATCGGTATCGACGTAGCTCGACCGCGCCAGCACCGTGGCGTTCTTCCGCTTCACGTCGACGTCGATCGTGTGGTACCCGCGCTTGTCGAGCTGCGGCTTCCGCACCTCGAGCTCGTAATGTCCGACGAGCGCCTTCTCCACGAGATCGAGCGCGATCTTCGGGAACCGGAACGCGCGCGCGTACAGGCCGCCGGTGTCGGCGGCCGCCTGCTGCAATCCGACTTCGAGCGAATGCCAGTCGGCCTGCGACGTGTCGATCGCGAACACGCTGACGCGCGAAGTCTCGAGCGCGTATCGCGCGATCGGGTACTTACGATCCATCCACACGCGGCCGCCTGAGAGTGTGCCCAGTCCCCAGCCGAACAGGATCATCGACTTCGGTCCGGGGATCGGCCGCACGGCATTCGCGATGAGGATGAACGCGGCGTCGGAGGTCGCGGCATTCTTCATCTCGTCTTTGTTCAGCCGGCGCGCGAGCGACGGGTTCGCGACGATTGGCGGCTGTGGCGGCTCGTCGGTGAGAAGGCTCAGCCGGATCGCGTCCTTGATCTGGCGCTTGTCGTCGGTGAAATCGAGGCGGAATTTCAGATGTGAGTCGAACGAGAAGACGGCCACGCGATCGCCTTCCTCGAGATCGTCGATCATCTGATCGGTGTAGCTGAGGAAACTCATCTGCCCGCCGACTCGCGACGGCGTGCGCGCGAAGTCGGTCTGGAAAAAGTAGATGAAGAGGCGGCCGCGCGGCGTGTCGGATGACGCCGGCGGCGGATGCGGCACGCTGTCGTCCATGCCGGCGATCTCGCGCTGTGCGGCGGTTTCGGGAATCCACTCGACCGATTCGACGGCCGCGAGCTTCCCGTCGACCTTCACGGTGAAGTCCTTCGGCGTGAGTCCGAGAATCGGATCGCCGCGGTCGTCGGTGACGCGGGCGTCGATGAGGATGCGCTCGACGGTGATCTGCTCGCGCACCTGGGCGAAGATCGGGATGGCGAACAACGCGGCTGCGATCAGCGAGCAACGCATCGTCGAGAGCATACAATCGGCGAGTCGGGGTCAGGTCTGCAGTTCCCAGTTTTTTCTGCGAATTGGAGATTTTTCTACACAGCGAAGGAAAAACTGGGAACTGCAGACCTGACCCCAGGAGGTCCCATGCGTTTTCGCACGCTTGCCGTCGTGCTGTTGATGGCGGCGCCGGCGATGGCTGCGCGCTTCGACGAGGTCTTTCTCGACAAGACCATGCGCGTCGACTACTTCCACACCGGCAACCGCGGCGAGGAGATCGTCGCGCTCGATCGCGTCGTCTCCGACGGTCCGTGGGCGGGCAGCCGCACCCGCCTCATCGACACCTCGAACCTCGGTAAGTACTACTTCGAGGTCATCGACCGCGACACGAACCAGGTCATCTACTCGCGCGGATTCGCGTCGGTGTTCGGCGAGTGGGAGACGACCGACGAGGCCAGGGAGCGTCCGGCCACGTTCACCGAATCGTTGCGTTTTCCGTGGCCGAAGAAGTCGGTGCAGGTGGTGCTGAAAAAGCGCGACAAGGAGAACGCGTTCCAGCAGATCTGGTCGACGCTCGTCGATCCGAGCTCGCGTTTCGTGAACCCGGCCGATCTCAAACCGCAGGGAAGACTCTTCACCGTCTTCGAGAACGGCCCGGCCTCGGAGAAAGTCGATCTGCTCGTGATCGGCGAGGGCTACACCGAAGCCGAGCTGCCCAAGTTCCAGCGCGACATCAACCGCCTCCTCGGCAGATTGTTCGACACGGAGCCGTTCAAGAGCCGCAAGCGCGACTTCAACGTGCGCGCGCTGCAGCTTCCTTCATCGCAGAGCGGCGTGCACCGGCCGCGCACGAGCGACAACCGGCGCACGCCAATCAGCACGCAGTACAACATCTTCGATTCCGAGCGTTACGTGCTCACGTTCGACAACCGCGCGTTGCGCGATGCCGCGTCGGCAGCCCCGTACGACTTCCTCGAGATCCTCGTGAACGAGAAGCAGTACGGCGGCGGCGGAATCTTCATGGACCAGGCGACGGCGGCGGTCGACACCGGATTCGCCGAATACGTGTTCGTTCACGAGTTCGGCCATCACTTCGCGGGCCTGGGCGACGAGTACTACACATCTGATGTTGCGTACGCGACCGGAGCGGCCGAGCATCCGGAGCCCTGGGAGCCGAACCTCACCGCGAACGGTGCGCACCCGAAGTGGGCGGAGCTCGTCGACAAGGACACGCCGCTGCCGACGCCGTGGGACAAGGAAGCGTTCGAGGCCCATCAGCGCGACTATCAGGCCGAGCGCCGCCGTCTGCGCAACGCGAACGTGCCGGAGACGCAGATCGACGAGCTCTTCCGCCGCGAGCAGGCCTGGGAGACCCAGTTCCTCGGCTCGCAGAAATACGCGCACAAGGCCGGCGCATTCGAAGGCGCCGGTTACGAAGCGAAAGGTCTGTATCGTCCGGAAGCCGACTGCATCATGTTCACGCGCGACGAAGTCGGTTTCTGCCGCGTCTGCCGCCGCGCGATCGAGAGGATCATCGATGAATACTCACGTTGAACGTTTCCTTCTGGCTGCCGTTCTGGTTCTCGCAGGCTGCGCGACCGCAAGCAACAGTGACATTCAGCCCGGCGATGCCGATAAAGCGATCCGCGCCGCGGACGTGCAACTCGCCGCCGGCATGCACGCGGGCAATACCGATCAGGCGATCGCGATGTACTCCGATTCGGCCGTGCTGATGCCGCCGAATATGCCGGCGATGACGGGCCGCGACGCGATCCGGCAGTTCTTCACCGGCTTCGTGAGCGCGTTCAACGTCGACGCGACGTTCACGCCTGACGACATCACGCAGTCCGGCGACCTGGCGTCCGAGCGCGGACACTACGAGATGACCGTCACGCCAAAAGCAGGCGGGCCGGCGGCAAAAGACAGCGGAAAGTATGTCGTCGTCTGGCGGAAGCTCAACGGTCAGTGGCGCGCCGTAAGCGACATCTACAACTCGAACGTCGCCATGCCTCACTGATCTTGCCGGCGCTGGTGTCATCGCGTGCCGGCGTAGGAGTACGCCGGCTTATCGACGCGAATGGAGATGTTGCTCGCCGCGACCGGCGTGCGCTCGCCCTTGCGGGTCACCCACACCACGACCGTGTAGATGCCCGGACCGTCATGGAACGGCACGGTGAACGTGAACGAGCCGTCTTCGGCCACGTTGAAGTCGCCACGCCTGCCGTCGGTGTACTCCTCGTGGATCAAGTGCACACTGCCGTCTTCACGGAGATCGAGCCGGCTGTGCAGCCGCGGCAGGTAATCGCGGCGCTTCTCCGGGAGGCTGTACGACGTGATCGCGTTCGCGACGCGCGCCGGCATCGCTTCGGGGATCGGCTCGTGGTGAACGCTGATCGCTTCGATGCGGTAGCCGTCAGCGGCACGGCCGGTGCCGGTGACGGGTTCGTCGAGCGAAGCCGATCGCGGCAGCGGCCGCGGCCAGCTCACGTACCGGCGGATGAATTCTTCGGCGAGACGGAACTCGCCGTTCTCCCACGCCACGCCCAGGCCGACGTGTGTCGCGTACGGATCGAGAATCGTGCGGCGGTGGCCGTCGTGCGGCGCGCGTTCGCTCATCATGGCCTGGTCGGAGCGGCGCGCCATCTCGTACACGGCCCGGTCGCTGAAGCGATAGTTCGCCGACCATGCCGCAGCGTTCTCGCTCACGCCGTCGTTGCCGCCGGCGAGCGAGTAGCGCATGTACGGCGCGTAACCGTCGGTCGAGAAGTGGCCCGTGGTCCCGTTCGCGATCTGATTGCGGCAGTACGCGTCGGCGACCGACGACGCCTCGATGTCGAGCGTCACCGGAGTGAGCCCGTGCGCCTGACGATCCGTGTTGATCAGCCGCAGCACTTCCTGCCGCAGCGTGATCCGCGTCTCGTCGAGCGGACCCTCGCCCTGAGCCAGCGGTGCGCTGACGAAGACCAGGGCCATGATGGCGAAGACGAGATTTCGCATGGGGTGCGGACTGCGTAAAACACGATATTAGCGGCGTCTATTCGCTAACGCACCGGCAACTCGATCGAAACGCGGAGCCCCGGGTTCAGGTTCTCAGCCGAGATACTCCCCCCGTGCTCTTCCACCGCCTTGCGCGCGATTGCAAGGCCGAGGCCGGTGCCGGCGCTCTTGGTGGAGAAGTACGGGTCGAAGATGCGCGGCAGCAGCTCGGGCGCGACGCCGGGGCCGTTGTCTTCGACCTGGATCACAACTTTCGAATCGACGCAGTAGCTGCCGAGGCGGACGCGGCCGGATGGGGAGGACTGGATCGCGTTCTCGATCAGATTCGCGATTGCGCCGCGCAGCAGTCGCGCGTCGCCCGCGTAGTGCTCCGGTGTATTCGGGGCGATCTCGGCGAGGAACCCTGACCGCGACGAGTAGCCGGCGGCGAGCTCTTCGAGGAGGCGCTTGAGGTCCAGCGGTTTCCGCTGCGCCTGCCTCAGGGACGCGTAGTCGCCGAACTCCTTGGACGTTTCGCGCAGGGTCACGACCTGCCTCAGGATGTTGTCGACGGCATTGCGCACGACATTCGGCAGGTTCGGATCGTCGCGTTCAGCGACTGCGCGCAGATGCTCGGCCGTGAGCTGAATCGGAGTCAGCGGATTCTTGATCTCGTGCGCGACCTGCCGCGCCATCTCGCCCCACGCCTCCAGCCTGTTCGATCGCAGGATCTCCGTCACATCCTCGGCGATCAGCATCTCTTCATCCGAGTCGGGCAGCGGGACGATCGAGACGCGATACGTGCGCAGCTTGCCGTCGACGTTCAGCTCGAGCTCCTGGGATTCAGCGCGGCGCCGTTTGTGCGCGGTGACGAACTCGTCCAGCTCCGGATACGGCGCGTCGAGCGGCTCCGGCGCGGCGTCTTCGGCGATGCCGAGGAGGTTGCGGGCCGCGACGTTCGTGGCGGCGACGCGGAGGTCGCCGTCGAGCACGACGACCGCGGCGTTGATGTTCTCGAGCAGGATCTGGAGGCGATCGCGCTCGTGGCGGAGATCCTCCTGCTGCCGTTTGATCGAGCGCGCCATGTCGCGGAATGTCGTGACGAGCAGACCGAGATCGGGATCGTTGGGCACGCGCACGTCGACGTTGAAGTCGCCGCGCGCGACCGCGCGCGCTCCGGCGACGAGTCCCTGCACGGGTCGCGTGACGCTGCGCGCGATCCGGAATGCGACGGCGATTGCGGCGAGCGCGATGAAGATCAGCACGAGGTAGATGGTTGTGGCGAGGTCGTTCACGTCCGCTTCGATCTGCCGGCCCTGGACGATGAACGGCAGCGCGAGGATGTAGCTGCGTCCGCGCGCCAGATTCACCGGACTGTAGATCTCCGCGAATTGGGCCGTGCCCGACCGCCTCGTCACGCGAACGTGTTGCCGGCCGCCGAGAACGATCGACGAATACACATCGCCGGGAAGCCGCTGCGACTCGATGTGCGCCGCGAACAAGTCGCGGCGGCTCGACGCCACGAGCAGCGGGCCGCGATAGAGATGCAGGTCGTGGCCGATCACGCGCGCGAGCCAGCTGAGGATCTCGTCGTCGAGCACCTGCTCCGGCGCCGCGTTCTGCGACGCGAGGTAATCCTCGATGACGCGTTGCGCCGCGTTGAGCGCAGTCTGGCCGCGATCGAAGTACTCGGTCTCGAGGCGTCCGGCGAGATACGCACGAACGAACAGGACGAAGACGATCAGCGGCAGGATGATCACGCTCGTGAGGTAGAGCGACGTGCGCGCGCGGAAGTCGAGACTTCGCGGGATTCGTCTGATGAACTGCAGGAACGCGAGAAACGACCACCAGCCTGCGACCAGCATCGCCGCGAGGAGCGCCCAGATCGCGACGCCGCCTGCACGCCGGATACTCTGCGCGACCGTCGGCCTCTGCAGCGGAAACGCGTAGAGCGCGTCTTCGGTTCGCCGGAGGTAGATCTCGGATGCGTCATCGAGCGATCGCACCCACATTCCTGTTCCCGGACGGATCCGCGCGATGTACCAGGCAGGGTTTTGCGGCAGACGAACGTTGACGCTCGTCTCCGGTTTGCCGTCGCGGTCGAACACCGCAGGCTCGGTCTGGCGGTGGATCTCGGCAGCGCGATCGGGTTCGGTCTCGAAAAAGTCGCGGTAGACGTCGGCGAACGCCGTTGCACCCGGATCGGCGGGATTGACGACGTGCACGATGCCCTGGCCGATCGTCGTTCCCCACGCCGTGAGCACGAAGTCGTGGTGGATGAGCTCGCGGCGCATGCTGCCCACCTGCAGCACTTCGCGTCCGACGCTGTGTGCACGCTCGTCGAACTGCGGCAGCCCGACGCCGAACCGGCTGATCGGCATGCGCGTGACCTCGTCGCGGATGTCGATTACGGCGGGCACGCGCCACTTCGACAGGTCGGAGCTGAGCCACAGCGCGTACGCGAGATCGTCCAGGTTCATCCGCCGGTAGTCGTCCGGCAGGATGGTGCTGACGTCGGTGCGGGAGAGCTGCTTGTTCAGCGTGTCTTCGATCATCGTGCGGAGCTGGTCCGCTTCGCCGACGACCAGCGGCGCGTAGGAGTCCGAGACGAACCGGCGGGCCGCATCGCGCTCGAAGATCTGCACAGGCGCGTAGACGATCGGCACGGTCAGCAACGCCATGGCGATGATGCGCGCGCTCGGCTGCACGTCGATCGCGAAGAACAGCGTCGCGACAACGATCGCGCCCGTGATCGCGAGGAATGCGCCGCCGCGTGCGGGCGAGAGGCCGATGCTCACCGCGATTGCCGCCGCGGCACCGATCGCCGAAGCGATCAGCGCGACTCGCATCGACGCCGAATGCCACGTAATCCGCAGCACCGTGAACGCGAACAGCAGCAGCGCGCCGAGGAGGACGCCCTGCGCGGCGCTGATGGGGATGATGTGTTCGGGGATCGGCGAGATGCGCGAGTTGTTGACGAGGTTTGCGACGAGCGCGACGAAGCCGGCCGCCGCTGCCAGCGCGACGATGACTCTCGCGATTGCGGGCGCGTTGCGCGCGGCGCGGCTGATGACGATCACGATCGCGAGCAATGCGGCGGCGGTCAGCAGCAGATCGATCGGCGAGCGCGTCAGCGGGCCGAGGATGCGCGAGCCGTAGATGTCGAAGTCGAAGACGTTGATCGGGTCATCAGGAATGTGGAACAGCAGCAGTGCGGCGCGCGCGGCAACGATCAGCGCGACGACGGCGATCCGGCTGTTGAAGCCGCGCCCGACCAGGAGGGCGACGAGGCAGCCGACCGCGATCAGCACCGCGGTCGCGCCTCGGCCGGCGTTGCGCATCGATTCGATGACTTCGGCGCGCGGCCGCGTGGCCAGGTCGACGAACAGCGACGACTCCGCCTGCCTGTCGACGAGATAGCGGAGCGCGGCCGGCGCCTGTCGCAGATAGCCGGCGTGGAACTTCATGCCCACGATCCACGCGTCGGACGTGTTGAACTGCGCGGCGGGCGCGCCGAGGTTCGGGATGCGCGTGAACGTTTCGATGCGGAGCGGCGGGACGTCGCGCGTGGCGACGATGTAGAGGTTCGTAACGTCGAACTGATAACGGCGGTTCACGCCGAACGGCAGGTCGTCGCCCCACCAGGCGATCGGGTCGCCGACCGCGTTCACGATGCGCGCGCCGCGACGGGACCGCGTGCCGACTTCGTCGCTCAGGATTTTGAACAGCGCGGCGCGCTCCGCGTTCGGGTTCGCGGCCAGACGCGCGCGGAGGCGGTCCGCGGAGCCGTCGAGGTTCGATTCATACTTCGAGATGCGCGCGCGAATGCTCTGGAGATCCTGCGCGAGGTGCGTGGCCGCGCGCGCATCGAAATCGCGTTGGAGCGACTTCACAGCCCACCACGTGGCGAGCTGCACGGCCGCGATCAGAACGAGAAAGGCGACGAGAATGTAGGTGAGGGTCGCGAGACGCGGATCTCGAGTCGCGCTGCGACCGCTCATGGCATCAGCTGCCCGATCGAACCGAGGCGATCGACCAGCGGTCGCCCTTCTTGCGGAGCGTGATGTAGAGGTTGCGCGCGTCGGCTTTGCCGGCCACGCTCACCGTCCACTTCGCCGTCATGTGGTACTGCCCCTCGGCGCTGCCGCCGCGGGAGCTGGTCGGCTGAAAATCGGACGGCTTCGCTTTGTTGAACAGACCATCGAGCAGGTACGCGGCCTGGTCCTTTCCATAGAGGACGTCTTTCTGATCGATGAGGCCGCGGAAGTCCAGCTGGACCTGCTCGCCGTCACCGATGCCTGCGACGATCGCCTGCACATCACCGCTGCCGAATCCGCGATTGAGGTTCGACAACGCCGAGTCGAGATCCTTGAACTGCGCCGACGCGACGAGCGGCACGAACAGGAGCACGAACGCCAACTTCGTCCAGAGTCTCACGGTCTTGTTCTCCATGCATCACGTAACGGCGTGTTACACCCGTTTATTCTAACAGAATCAATGATTTAGCTGCACTCTGCCGGTGTCGTTCTGTCCTCTCGGAATGACGATTCCGCGCCGCTCCGCTTCGGCTGAAAAATCGCCGGGGAGAGGTGCGGAAACGCGAAGTGGCTGATTTGTCATCGGATGCGTCATGGCGAGCTCGGCCGAGTGGAGCATGGGCCGGTCGGCGTTGCGTTCACCATACAGCCAATCTCCTACCAACGGATGTCCGATGGCGGCGAGGTGGGCGCGGATCTGATGAGTCCGGCCGGTTTCCAACACGAGCGCGACCAGTGAACCGTTGGGCGTTGCGGTGACCGGCGCGATGTGCGTGACGGCGCGCTTGCCGCCGTCGCGGGCGCCGAACGAGATCGGGCCGATGCGCTTGAGCGGCGCGTCGATCGTCTGCCGCTGGGCGAGCTCGCCTTCGCAGAGAGCGAGGTAGGTCTTCGTGATCCGCTTCTGCTCGAACTGCCGGGTCAGGTTCGGGTTGATGTCGGCGCGTTTCGAAAAGAAGATGACGCCGCTCGTGCCGCGATCGAGCCGCTGCAGGAGGAACAGAGGCGAGGTGTGCTGCTGCAGCATCTCCAGCAGCACCGGCTCATCCGGATCATGCGCGCGCTGGACGATGAGGTGCGCGGGCTTGTCGACGAAGATCAGCGCCTCGTCCTCATACAGGATGGATGGGGTCAGGTCTTCAGTCTTCAGTTTTTTCTACTCCACGAAGAAAACACTGAAAACTAAAGACCTGACCCCCTCTACTCCTGGTAGAGGAGGAAGTCGTGGCGGGCGCGGGCGAACTCGCGCAGCGGCTCTTCCCACTCGGCGCCCCATTCGTCGACGTTGCCGCCGCTCTCCACGATCTCACGATAACGCGAGCTGCCGGCCAGCAGATCGATCGCCAGCCGGTCCGACACGAACTCGTACGTCTCGCGGCGCCAGTCGAACTTCTCGGGATCGAGATCGCGCGCGACCTTCACGCACCACAAACCGGTCCGATACGGCTCGAACGTCCAGCGATTCGTCACGTGCATCTCGACGCCGCCGCACACTTTGCCCGCGTGCTTTTGAAATTGCGGAAGGAAGTAGTGCGGTCGGAACCTCACTCCCGGCAAATCGACACGATTCAACTCCTCGGCGAGCTTGAACGGATTCAGCCACGGCGCGCCGAAGAACTCGAACGGATGCGTCGTCCCCCGACCTTCGCTCAGATTCGTTCCTTCGATCAGGCACATGCCCGGGTACACCGCAGCGGCGAAGACGGTCGGCATGTTCGGCGACGGGATCACCCACGGCAGCCCCGTGTCGCCCCACCACATCGACCGCTTCCAGCCGCGCATCGGCACGATCGTGAGATCGCAATTGAGGTTGAACGTCTGATTGAAATACCGCGCGAGCTCGCCCGCCGTCATGCCGTGCCGCGTGGGCAGCGGAAACATGCCGACGAAGCTCGAATACTTCTCCTCGCGGATGTTGCCCTCGAGGTGCACGCCGTCGATCGGGTTCGGACGATCGAGGACGACCACAGGCACTCCGACCGCGGCCGCCTGACGCATGCACAACCCCATCGTGTAAATGAACGTGTAATAGCGCGAGCCGATATCCTGCAGGTCGATGACGAGCGCGTCGATGCCTCTGAGCAGTTCCGCCGCCGGAGCGAGATCGGCTTCCGTTCCGCCGTACAACGAGTGAACGCGCAAACCGGTCAGCGGATCGATCGAGTCCTTCACCCCGGCCATGTCCTGCGCCTCGCCCCAGATTCCGTGCTCCGGACCGAAGAGCGTGGTCAGCTTCCAGCCGCGTCCCGCGTAGAGAAGCGGCACGACGTGCTGCAGATCGCCGGTGACGGCGCTCTGATTCGTCACCAGTCCGATCTTCTTTCCGATGATCGGGCGCGGGTCGTCGAGCAGTCCTTCGAGGCCTGTCCTGACCGTCACGGGACGCGCTTCGGCGATCCGGCTCCGGAGTGGTCGACGGGCTGGCCGCTCAGCAGTTCGAGGGCGTGAGGAATCAAGTGGAGTACGAACCGAAGATTTTCGCATGCGCCATTCACCGAGCCCGGTAAATTCAGGATCAGTGCCGACCCGCGCGTAGCCGCCTGCGCGCGCGAAAGCGAGGCCATCGGCGTCTTCTCGATCGATCGCGCGCGCATCAACTCGCCGAAGCCGGGCACGACGCGATCGCATACGCGCATCGTCGCTTCCGGCGTGACGTCGCGCGGCGAGATCCCCGTACCGCCTGCGGTGACGACGAGACGGATCTCGGCGTCGATTGCATCGGCGATCGCCAATGAGATCTCGTTGACATCATCGGGAACCACGACGATGCGATCGACTTCGTAGCCGCTGCCCGCGAGGATCTCGCGCACTGCAGGACCGGACTTATCGATGCGCGCGCCGTGCGTCACGCCATCGCTGCAGGTGATCACCCGCGCGCGTATCATCCCGCGGATTCTAATGAAGCGCGCCGAGTTCGCGTACGAACTTCCTCACGACCTGATCGCGCAGGAACCTCGGCCCCGGGGACGTTCGCGCATGATGGTCGTGACGCCGCGCGACGGACCGCCATCGGTCGAGCACGACAACTTCTCGCGATTTCCGTCGATGCTCGACCCGGACGACGTCGTCGTGATCAACGATACCCGCGTCATTCCGGCGCGGCTCTTCGCCGAGCCGAAAGGTCACATGACGCGGCGCATCGAGGTCCTGCTGACGCGGCAGCTCGAGCCGGGAACGTGGGAGACCTGGGCGAATCCCGCGCGACGCATCCGAACCGGCGACGAGTTGCGCTTCAGCGATCGCCTCACTGCTCGCGTGATCGACAAGCGCGGCGGCACGATCGTCCTCCGCTTCGACGGCGATCTTGCCGAGATCGATCGAATCGGCGTGATGCCGCTGCCGCCGTACATCGCCCGGCCCGAACCGCGCGAGAGCGATCGCGAGTCGTATCAGACCGTGTACGCGAATGCTCCCGGCGCGATCGCGGCACCGACTGCGGGACTCCATTTCACGAAGGAGATCCTCGACGAGATCGCACGACGCAATCAGATCGTGCGCATCACACTGCACGTCGGCATCGGCACGTTCAAGCCCGTGAAGGCCGATGACATTGCCGAACACGTGATGGACATCGAGGTCTACGAGATCAGCGACGCGGCAGCCGCGGCGCTGAATGCCGCGAAGAAGATCGTCGCGATCGGGACGACGACCGTGCGCACGCTGGAAAGCGCGATCCGTCGCGGACAGTTCGAAGCCGGCCGCGACGAAACCGGCATCTTCATCACGCCGGGCTATCGGTTCCGCGCGGTCGACCGCCTGCTCACGAACTTCCATCTTCCGGAGTCGACGCTGATCATGCTCGTCTCCGCGTTCGCCGGGATGAACACGATCCGCACTGCGTACGCCGAAGCGATTCGTGAGCGCTACTCTTTCTACAGCTACGGCGACTGCATGTTCATCCGCAATCGCGGCAACTGGTAGGCGAGGTAGCCGAGGATCAGGCCGATGCCGTAGATGAGTGTCACGGCGATGGTGCGCCGGTGTTCGAGCGGATGCACGGCGCCGCCGGCGATGTACCACGAGATGTCGATCGGATCCTCGACGACGTCCCAGCTGTTCCAGCGGAGGGATCTTCCGAGGTAGATGCCGAAGCCGGAGAGGAGGAGGACGGCGGCGGCGAAAAACCAGCTCGCGATTGCGCCGTATCGTTGTGAGACGACGCCCTGAACGTCAGCAAGGGAGCTGTAGCCGAGCAGGAGTCCTGTCCCGGCGAACGACAGAAACATCGCGATGTCGAACCACAGCGGGACATTCGGATGCGGGCCGAGATGGACGAAGTCGGTGACGATGTAGGGAGCGTTGGGGAGGAAGAGCAGCCAGAGGATGAACCAGATCACGCGGCTGATGACCGACCGCGAGACGACGAACAGCACCGCCGCAATCGCCGGAGTCGTCGCCAGGAACAGATTCCAGACCAGGAATGCGTACTCGTACGTGTGCGTGCGATGCACGCGCAGCGCGAGCAGTGCACCGCACCACGCGATCAGCGCGCCGAAAATCAGCGCGCGCTTCCAGACATCGTTCACCGCGTGAAGGTAACAGGGAACAGGTAACAAAAGCGCAGCGTTACCGGTTACCTGTTTACCAGTACGTGGTCGTGACCTCGCAGTCCGCCAGAACGACGGCCTGGCAAGCGAGCCGTTCGTCAGGCTCCAGCTTCCGCCGCACGGCGACCTGACTCTCGATCGCCGTCGCCGGCGTGAGGTTCTCCGCGCCGGCAACGATGCGCACGCGGCATCGCGCGCAGACTCCCACCGCGCCACACGAGTTTCCGATGGGCGCGCCGGCCCGGCGGGCGACGTCGAGAATGGTCTCGTTCGCTTTGGCTTCCGCTGATTTCTGCAACGGCGCGAACGTCACGAGCTTTGACGGGGTGTTCACAGAAGTTTGGAAGAGCGGTGCGCAACCTCGGCCCAGGTCCGCCGTCTATTAGAGCAGATCGAAACGGAGGAGCCGATGAAGACGAAGCACGGAACCGCTGAAGAGACGCGCATCGCTCACGAGATCGTGAGCGTGCTTCCGGAAGGGAGCGTGACGCGCGTGTGCGGCGACGATCGCGAAACGGTGCGCTTCCGCGTGAACGGCGGCGAGATGAAGCTCCGCTCGATCGTCCTCAGGCGTGATTCGCTTCATCGGCTCGATTCCGACCCTGCGCGGGCGATCAAGATCGAGTACCTGCAGCGCGAGATCCTCGAGAGCGCGACCCATCGCGCCGAATTCCGTTATCCGCCGGTCTCCGCGCTCGCGAAGAAGACGCCGCGGTCGATCCGCCTGCGCGCGGCCGCGCTCGCCGTGGCCGCGGTTCTGGTTCGCTGACGTTTCGAAGGACAGATGCTCGACAATGCTACGAATCGTCACTAGAATCGCTGTGTGGCTGTCGAACTGGATGATCTCGACCTTCGAATCCTCGCCTCTCTGCTTCGCGATGGCCGCGCCCCTGCCGCGCAGATTGCCGAACAGATCGGCCTGTCGCGTCCCGCGGTAGCCGATCGCATCGAGAAGCTCGAGCGTCAGGGCGTCATCCGCGGCACCACCGCGGTCGTCGAGCCGCGAACGATCGGACGCAATGTCACGGCCTTCATCGCCGCACGCGGCGGGCCGCTGCCAGCGAAAGCGTGGAAGTATTTCCGCGACCTGATGACGAATGACGACGAGATCCTCGAGGTCCACACGGTCGCGGGCGAGGACTGCTACTTCATCAAAGTGCGCACCGATTCGATTCCGTCGCTGAACACGCTCGTCTCGAAGCTGACCGCGCCTCCGCTGTCGCTCACGACGCGCACGACCATCGTTATGCAGACGCATTGCGAAAAGGTCGGCGGCATCATGCTGAGCGAGGAGAAGCGGTGAAGCACGAGCGCGGTCTGGCCCTGGCGGCCTTCGTGACGGTCTGCCTCGTCTGGGGCACGACCTACCTGGCGATCCGCATCGCGGTCGAGACGATCCCGCCGTTTCTGCTCACGGCGATGCGCTTCATCACCGCTGGGACGGTGATGCTTGCGATCGCCCGCGCGCGCGGCGAGCGGATTCCGACGAAGCGATCGACGCTGCTGAATCTCGCCGTCATCGGATTCCTGATGATCGCCGTCGGCAACGTCGCCGTGGTGTGGGCCGAGCAGTGGGTGCCGAGCGGCCTCGCTGCGCTGTTCGTCGCCAGCGCGCCGTTCTGGATGGCCATCCTCGAGATGTTCCGCACGGGCGGCGAGCGCATCGACGCACGCGCCGCGATCGGGATGCTCATCGGCTTCGGCGGCGTCGCGCTGCTCGTGACGCCGCAGGGCGCCGCCGGCGCGTGGGACATCCACTTCGTCCTCGGCGCGATCGTGATGCAGCTCGGCTCGATCGGCTGGCAGCTCGGATCTCTTCGCGGCAAGTACTACCTCAAAGATGTGCCGCTGCTGGCGTCGGCGAGTCTGCAGATGCTGTTCGGCGGGCTGATCGTCGGAGCGATCGGTCTGATCGCCGGCGAGCCGGCGCGGCTGCACTTCACGCCGCGGACATTCGGCGCGCTCGCGTATCTGACGATCTTCGGATCGATCATCGCGTACAGTGCGTACGTCTACGCGCTCGCGCACATGCGGACGACGAAGATGTCGCTCTACGCCTACATCAACCCGGTCGTCGCCGTGATCCTCGGCTGGCTGATTCTCCACGAGCAGCTGACGTGGGTCTCGATTCTGTCGATGTGCGTGATTCTCGCAGGCGTCGCTCTCGTGCAGACCGCCGGAACGAAACGGCGTAACCTTGCCACGCCACCGGCATCAGAGGAGATGAATGCTGCGTAAAGCGCTGTTGATCGCCGCGTTGCCCGTTCTCGTGGAGCTGTTCACGTCGCAGGGGTGATCAAGCTGTCCGCCGGCCGATCAGTTGATTGGCGAGCTCTCTCGTGACCCGCGCGTGATCGCGCTCGCCTTCCACGTCGACTACTGGAACTACCTCGGCTGGCGCGATCCATTCTCCTCGCCGCAGTGGAGCGCGCGACAGGCGGCGTACGCGGCGAAGATGCGGCTGAGCGGCCCGTACACGCCCCAGGTCGTCATCGGCGGCGAATTGCAGACGGTGGGATCGGATCGCGGCGCGATCAGCGAGGGCGTCGCGCGGGTTTCGCGCGAAAAGCCGGACGCGAGCATCGCGATTGCGAACGGAATCGTCCGCGGCACGACGGCGCATCCTCTCGATCTGTATGCCGCGACCGTCCGCAGCAGCCCGCCGACCGCGGTGAAGGCGGGTGAGAACGGCGGACGCACGTTGCGCAACGATGCAATCGTTCGCGGACTGTTTCGTGTAGCGCGTGTCAACGGCGCGTTCGAGCAGCCGCTGCCCGCCGGCGCGAACGTCGTGTTCCTGCAGGATCCCGCTACGTTGCGGATCGCTGCGGCCGCATCACGACCTTGATGCACTCGTCTTCTTTTTCGCGGAACGTGCGATACATCTCCGGCGCCTGTTCGAGGCTGGCGCGATGGGTGATGATCACCGAGGGATCGATGTCGCCGCGCTGAATGCGCTCGAGCAGAGGCGCCGTGTAGTTCTGCACGTGCGTCTGGCCCATTTTCAGCGTCAGCCCTTTACCGAACGCCGTTCCGAACGGCACCTTGTCGATGAAGCCCGCGTACACGCCGGGAATCGACACGGTTCCCCCTTTGCGGCACGCGTGCAGCGCCTGCCGCAGCGTGTGCGCGCGATCGAACTGCAGCTTCATTGCCTGTTTCACGCGGTCGTACACCGCATCGAGCGTGTGGCCGTGTCCTTCCATGCCGACCGCATCGATGCAGCGATCGGGTCCGCGGCCGCCGGTCATCTGCTTGAGCGCGTCGAATGTGTCTTCGACTTCTTCGTAGTTGAGGATCTCGGCATTCCAGTGCTTTTGCGCGAGCTCCAGCCGTTCGCGAACGCGGTCGATGACGATCACGCGCTCGGCGCCGAGGAGACGCGCGCTGGCGACGGCGAAGAGGCCGACGGGGCCGGCGCCCCACACCGCGACGACGTCGCCCGGCTTGATCTCGCAGTTCTCCGCGGCCATGTAGCCGGTCGGGAGGATGTCGGTCAGGAACAGAACCTTCTCGTCTGGAAGGTTGTCGGGAATCTTCATCGGGTTTGTGTCGGCGAATGGGATGCGCACGTACTCGGCCTGCCCGCCCGCGTAGCCGCCGTACATGTGCGAGTAGCCGTAGATTCCGGCCGTGCCGTAACCGAGCAGCGCTTCGACCATCCACGCGTTCGGGTTCGTGTTGTCGCAGAGCGACCAGAGTTTCTGCTGGCAGAACCAGCAGCGGCCGCACGCAATCGGGAACGGCACGATCACGCGATCGCCGGGCCGCAGATTCTTCACGTCACTTCCGACTTCGACGACCTCGCCCATGAACTCGTGGCCGAGGACGTCGCCGCGCATCATGGTGGGGACGTAACCGTCGTAGAGGTGAAGGTCGGAGCCGCAGATCGCGGTCAGCGTCACGCGAACGATCGCGTCGTGCGGATTGATGATCTTCGGCTCGGGGACGTCCGTGACGCGGACTTCTCCCTTGCCCCACCAGCAGACTGCGCGCATCACTTTCTCCCGCTCGGTTGATTTTCGATGGTCGCGATTTCGCCGGTCTCGATGAGTTGCTTGAGCCGGCGCAGGTCTTCCTGCACCTGGTACGCGGGATCCTCGCCGAAGAGTTTCGCGAACGCCGCGCCGATCAAGCCGGCCGGCGGGTCATAGCGAAGCACGACTTTGACTTCCGTTCCGCGATCGCCGGTGGCGCGGTTGAAGTGGACGGAGCCGGCGTTGTTCACGCGCGAGCCCTCGACGGAGCGCCAGCCGATCAACTCGTTCGGCACCTCGTTGATGATCTCCGCATCCCATTCGGCGTCCAGTCCGGCCGGACCGCGCGCCGCCCAGTGCGAGCGTTTGCTGTCGATGACCTTCACCGACTCGAGGTGATCCATGAAGCGCGGAAGGTTTTCGAAGTTACGCCAGAACGAGAAGAGCTGTTCGGGCGTGGCGTTGATCGTCATCGTTTTCTCGACGCGAATGCCGCGGCCGTACGGGACGCTGACCTGGCCGCCGTCGTTGTCTGTCGCGGTCGAGATGCCGAGGGTGTCGTACACGTTGCAATGTCCGGTGGCGCCGCGCCAGACGAGCGCGCCGCCGATTCCGGACAGCAGTAGTCCCTGCAGGGAGCGGCGTTTGAGGCCGTACGCGGCGAGCGCGCTTCCGGCGATCACCGACAACCAGCGCTCCGGATTGCCGACATTCGTCTCAGCGCTTTTCGCAGAGCGATCGAAGGTCTCTTCTGTTGTTGCCATACACGCAAATCCGAGCACGAGACGTGCCGACAGATCGCAGATTGCAGATCGCAGGAATTAGAATCGTCCGCCATGCCGACCGCACCTCCGCCCGTCCGCCCGGTCACGCTCGACGAGATTCGCGCTGCGCGCGAGCGCATCCGCAACATCGTCACGCGCACGCCGCTCGTCCGCCTGCTGCACAACACGAACGCGCCGGAGATCTGGCTCAAACTCGAGACGCTGCAGCCGATCAATGCGTTCAAGATCCGCGGCGCGGCGAACGCGGTGGCGTTGCTGTCGCCGGAGGATCGGTCGAAGGGCGTGTGGACGATCAGCGCGGGCAACGCCGGGCAGGGCGTCGCGTACGCCGCGCGCGAAGCGGGCGTGCCGTGCACTGTAGTCGTGATCGAAACCGCCGCCGAAACGAAAGTCGAGCGCATGCGCAACCTCGGCGCTCGGCTGGTCAAGGCGCCGTTCGACGCGTGCTGGCAGGCCATGGACGAGCGGCAGTTCCCCGGCGTCCACGGGACGTTCGTGCATCCGTTCGACGATCACGATTTCATCGCCGGCAACGCGACAGTCGGACTGGAGATCCTCGAAGATCTGCCGAACGTGAAGACCGTCACGGCGGCCATCGGCGGCGGCGGATTGATCACCGGAATCGGCAGCGGGATCCGTCAGCTCGCGCCGAAGGTGCGCATCATCGGCGCCGAGCCGGAGACCGCGGCACCCGGCGCCGCGTCGTTCGCGGCCGGCTCGCCACAGGTTTTCGACAGGTGGGAAGCGTCGTTCGTCGACGGCGCCGGAGGCAAGAGCATCTTCCCGCGGATGTGGGAGCGGATGCAGGGCGTCGTCGACGGCTCGGTGGTCGTGACGCTCGACGAAGTGAAGCGCGCGATGAAGCTCGTCGCCGAGAAAGTTCGCGTGATCGTCGAAGGCGCGGGCGCGCTGCCGGTCGCGGCGGCGCTGACGGGCAAAGCAGGCGAGGGGCCGATCGTGGCCGTCGTGTCGGGCGGCAACATCGATTTGAAGAAGTTCGCGGAGATCGTGACGTCGTCAACGTCATTCTGAGCGCCGCAGAGCGCGAAGAATCTGGGCGGCGGAATCGCGCGCCTCCGCCCAGATCCTTCG
>DASWBH010000180.1:0-3550 GCA_036390755.1 Thermoanaerobaculia bacterium
CACGACGCGCTGCTCCGCACGTTCGACAAGTACTGGGAGCACGCGCTCGAGCCGCGCGAGTACACGCCGTACGAATGGCGCATCGTCGGATCGCTCATCCGTCTCGGCGAGAAGGATCGTGCCCTCCGGCTCGCGCACCGTTTTCTTCACGATCAGCGCCCGGCCGCCTGGAATGAATGGGCCGAGGTCGTGCGCCCCGATCCGCGCAAGCCGGGATTCATCGGGGACATGCCGCACACGTGGGTCGGCTCGGACTTCATCCGCTCGATGCTCGATCTCTTCGCGTACGAGAATGACGACGGCTCGCTGGTGATCGCCGCCGGGATCGATGAGGCGTGGCTCGACGATGGCGTGACCATCGACAAGCTGTCGACTCACTACGGCCCGCTCGGCTACTCGATGCGCCGCAGCGGCGACAGCGTGACGATCGACTTCACTCGCGCGCCTTCGCCGCCCGGCGGCGTGATCGTGCGCTCGCCGCGCGCAGCGGCGATCCGTTCAGCGACAGCGGACGGTCAGCCGGCCGAGACGCAGACAAACGAGATCCGGTTGCCGCGCGTGCCGCGCTCGCTCGTCATCCGCTATTGAAGCGCCTCAGAAGCCGAACCAGCTGGCCAGACGCTTCCAGAATTCCACTGCCTCAGGATCGTGGCGGATCGCCGAGATCACGTACTTGCCGATGGCGACTCCGCCGCGCGCGTAGTAGCCAATGGCCAGACCGCCGGTGGCGATGACGCCGATCGCCGCTCCGCCGAATGCAATCGCGCCGATGGCCAGTCCACCGATGGCCAGTCCGCCGACGGATAGACCGCCGAACGAGATCACGCCGACGCTCACTCCGCCGATGGCGAGACCGCCGAGCGATAGGCCTCCGACGGCAATCCAGCCGGTGGCGATGTCACCGAGTGCGAACACGCCGTGAGCGTGGCCGCGGATCTCGCCGTTCACGAAGTCGGGTCCGATGGCGATGGCCACCAGGGGCAGGCCGAAAAGCGTCGCTCTCGACTGCCACCTGATCGCACCCGTGTAATTCGCCATCACGACTGGCTCAGTGACGCTTGAAAAATTGCACGGCGCGCTCGTGTTTCTCCGCGGCCGCCCGGCTCTTGAAGGTGCCGAGGTTGCGGCGCTTCCCGGTCTTTGGATCGATCTTGCGCGAATAGAGGCGGTATTGGCCGCTCTTGAGTTTGCGGATCATCGGTTCTCCGCCGCACGTTCGAGCGCGGCAATGTCGATCTTCTTCACCTGGAGCATCAACGAGATCGCCTCGGTGAACTTGAATTGCTGATCTTTTGCATCGGGTAATTCTATCGGCACGGCGCGGTGAGCGGGAAATGTTGGACGGCGCCGTGTATACGTATTACAGTTGTCGCCATCGATCACGCAGGACGGGTGACAGATGGCACGAACGCGGGTTTCGACGAAGTATCAGGTTGTGATTCCAAAAGAGATCCGGAAGGAAATCGGAATTCGCCCCGGCCAGGAACTGCGAGTCGTGGCCAAAGGCGGAACCATCACGCTCATTCCTGATCGAACGATTGCATCCATGCGCGGTTTCGTTCGTGGCATTCGCATCAAGGGCTTCCGCGAAAAGAAGGATCGAGTCTGATCGTTCTGGATTCGTCCGGCTGGCTCGAGTTTTTCGGTGACGGACCGTTCGCCGAAGAATATGCCGCTCGCCTGAAACAACCCCAGCAGGTGCTGACCGCGACCGTGGCGCTGTACGAGGTATACAAATGGATTAAGCGCGAACGCACGGAGGAGGAGGCGCTGGCGGCGGTGGCAACGATGCAGAAGACGCGCATCGCACCGCTGACCGATGAGATCGCCCTGGCTGCAGCGGATCTGAGCCTGGCGAACCGGTTAGCCATGGCCGACGCGATCATGCTGGCGACGGCAAGAGCAAACAACGCTGAGCTTTGGACCAGTGATTCTGATTTCGCCGGCATCGCCGGGGTAACCGTCCTGGCGAAAAAGTAGATCTACGGTCAGGAGTTCATGCTGAGCGAAGCGAAGCATCTCCTGGCAGCGCGCTCGCAAACGATTCGCACCGCGCTACCAGAAGTGAGGAGTTCATGCTGAGCGAAGCGAAGCATTTCCTGGCAGCGCACGCTCGAACGATTCGCGCCGCGCTACCAGAAGATCCTTCGCTTCGCTCAGGATAAACTTCGGGCGTTACTTTCTCAGCGATGCGCCGTTTGACCGGATGATGTCCGCGTAAAAGCGCGCGCTCGCCTTCGGCGTCCGCTGTTGTGTGGCGTAGTCGACATGCACGATGCCGAACCGCTTCGAGTAGCCGAGGGCCCATTCGAAGTTGTCGAGGAGAGACCAGACGAAGTAGCCGCGCACGTCGGCGCCTGCATCGATGGCATCGCGGATTGCATGAAGGTGCAGTCGAAGGTATTCGACGCGCAGCGGATCGTCGACCGCGCCATTGAACGGTGTCGGCGGGTCATAGAACGCGGCGCCGTTCTCGGTCACATAAATCGGTTTGCCGTAACGCTCGTGCGTCCAGCGCAGGATGTCCGTAAGACCCTGGGGAAAAACTTCCCACCCGGTCTCTGTGTATGCCGCGCGCGGATTGCGCACGCGTTTGGCGCGCTCGATGAGCGTCGACGGATCGTTCCGTGTAAGGCCGCGCGTGTAGTAATTGACGCCGATGAAATCGACCGGCTGCTTCAGTTGATCGAAGTCGCGTTCCGGAAACTCCGGCCACGCTTCGCCGAACAGATCCGATAATTCCGGCGGATACGATCCGCGGAACAGCGGGTCGAGGTATTGCCGGTTCATGTAGGCGTCGGCGCGCTCGGTGGCGTCGCGATCCTCGCTGCTGTCGGAGGCCGGATACTTCGGCTCGAGATTCACCACGATGCCGATTTGATTGTGACCCGTTGCCCGGTATGCCTCCACGGCTGCCGCGTGAGAGCGCAGGAGATTGTGAGTCGCGATCGGGGCTTCGAAATGATTGCGATGTCCCGGCGCGAGCGGTCCGTGCAGATAGCCGCCGTCGGTGACGACCCACGGCTCGTTGAGCGTCGCCCACATCGCCACGCGATCGTCGAGCGCGCGGAACATCACGTTCGCGTATTCGGCAAACCATCCGGCGATGTCGCGGTTGAGCCACCCGCCGCGATCGTCGAGCGCCGCGGGCAGGTCCCAGTGATACAGCGTGGCGAGCGGCTTGATGTTCGCGGCGAGGAGCTCGTCGACGAGCTGCCGGTAGAAATCGAGTCCGCGCTCGTTCACGCGGCCGGTCCCTTCAGGAAGAATGCGGCTCCACGAAATCGAGAAGCGATACGCGTTCAGGCCGAGCTCGCGCATCAGCGCAACATCTTCGCGGTAGCGATGGTAGTGATCGCACGCGACGTCGCCGTTCTCGTCGTTCGCGACGCGTCCCGGCGTGTGGGAGAAGCGATGCCAGATGCTCGGCCCGGCGCCGTCGGCGAGCGGCGAGCCTTCCACCTGATACGCCGCAGTCGCGGCGCCCCACAAAAACCCTCCCGGAAACTGCTTCTGCGCCATTGCCGGCCGAGTCTATGCCACTGCGCGG
>DASWBH010000181.1:0-8660 GCA_036390755.1 Thermoanaerobaculia bacterium
GCGATCTGATTATCCGCCGTACGTCGAGCGCGGATATGAGGAGACGGCGCGCGGCTATCACGCGCTGCGCGTTCTAACGGATCAGAAGGATTTCACGCTGCAGAAGCTGATCGACACAGCGTTCGATCGTTATCTCCCCGCGTTCGACAAGCTGCTGCCGCCGCTGCTGAAGGACTACGACGAACTGCCGGCCTCGGATCCGCTGAAGTCACAGCTCGCCGATCCGATCGATGTCTTGCGCAAGTGGGATCACCGGTGGGCGGCGGACTCCGTCGCGACCTCGCTCGCTATTTTCTGGGCCGAGGATCTCGGGCGGCGCGTGGCATCGGAGGCGCGCAGCAGCGGCTTGATTCCCGACGATTATTCGGCCACGAAGGCGGCCGCGCAGCAGCGCCTGCAATCGCTCGCCGCGGCCGTGCAGAAACTCGAGCGCGATTTCGGCAGCTGGAAGACGCCGTGGGGCGACATCAATCGTTTCCAGCGCTTCCATGACGACATCGATTCCCATTTCGACGACAGCCAGCCGAGCATTCCGGTTCCGTTCACGTATTCGCGATGGGGCTCGCTCGCCTCGTTCTCTGCGAAGCAGTATCCGAACACGAAGAAGTGGTATGGCACGAGCGGCAACAGCTTCGTGGCGGTGGTCGAGTTCGGGTCCCGCGTTCATGCGCGTGCCGTGACAGCCGGCGGCGAGAGCGGCGATCCGGCATCACCGCACTTCAACGACGAGGCCGGCCGCTACGCCAGCGGCCATCTCCGTGAGGTGTACTTCTATCGCGAGCAGTTGAAGGGACACACCGAGCGGCACTATCGGCCGTGACGATTTCGACTACGGCGCGTCGCAGCGAACCGTCGAACCGCGGCGGCGTGACGCTGCCGTTCCACCGTCACATCCGGCGTATGACGCGGAGCACATTCAAGGGACACTCCCGGACGAACCATGCAAAGGATGATCGGGAGCCGAAGTCCGGCGATAGCCGCCGCTGTGCTTGCTCTGCTTCTCACGCGACCTGCGGCAGCGCAGAAAACGCCTGACGCCGCAAAAACGTTCAATGACCTCTGCAGCGCGTGCCACTCGATCGGTGGCGGCGCACTGGCCGGTCCCGATCTGATCAACGCCGCAAAACATTCGCACGACGACCTTCAGAAAGCGTTGAAGCGGATGGAAGAGAACGTCGGTCCGCTCGACTCGAAGCAGACGGACGCGCTCATCCGTCTGTTGCAGTCGCCGGACGCGAAACAGCAGATCGCGGCGGCGGCAAATCCGCCCGCGATCGCCATTCCTCCGGAACAGAAAGCAGCGTCCGCAATGACAGGGCAGCGTCTGTTTTATGGCGAGCAGGCATTCGCGAACGGCGGCACGCCGTGCTTCGCCTGTCACGCGGTCGGCGGACGCGGAGGAAGTCTCGCCGCCGATCTCACCGGCATCCATTCACACCGCGGCGAGGCCGTGCTGCTGGCAACCACGCAGCAGCCGCCGTTTCCTCTGATGAAGGCGATCTACGGCACGCACGCGGTGACCGCGCAGGAGGCGTGGCACCTCCTCGCGTTCCTGCAGCAGGCCGAAAAGGGCGCACCGGCGCAGCCGGAAGGTACGGCCGCTCGCGACGGAATCGCCGCCGGAGTCACGCTCGTGGTCCTTTCCGGCGTGGCGGTGATGTTCCGCTCGCGCCGCGCCGGCGCGCGGGCGCGGATGGTCCAACAATCTTCGAAAGGCGCATGACGTGACCTGGATTCAGGATCTCTTCAGTCCCGGAAGCCGCTCCTGGGAAGACGTCTACCGCAACCGCTGGGCACACGACCGCGTCGTTCGATCGACCCACGGCGTCAATTGCACCGGCGGCTGCAGCTGGAACATTTACGTCAAGCAGGGACTCATCGCGTGGGAGTACCAGGCGCTCGACTATCCGCGCATCGATCCCGAACTTCCCTCCTACGAGCCGCGCGGGTGCCAGCGCGGCATGTCGCAATCGTGGTACGTCTACAGCGCGCTGCGCGTGAAGTATCCGTACGTTCGCGGCGCGCTGCTCGATCTCTGGAACGCGGCGCTGGCCAAGCACAACGATCCGATCGCTGCGTGGGAATCGCTGGTCACGGACCCTGAAAAGCGCAGCGCGTGGCAGCGCGCGCGCGGCAAGGGCGGCTTCCGCCGCGTCTCCTGGAACGAGGTCCTGCCGATGCTTGCGGCGGCGAATCTCTACACCGCGCGGACGCATGGACCCGATCGCGTGATCGGCTTCTCTCCCATTCCGGCGATGTCGATGATCAGCTACGCCGCAGGCGCGCGTTACCTTCAGCTCCTCGGCGGCGTCTGCCTCTCGTTCTACGATTGGTACTGCGACCTTCCGCCGGCGTCGCCGGAGATCTGGGGCGAGCAGACCGATGTCGGCGAGAGCGCCGACTGGTACAAGTCGCGCTTCATCGCCGTCGTCGGGTCGAACGTGCTGACGACGCGGACTCCCGACGCTCACTTCCTCGTCGAGGCGCGGCATCAGGGAGCGAAGGTCGTCGTCTTCTCCCCCGATTTCAGCCAGACATCGAAAATTGCCGACGAGTGGGTTCCGCTTCATCAGGGGCAGGACGGCGCGTTCTGGATGGCCGTCGGCCACGTCCTGCTGAAAGAATTTCACGTCGATCGGCGCGTCGAATACTTCGACGACTACCTCCGCCGCTTCAGCGACGGCCCGATGCTCGTCGAGCTGATCGACGATGGCAACGGCACGCTTCGCCCCGGCCCAATGCTGCGCGCATCCTCGGTTGCCGAGACGAAAGATGAGGAGCTGAGCGACTGGAAGCTGCTCATGTTCGACGACGACCTCAAGCTGCGCATGCCGAAAGGCACCGTCGGTCATCGGTGGCAGTCCACCAAAGGCGAGTGGAATCTCGAGCTCGACTTTACGCCGCGTCTGTCGCTTGCCGGCGCCGGCGACGAAATCGCCACGATCGAGATCGACGATTTCACGATTCCCGGCCCGCCGCACACGCTGCGCCGCACGGTACCGGCGAGACGCGTGATGACGATCGACGGTCCGCGACTCGTGGCGACCGCGTTCGACATCCTGATCGCGCAGTACGGAATCGGCGCCGACTACAACGACGCCACGCAGCCGTTCACGCCCGCTTGGCAGGAGCAGTTCACGGGCGTCGCGGCAGCCGATGTCATCCGTTTCGCGCGGGAGTGGGGACGCACCGCGGAGACGACAAAAGGGCGCTGCATGGCGATCATGGGCGCCGGCGTCAACCACTGGTATCACAACAATCTGATCTATCGCGCCTGCATCACGGCGCTCATGGTGACCGGATGTATCGGGCGCAGCGGCGGCGGATGGAATCACTACGTCGGGCAGGAGAAGCTCGCGCCGCAGGGATCGTGGGCGCCGATCGCGTTCGGCCTCGATTGGGCCGGACCGGCGCGGCTGCAGAACACGCCATCGTTCCACTACATGCACTCGGATCAGTGGCGCTACGACCGCGCGTTCAACGACGTTTGTCCGGTCACCGATGCCAGGCATCCGATGGCGTCAGGCCACACTGCGGATCGCCAGGCGATGGCCGTCCGCAACGGGTGGCTGCCCTGCTTCCCGCAGTTTGACCGGCCCAATCACGAAGTGCTCGACGACGCGCGGAAATCGGGTGTGGCACCGGAGAACATCGGCGCGTTCGTCGCGGATCAGTTGCGCGCGAAGAAACTCCGATTCTCGATGGAGGATCCCGATCACCCCGGATCGTGGCCGCGCATCTTCTACATCTGGCGCGGCAATGCGCTGCAGGCATCTGCGAAGGGCCACGAATATTTCCTCAAGCACTACCTCGGCACCGACAATGCGGTCGCCGCGTCGGAAGATGGCAAAGGCGCCGTGCACGATGTGACCTGGCGCGATCGTGCGCCGCAGGGAAAGCTCGACCTCATCGTCGATATCAATTTCCGCATGGACACGTCGGCGCTCTACTCCGACGTCGTCCTTCCCGCCGCGTCGTGGTACGAGAAGGACGACCTCAACACGACCGATCTGCACAGCTACATTCACCCGCTGCAGAAGGCGGTGCCTCCCTGCTGGGAATCGAAGAGCGACTGGCAGATCTTTCGCGAGCTCGCGCGGCACACGCAGGAGATCGCCGCGCGATCGATGCCCGAGTCGTACGACGATCTCGTCGTCACGCCGCTCCTTCACGACACACCCGCCGAAGTCGCGCAGCGCAACATACGCGACTGGGCGAAGGGCGAATGCGAACCGGTTCCGGGCCGCACGATGCCGAACGTCGCGATCGTGCAGCGCGACTGGGCCAATCTCTACAACCGTTTCATCTCGCTCGGACCGAAGTTCCGCGACGGCGGCCTCGGCGCGCACGGAACCAAATACGCGGTCGACGATTTCTACGATGATTGGCTCAGGAGCGAACCGGCGGAAGAGTGGAACGGCCGGCGCTATCCGTCCCTTCGCGAGGATCGCACCGTGTGCGACGTCATTCTCCGATTTGCGGCGGAGACGAACGGCGAGCTGGCGTGGCGCGCGTACCGGAACGAGTCGGAGAAGAGCGGGCGCGATCACTCCCATCTCGCCGCCAACACGCGCGCCGTTCGCTACAGCTTCGACGATCTGATCCGCCAACCGAGGCGCCTGCTGACGACGCCGTACTGGACAGGCGTGACTAATGAAGGGCGCACGTACGCCGGTTTCGCGCAGAACGTCGAAGAGCTGATTCCATGGCGGACGCTGAGCGGACGGCAGCATCTCTACCTCGATCACGAGGTCTATCGCGCGTTCGGCGAGCATCTCCCGACGTTCAAGCCTCGGCCCGATGAACCGAGCGTCGGCGATCTGCGGCACACGGAGACCGATGACTCACTCGTGCTGAACTACATCACGCCGCACGGCAAGTGGCACATTCACTCGACGTACGGAGACACGCTGCGGATGGAGACGCTTTCGCGAGGCATCGAGCCGGTGTGGATCAACGATCGCGACGCTGCCTCGAAAGGGATCGGCGACAACGACTGGGTGGAGATCCTCAACGACCACGGCGTCGTGGTCACGCGCGCTTGCGTGAGCGCGCGGATTCCGCGCGGCATCTGCGTGATTTATCACGCAACGGAACGGACGATCGGCGCGCCGAAAACGAATGCGCGGTCCGGCAATGGCAAGGCGCTCCGCGGCGGAGGCCACAATAGTCTGACTCGCGCGCGGCTCAAGCCGCTGTTCATGATCGGCGGTTACGCGCAGTTCACCTGGGCGTTCAACTACTGGGGGCCGCCCGGCATCAACCGCGACACTTACGTCGTCATCCGCAAGAAAGAGGGGCCGCCGCAATGGTGAAACTCGACGTTCGCGCGCAGGTCTCGATGGTCTTTCATCTCGACAAGTGCATCGGCTGCCACACCTGCAGCCTCGCCTGCAAGAATCTCTGGACCGAACGTCCCGGCGCCGAGTACATGTGGTGGAACAACGTCGAGACGAAGCCGGGCACCGGCTATCCGACCCGATGGGAGGATCAGGAAACGTGGCGCGGCGGCTGGGAAACCAACGGATCGCTGCGACTGCGATCGCAGGGCCGGCTGAGCGGCCTGCTGAAGCTCTTCTACAACGCAAACCAGCCGGGCCTCGACGATTACTACGAGCCGTGGACGTATCAATACTCCGACCTGTTCGACGCCCCCGCGGGCGACGTGCAACCGGTGGCGAAACCGATCTCGCTGATTACCGGAAAACCGATCGACATCGAGGCCGGCCCGAACTGGGACGACGATCTCTCCGGATCGCCGCTCTACGCGGAGAACGATCCGAATCTCGCTTCGCTCAGCGAAGACGAGCGGCGCGCGCTCTTCGACATCGAGCGCATGACGATGACGTATCTGCCACGGATCTGCAATCACTGCTCGAATCCCGCATGTGTCGCCGCCTGTCCTTCCGGCGCGCTCTACAAACGCGGCGAGGATGGAATCGTTCTGGTCGACCAGGAGCGGTGCCGGGGATGGCGCGCATGCGTCGCCGCGTGTCCGTACAAGAAGGTCTACTACAACTGGAAGAGCGGCAAGTCGGAGAAGTGCATTCTCTGCTACCCGCGTCTGGAAACGGGACAGCCGCCGGCGTGCTTCCATTCGTGCGTCGGACGGATCCGCTACATGGGCGTCGTGCTGTACGACGCGAGCCGGATTCGCGAGGTCGCCGCCGCGCCGGAGTCGTCGCTGGTGGATGCGCAGCGCTCGCTGCTACTCGATCCGACCGATCCCGCGGTCATCACCGCCGCGGAGTCGAACGGCGTCAGCCGCCAACTGCTCGATTCCGCCAAGCAGTCGCCGGTATGGAAATTCGTGCACGAATGGGAGCTCGCCCTGCCGCTGCATCCGGAGTATCGAACGCTTCCGATGCTCTTCTACGTGCCGCCCCTCGTTCCGGTGATGGGCCGCTCTGCCGACGGGATTTACGAACGAGCCGGCGGCGCGGAGATTTTCAACGCACTCGAGGACGCGCGGCTGCCGATCCGCTATCTCGCCTCGCTCTTTTCCGCGGGGAATCCCGGCGTCGTGGAGTCGTCGCTCCGGAAACTGATGGCTGTACGCTGGTATCGCCGCTCGCTGGAATTGGATGACGTCGACGAAGCGACCGCGGCGAATGTGCTCGCTCGCGCCGGTCTTACCGCGGATCAAGCGAATGCAATCTATCGCCTGACGGCGCTTGCCACTCTCGAGGAACGCTACGTCCTGCCGCCACTCCAGCGGGAGCAGGCGCTCAGCAGCCTCGGCGACGGCGCCGCGGAGGAGTGCAGGCAGCAGTGCGGATTCGGTGAAGTCGTGCCGATCGGGAGGAACGCGTGAGTCTCGCGCCGCTCTTCCGATATCCCGCCGCGCGGCTCGCGATCGACCGCGGCGATGCCGATCTCGACGCGTTCGCGACCGAAATGTCCGCGCTCGATCTCGCTGAGCAGCAATCGACCTACACCACGACCTTCGACCTCGCTGCCTCGTGCACGCCGTACGTCGGCATTCATTTGTTCGGCGACGAGAATCCCGATCGCGCGCGGCTGATGATCGGTCTGAAGCTCGCGTACAAACGGCTGGGAATCGAATCGGCCGCCGAACTTCCCGATCACGTGGCCGAGGTGCTCGCGTTCGCCGATCGCAAGGATGCCGAGGAGCACGAGGAGCTTGTCCGGTTCGTGCTTTTGCCGGCTCTCACGAAGATGAACGCGATCCTCTCTCCGACGACGAATCCGTATCGTCATCTCGTCGCGGCGGCGATTCGCCAGATCTCTCCCGGAGGTGCGTCGTGAACGTCGTGTGGATCGGGATGCCCTACGCAGCGCTCGCGGTCTTCACCGCCGGGCTGATTCTCCGCTTTCGATCGCAGGCCACGATTTCCTCGCAATCGTCGCAGCTCCTGGAGAGCCGATGGTTGTTGTGGGGCACGATTCCGTTTCATATCGGCATCGGGGTTCTGTTCCTTGGCCATCTGATTCCGCTGGTGATTCCCGATTCGTGGCGCGTGTTCGTCTCGCATCGCGCGGCACTGCTGATCGTGGAGGGGAGCGGCATTGCCGCGGCAGTGCTCTGTCTCATCGGTCTCACGGTTCTGCTCGTACGGCGCATCGCTTCGGGGCTCGTGCGCGCCGGATCGAGGCCGGCCGATGTCGTCGTTCTCGCCGTCCTGATCCTGCAGGTGGCGACAGGCCTCGCGGTTGCGACGATGCATCGCTGGGGCGCCGTGTGGTCGACGGGAACGACGGTGCCCTATCTGCGCAGTCTCGTCGAACTTCGTCCCGAGCCCACGTTCGTCACCGGCATTCCCAGCATCGTCATGTGGCACATCGCCGGCGCCTGGGTCGTGCTGGCACTGCTTCCATTCACCCGATTAGTGCACATGCTGACTTTCCCGTTCCGCTACCTCTATCGCCCGCCACAGAAAGTGCTCTGGGTCACGCGCGGCGCCCATTGAGACGCGTTTCCGATGTTCATCGTCTGTGATCGAGTGACTCGAATTCGACGAAATCAGATCGATAGCCGCAGTTCAGCCGCCCGTGCGGCCTCTTTCGGTTTACCGACGACGCGAAGGGGCAACTCCACGATGAACGTCGCGCCTGCACCGACGCCCCCGCTTTCCGCTCGCACCGTGCCGCCGTGAAGCTCGACCAGACTCTTGACGATCGAAAGCCCGAGGCCCAAGCCGCCTTTACGCGTCCCGGTTGCTTGTCCCTGCCGGAAGCGATCGAAGATGTAGGGCAGCAAATCGGGCCCGATCCCTTCGCCATTGTCCGTGACTCTGATCTCCAGGTGCGAGCCGCTGAATCGGAGCGTAATGCTGATCATGCCGTTGGCCGGCGTGAACCTGATGGCATTTGAGAGAAGATTCCAGACGACCTGCTCCAATCGTGTCGCGTCCGCCTGGAGCGTTTGTGGTTGCCCTTCCACGAACGTGGTGATCGTGATGCCCTTTGCCCGCGCCGACGGAGCGACGGACGCGATCGCGTCCTCGACGATGTCCGCCGGATTCACTTCTGCAAGGCGTGGCTCGAGTCTGCCGGCCATGATCCGCGAGACATCGAGCAGATCTTCCACCAGCTGAGACTGGACGCGCGCCGCCTGGGCGATGCTGGCCAGACCTTCGTCGAGCAGGGTGTCCCTCAATTTTTCGTCGCTCAGCAACCCGCACCAGCCGATGATCGAG
>DASWBH010000182.1:0-6412 GCA_036390755.1 Thermoanaerobaculia bacterium
GTGCAGCCGAGGACGACGGCGTCGCAGCCTTCGCCGGCGAGACGGCGGATGACGCGCTGAAAATACGCGACCGCCTCCGGCTTGAACACGCCGTACACCAGCTCGTCCATGATGATGCGGTTGATCTCCTCGCGCTCGTCGGCGCGCGGACGCACGCACTCGACTCCGCGCGCCGCCAGCTTGTCCGGATAGACCTCGCTCTCGACGAGCCAGCGCGTCCCCGTCAGACCGACCCGCCGGAACCCGCGCGCCAGGGCCTCCGCGGCGACGACCTCCGCGATGTGCAGCCAGGGCAGCGGCGAGCGCGACTCGATGAACGGCAGCGCCTGATGAATCGTGTTGTCGGGACAGATCAGAAAATCCGCGCCGCCCTTTGCGAGCTTGCCGGCCGAAGACAGCATCAGCTCGCCGACGCCGCTCCAGTCGTCGCGATCGATGCACTTCACATACTCGCGGAGCGAATGCGTGTGCATCGACACTTCCGGATGATCGTGAGGGCCGAGGAGCTGCGCGCCTTCGACGCAGATCGTGCGGTAGCAGAGAGCCGCGCCTTCAGCCGAGCAGGCCACGATGCCGATGTGCTGCGGCACTACCGCATCCACTCTTCGATGCGCTGCGCGACCTTCTCGGGCGTGAAGCCGAGGTGCTCGGCGATCTGCTCCCAGGGAGCGGAGGCGCCGAAGCGATCGATGCCGATGATCAGCGCGTCATGGTTGACGTATTTGTACCAGCCCGACGAACGTCCGGCCTCGATGGCCACGACGCGGCTGCGATCCGGCAGCACGGAATTCTGGTAGTCAACGTCTTGACGATCGAACGCGTCGAGCGACGGTGCCGACACGACACGCGGACGCACGCCGCGCGAGCGCAGCAGGTCGGCGGTCTTTACGGCCAGCGAAAGCTCGGAGCCGGTCGCGATCAACGTGATGTCGCCGTCGTCGTATCCGTCGAGAACATACGCGCCGCGCCACACGACGTGCGGATCGAATCCGTCGCCGTGCGGCACGATGTCGAGCTTCTGCCGCGTGAACACGAGCACCTGCGGGCCTTCGTCGTTCTTCGCCGCCCAGGCCCACGCCATCGCCGTCTCGACTCCGTCGCCGGGACGCCAAAGCGTCATGTTCGGGATGAGCCGGAGCGCCCAGAGATGCTCGATCGGCTGGTGCGTCGGACCGTCTTCGCCGAGGAAGACCGAGTCGTGCGTGTACACGAAGATCGATGGGATCTTCATGAGACACGCGAGGCGGACGGCCGCGCGCATGTAGTCGGAGAAGATGAGAAACGTCGCGCCGAAGCAGCGGAACGGGCCGTACAGCGTCATCCCGTTCACGATCGCGCCCATGGCGTGCTCGCGGATGCCGAAGTGCAGGTTGCGGCCTTTGAAGAGATCGAGCGAGGGCTCGTCGTCTTCCTTTCCCTTCGGGCGCTCGATGCTGCCGGCGTCCTTCATCAACGTCGACGTTGACGGCGCGAGATCGGCCGAGCCGCCGACGACGAACGGCGCGATCGCGGCGAGCTTCTGGATCACCTGCCCCGACAGCGCGCGCGTCGCGGCAGGTTTGTCCGTCTTGGACGCGGCGACGAGATCATTCTCGAATCCGTCCGGCAGCGAGTGCGACCAGTAACGGTCCCACTCGGCGGCGAGCTGCGGATTGCGCGCGCGCCACTCGTCCATCCCCTTCTCCCACTTCTTACGCTCGCGCGAGAGCTTCTTCGTCTTGCGCGCGAACTCGGCGCGCACTTCGTCGGGAACGTAGAACGTCGGCTCCTGCGGCCATCCGAGCGCGGCCTTCGTCGCCTTCACTTCGTCGGCGCCGAGGGGCTCGCCATGCGCGCGTGCGGTGCCGTGGTACTTCGGACTTCCCCATCCGATGATCGTGCGCGCCAGGATGAGCGACGGGCGATCGGTGACTTTCTGCGCTTTCCTGATCGCCTTGCGGATGGCGCTGCGATCGTGTCCGTCGATCCGCTGCGTGTGCCATCCGATCGCATCGAACCGCTTCTTCACATCCTCGGAAAACGCGAGGCGCGTTTCTCCTTCGATGGAAATGTGGTTGTCGTCGTAGAAGAAAATCAGATTGCCCAACCCCAGATGTCCCGCGATCGACGACGCCTCGGAGCTGATGCCTTCCTCGAGATCGCCGTCCGAGCAGATGCCGTAGATGTAGTGATCGACAGGCTTGAAGGCGTCGTCGGAATCGAAGCGCGCCTTCATCATCTTCGCAGCCAGCGCCATGCCGACCGACATGGCGATCCCCTGGCCGAGCGGGCCGGTCGTCGCTTCGATTCCCTGCGCGTGACCGTATTCGGGATGACCCGCGGTGCGCGAGCCCCACTGCCGGAAGTGCTCGAGCTCGTCGAGCGTCATGTCGCGATATCCGGTCAGATGCAGCAGCGCGTAAAGCAGCATCGACGCGTGGCCGGCGGAGAGGATGAAGCGATCGCGATTCTTCCAGTGCGGATCCTTCGGATCGTGGTGGAGGAACTCGGTCCAGACGACGTAACCGATGTCGGCCATGCCCATCGGGGTACCGGGATGGCCCGAATTCGCTTTCTCGACCGCGTCGACGGCGAGGAAGCGGATCGTGTTGACGCACAGCTCTTCGAGCTTGTCCTTCGATCCGATCTTCGGCTCGTTGCTCTCCTCGGCGAGGGCGATCGCCGTCGCTCCTTCGGTTGCTGCGCTGGTCTGATCGTCCATGAGGCGGTGGATTATACTCGGCGCATTCGCAGTACTTTGACGTGCACAAAACGCGTGCGTGGAGCGTGAATGGCAGCGGACGAAAGCGTCACGGTCAAAGGTTCTCCAGTACGCAGCCTGCAGAAATTCATCGAGAACGAGCTCACGCGCGAGCAGCGTGAAACCGTGTTCGCGAACCTGCCAACCTATTACGCCGGACGCTTCCGCGGCCCCGTCCTTCCAACCGAAACGATTCCCGTCCACATGTTGAACCTCTTCACGGAAGAGGCTGCGAAGGCGAAGGGCGAACCGCTCGAAGAGTTCGCCCGCCGGGCCGGACGCGAAGCGGCGGGCGAAGCCGTGAAAGGCATCTACCGATTTTTCGCACTCGTGCTGACACCGGCCGCGCTGCTGGCGCGAGCGAGCCAGATGTGGAGCGCGCTCTACAACAAAGGCGAGCTGCGCGTCGACGAGCAGACGCCCGGCGGCGCGCGCATCCGTCTGCTCAACTTCCCGTCCGAGGTCGCGGGCTGCTCGCGGATGACCGGATGGATCGAGCGGATGGCGCAGATGACCGGGGTCACCAGCGTGAAGATCGAGCAGACGCAGTGCTTCGCGAAGGGCGCGCCGAACTGCGAGTGGCGCATTACCTGGAAGTAGCTTCTGCTACGATCGCGCCCTCATTCACAACAGGAGAGTGCGATGCGCCGTCTCGCCCTTGTGCTCGTTGCCGGTCTGCTTTGTCCGTTGTCGACGTTTGCCGCCGCGGGTTTCGTACGCAAGGATCTCGTCGCCACTTCGGGGACCGCGCCTGTCGTCGATCCCAACCTGATCAACCCGTGGGGCATCGCGATGAGCCCAACCAGCCCGTTCTGGGTTGCGAACAACGGCTCCGACACCGCGACGCTGTACAGCGACTCGGGCGGCACTGTGACGAAGAACGCGCTGGTCGTGGCGGTTCCAGGCATTCCCACCGGCGACATCTTCAACCCGAACCTCGCCACCGACTTCAACGGCGACATCTTCATCTTCGCAACGCTCGACGGCAAGATTGCCGGGTGGCAAGGGTCGTTCGGAACGACCGCCGCGACACGAGTGATTTCAGGCATAGGGGCGATCTTCACCGGCCTGACGATCGCGGCAAACCCGACGCTCAACGAGAACTTGCTCTACGTCGCCGACTTTCATAACAGCCAGATCACAACGTTCGCGCCCAACTACGCGACGGCGGCGCTTTCGCCCGGCGCGTTCACCGATCCGACTCTCCCGGCCGGCTTCGCGCCGTTCAACATCCAGCTCCTCGGCGGCAAGCTCTACGTCGCGTACGCGGCGGCGACACCCGGACCAGGCAAGGGCTTCGTCGACGTTTTCAATTTGGACGGCGTTTTCCAGGCTCGCCTGATTTCCGGCGGTGCGCTCAATTCGCCGTGGGGTCTAATCATCGCTCCCGCCGGTTTCGGGACGCTCGCCGGCGCGCTGCTCGTCGGGAATCACGGCGACGGCCGCATCAACGCCTACGACCTCAACACGGGCACCTTCCTCGCCACTCTGTCCGATCCGGCTTCGAATCCCATCACGATTCCGGGGCTGTTCACCTTGACAGTCGGCAACGGAACGAGCGGCGATGCGAATGCGGTCTACTTCACCGCCGACGCCACGCCGAGCGTCTTCGGCAAGCTCGTTTTCAGCGGGCCGATCGTATTGACGGTATCGCCGATCTCCGCAACCGAAGGCGCCGCGTTCAACGGCAACGTCGCGACGTTGACGGATCCGAACACCACGACGCCTTCGTCGATCACCGCGACGATCAACTGGGGCGACAGCACGACCACGCCGGGTACCGTCGCATCGGCCGGCGGAAACAACTTCACGGTTTCCGGCACGCATACGTTCGCCGAGGAAGGCACGTTCGCGATGACGGTGAGCGTGAGCGACGGAACGCAGAGCGCGAGCGGAAGCGCGAACGCGACGGCCGCGGACGCGCTGCTCAACGCGACGGGTGTGACCGTGAACAGCAATCCTACATTCAACGGCGTCGTGGCGACATTCACGGACGCCGATCCAAACGGAGTCGCGTCCGACTTCACGGCGACGATCAACTGGGGCGACGCCACAAGCTCGCTGGGAATCATTGCGGCGCTCGGAAGCGGCTTCAGCGTCAGCGGGACGCACACGTTCACGACCGCACAGGCGTTCGCGGTGAGCGTGGCGATTCACGACGCCGGCGGCGCGAGCGCGACCGCGCCGAGCACGATCACCGTGTCGGCGCTGGCGCTGGCGTCGGTCCCGGCACTGTCGCGCGTGGCGCTGCTGCTGCTGATTGCATCGCTCGCGATCGCGGCATTCGTCGTTCTGAAGAGGACGTAGCGCTCCGCCAAAGCTCGTTCGGCTTGCCCTGGTCCCACGGCTTGTACTGCAGGACGAAGTCGATGCGGTGTCCGAGCGACGGATGGCTGTAACGCCAGATCTCGATGAACGTCGATGGATTCGGATTGACTTTCGAGTCTTCTGCGAACTTGATGAACGAGGTCGCCATCGCGTCGTTGAGATGCGTCAGCTCGAGGCCGAAGACGTCCGCCTGATGCTCGAAGTACCGCGAGATCCCGTTCTCGACCGGCGCGCCGAGGAACGAGATCGTCGAGATGATGATGAGCAGCCAGGGCAGTGAGGCCGGATCGCCGCGTCCGGCCACACGCCATCGCGCGCCCCATCGTGCAATGCCCCACTCATAGACGCGCTGCGCGAGAAAGAGAACGAAGAAGGAGCCGATGATCGACGCCGCCACGCCTTGCCAGACGTGAAGCAGCACGTAATGGCCCATCTCGTGGCCCATCACCGCGAGCACTTCGTCCTGATTCATCTTCGCCAGCAGCGTGTCCCACATGACGATGCGTTTCGTCGGTCCGAGGCCGGTGACGTAGGCGTTCATCTGGTGGGTCTGTCTGGATTTGTCAACTTGGTAAACGCGGCTGCCCTCGATCCCCGCGCGCGCCGCCTCGTCGAGCAGCTTCTGTTTGAGCACCTGGTCCTTCAGCGGCTCGAACTTATTGAAGACCGGATCGACCACGACCGGCACGATCACGACGATGAGGACCGTCAAAGGAATCGAGGCGAGCCAGAGGCCGAGCCACCATCGCCGGAACTTGCGAATGACCAGCAACGCCGCCGGAATCAGCAGCACGGCGGCGATGATGCCGATCATCAGCCCTTTCGTCTCGTCCCAGAACCACGCCGGAAACGTCTGACCCGTCAGCTTGAACTGGTGCGGGACGACGTAGCCGGCGTAGTAGCTCAGCGGGAAATCGAGGATCGCCGTGACGATCGTGAAGAGGACGACGTAGATCGTCGCAACGAAGAACGGACGCGCAGTGACGCGTGCGGCGAGGTCGCGCATGCGAGACGAGATGCGCAGCGCGAGGAGAAGCACGAGCTCGATGATGCCGTACGCGAAGGCGCTGAAGTAGAGGATGTCCAGGATCCGGCTGTGGCGGATCATCTCCGGCGTGACGTGAACGATGAATCGAGGATCGGACACCGCCAGACATTAGAATGCGCGGCCATGGATTACGACAAGAAGAAGGTCACGGATCTCCTCAACCACATTCTGGAGGCCGAGCTCGCCGGCGCGGTGCGGTACACGCACTACTCGTTCATGATCATGGGCTACAACCGTATCCCGATCGTGTCGTGGCTGCGCCAGCAGGCCACCGAGTCGATGGCTCACGCCCAGCA
>DASWBH010000183.1:0-17423 GCA_036390755.1 Thermoanaerobaculia bacterium
CGACACCTGCAGGAAGTCGAGCTCCACGGGGGTCGACCGCCCGAAGATCGTGACCATGACTTTGAGCGTGTTCCGGTCGAGGTTCACTTCCTCGACCACGCCGGTGAAGTTCGTGAACGGACCGTCGATGATCCGCACGTGCTCGCCGTGCTCGTACACATGTTTCGGCTTCGGCTTCTCCTTCGTCGTGACAACCTGAGTGAGGATCTGCTCGACCTCTTCCTGCGTCAGCGGCGTCGGCTTCTTGCCCGTGCCGACGAAGCCGGTCACCTTCGGCGTGTTCTTCACGAGGTGCCAGGCGTCGTCCGACATCTCCATCTCGACGAGGATGTAGCCGGGGAAGAACTTGCGCTGGACTTCGCGCTTCTTGCCCGACTTCATCTCCACGAGCGTTTCGGTCGGGATCTTGATCTCGCCGAACTTCTCGCGCATCCCGAGCGCGTCGACGCGCTGGGAAAGGTTCTCCCTCACCCGCTCCTCGAATCCGGAGTAGGTGTGGACGATGTACCACTGCTTTTGTCCGGCTGCTGCTTCGGCCATTGTCTAGGTGCTCGCTCCGAAGTTCGAGAACAGAAGGTCGATGATCTTGTAGAAGATGACGTCGCATCCCCAGAGGTACAGCGCGAAGATGATCGTCGCCACCAGCACGACCACCGTCGTCCCGACGACTTCGGGACGCGTCGGCCAGGTGACCTTCTTCATCTCGGCGGTCGTCTCGCGCGAGAAATCGCGCGCGGTGACCCACCACTGCTTCGGTTTTTCTACGACTGAATTCGGCTCCATTGATTTCCTGCGCGAAACGGTTGGCAGGCCAAGAGGGTCTCGAACCCCCAACCTGCGGTTTTGGAGACCGCTGCTCTACCAATTGAGCTATTGGCCTACGTTTGCCGCAAAATGCTGAGAAAGCTCAGCCTTACGCTGTTATTCCCCTCTGCCTATTTGGTTTCCCGGTGAACGGTGTGTTTCCGCTCATGACGGCAGAACTTCTTCAGTTCCACCTTCTCGGTCATGGTCTTCTTGTTCTTCGTGGTGGTGTAGTTGCGATTCTTACACTCGCTGCACTGAAGAGTGATGATTTCTCTGCCCTGCCGTGCCATCTATGAACTCCGTGAAATGAAAAAGGTTGCTGGAGCCCTCGACGCGATTTGAACGCGTGACCCCGTCCTTACCAAGGACGTGCTCTACCCCTGAGCTACGAGGGCTACTTCGCGCTCCATCGAGGGCGCATCTGCTTCGTTGTCGCCTCGCATCTGCGCCCTCGCTGGAGCGCTTTGCTTTCTTACTTCTGCTTTCTGCCCTCTGCATTTTGACTTTTGGAGCGGGAGACGGGATTCGAACCCGCGACCAACAGCTTGGAAGGCTGTGACTCTACCAACTGAGTTACTCCCGCACTTTGGTGGAGAGGGGAGGGTTCGAACCTCCGTAGGGCGCTAGGCCCGGCAGATTTACAGTCTGCTGCTTTTAACCGCTCAGCCACCTCTCCGCTCGAAAACGCTGCCTGCTGGAGCTGGCGACGGGACTCGAACCCGCGACCTGCTGATTACAAATCAGCTGCTCTACCAACTGAGCTATGCCAGCAAAGTACTGAATTTCAAAGACACAAAGCCTGACGACCACATGAGCAGAGATTGAGCTTACGCGGCGGAGGCCGAGGAACTGCGGGTTATAGCAAAATTGCCCAACGGACCGCAAGAGGGATGTTATTCCGATTGTGGAGTTTGCCGCCGAATCTCGTAGCAGAGAACCGCCGCCGCGCTCGCTACGTTGAACGAGTCGACGTGACCCCTCATCGGGATCGTCAGGACGCGGTCGCAATGCTCCAGAACGTTGCGGCGGATGCCCTTCCCTTCGCTCCCCAGGACGAGCGCGACCCTGCCTGAAAAGTCGATCTGGTCCGGCCGGTCGCCGTTCACTCCCGCCGCGTAAACCCAATACCCGCCCTTCTTCAGCGCCTCGATCGACCGGGCCAGGTTCGTCGCCTGCGCAACCGGCACCCACTGCGACGCGCCCGCGCTCGCCTTCACCGCCGCCGGGGTCAGCCCGACACTCTCATGCTGGGGAATCACGACGAGGTCGACGCCGAAACCGTCCGCGACGCGCAGGATCGCGCCGAAGTTCTGCGGATCGGTGATGCCGTCGAGGATGAGCACAAACCGCGTGGCCTCGCTCGCGATGACCTCGTCGAAGTCGGCGTACTCGCCGGCCGAGACCTCCGCGACGATGCCGTTGTGCACGCCCCGGCTCGCAAGATGATCGATCTGTTCGGGGTTCATCTGCCGCACGGCGATGCCGGCTTTCTTCGCATCGGCGATCGCACGCTGCAGCTTTCCGCCATGCTCGCGCGACACGCCGACGTAGCGGACACGCTCGGGGTGCGAGCGGATCGCCTCGATGACCGGATTGAGTCCGTAAATGATCACAGCGAGCGCGCCAGCCGTCGCGGCAGCATCGGCCCTTCGTAGATGAAGCCTGTGTAGACCTGCACGAGATCAGCGCCGGCGATCATCTTCCTCCGCATGTCCTCCGCGTCGAAGATCCCGCCGACGCCGATCAGCGGATACCCGCTTCCGACGCGCTCCCGCACCTTGCGCAACACATCGGTCGATCGCTCCATCAGCGGCTTGCCCGAAAGCCCGCCTGCTTCGTTCATGCCCGGCAGGCGCTCGATCGTCGTATTCGTGCAGATCATGCCGTCGGCGAGCCTCACGCAGACATCGCAGATTTCGGCGATCTGGACGTCGTCGAGGTCGGGCGCGATCTTCACAAGGACGGGGCCACGCTTGTCGATCGATTGAAGGAGCCGCTGCAATTGCGCCGGGCGCTGAAAGTCGCGGAGGCCGGGTGTATTCGGCGAGGAAAGGTTCAGGACCACTGCATCGGCGTACGGCGCCACTTTTTCGTAGCACTCGGCGTAGTTGTCGACTTCACGGTTCTTGCCCACGTTGACGAAGAGCGGCGGCATGGCCGCCGCACTCCAGACTTTCAAGCGCTCGATGATCGCGTCGGCGCCGTCGTTGTTGAATCCCATCCTGTTGATGAGCGCGCGATGATCGGGATCGCGGAAGAGGCGCGGCTTCGGATTGCCTTGCTGCGGCTGCAGCGTCACGGTCCCGACTTCGATGAAGCCGAATCCGAGGGCGGCGAGCATCGGCACCATCGTTGCGTTCTTGTCGAATCCGGCGGCGATTCCGACCGGCGACGGGAACGTCATTCCGAGGAGCTGACGTTCGGCGGAGGCGGGAGGGCGGCAGAGCGAGGAGATGATCCGAAGCGCGATCGGAATCTGCTGCAGCGCGATCATCTGCCCGGCCGTCCACTCGTGGGCCTTTTCGGCGTCGAGGTGGAAGAGCAGACTGCGGATCAGCGAATACATTGCTCGACGCGCTGCAGCGGCGAGAGGACCAAAGGATCGACTTCGCTCGCGCGCTGCAGCAGCGGAATCGTACGCACGAGCTCCGGTCCGTGATCGCTTCCGGTGATTGCCAGACGCAGAGGCATGAACAGCGATTTGCCTTTGAGTCCCGTCGCGACCTTCAGCCGCTCGACCATCGCCTTGAAACTCGCCTCGTCCGTCGGCGTAGCGTTGGTTCGCAGCTCGCTCGCCAGCGCCTCACCGAACGTACGGTCAACTTGCGCGCATTCGTACTCGCGCACGAACCGCAGCGCGCCGGCGAATTGCGCCAGCCGGTGCACGCTCGTTTTCACGACGTCGATCCCTTCCTCGAGCCACGGAGCGTCGAAGAACTTCGCCACCAGCGGCCGCAACTCCGCCGCGGTCATCGCGTGGATGTACTGGCCGTTGAGCCACTCGAGCTTCTGGTGATCGAACACCGCCGGCGCGGGATTCACGCGATCGAGCGAGAACTTCGCGATCGCTTCTTCGCGCGTGAAGAGCTCCGCGCCGTCGGGCGAGGACCATCCGAGCAGCGTCAGATAGTTGAACATCGCATCCGGCAGGAAGCCGTCTTCCTGGTACTGCGACACCGAGGTCGCGCCGTGACGCTTCGACAGCTTCGTTCGATCGGGACCCAGGATCAGCGACACGTGCGCGAATTCCGGAACGGGCCAACCCATCGCCCGGTAGATCAGCACCTGCCGGTGCGTGTTCGTCAGGTGCTCCTCCGCGCGGATCACGTGCGTGATCTCCATCTCGTGATCGTCGATCACGACGGAGAAGTTGTACGTCGGATGGCCGTCGGAGCGGACGACGATGAAATCGCCGAGCGACTCCTTCTTCCACGACACCTCGCCGCGAATCAGATCGTTGATCGTGACATCGCCGTCCTCGTGGACGTGAAAACGGATCGCGTGCGGAGCGTCGTCGTCGCGGCGGTTGTACCAGCACTTGAGGTCGTAGTGCGGCGGGCGCCCGGCTGCTTCCGCCGTTTTGCGCTTCGCCTCGAGCTCCTCCTCGGTGCAGTAGCAGCGGTACGCAACGTCGCGGCCGATGAGCTCGCGCGCGGCGCGGTGATAAATGTCCGTTCGCTCGGACTGGCGATACGGCGCGTGCGGTCCGCCCACGTCCGGACCTTCGTCCCACAACAGGGCAAGCCAGCGCAGATCGTCGAGCACCATTTCCTCCGACTCGCGCGTCGACCGCGCCTGGTCGGTGTCCTCGACGCGGATGAGAAACCGCCCGCCGTGATGCTTCGCGAAGAGCCAGTTAAAGATCGCGGTGCGCGCGCCGCCGACATGGAGAGGTCCGGTCGGGGATGGCGCGAAGCGGACGCGGACCTGCGCGGTCATGCGCGCTTTACAGCACGCCCTCGATCGGGGACGTCTCGGTCTCGCTGCCCGTCATCACCGCCACGATCGCCATCGCGCAAATCCCCTCACCCCGGCCGATGAAGCCGAGATGGTCGGTCGTGGTCGCCTTGACGTTGACGTGGCCGCGCGGCAGGTCGAGGAGTTTGGCAATCGCGGCGGCGATCGCTTCACGATGCGAAGCAATGCGCGGCTTCTCCGCGATGATCGTGACGTCGATGTTCGAGATCTCGGCGTTCATCTCCGCGATGATCGTCTTCGCCTCGCGAACGAAGCGGCCGGAGTCGGCGTCCTTCCAACGCGGATCGTCGGACGGAAAGTGCTGCCCGATGTCGCCGGCACCGGCGGCGCCGAGCAATGCATCGGTGATCGCGTGGAGCACGACGTCGGCATCGGAGTGTCCGGAGAGGCCGCCCTTCTCCGAGATACGCACGCCGCCGAGGAGGAGCGGGCGCGAGTCGTCGAAGGGATGAACGTCGACGCCCTGGCCGACGCGGATCACGGCTGCGCGCCCTGCTGTCCCCAGCGGGCCATGATCGCTTCCGCGACCGCGAGGTCATCCGGATGAGTGATCTTGAAGTTCATCGGATCGCCGGGGATGAGTTTCACCTTCACGCCGAATCGCGCGGCCAGTCCGGCTTCGTCCGTCCCTCGCTCGTGCTCGGCTGCGGCCTTGTACAGCACGTCGCGCAGCACCTCGTAACGAAAACACTGTGGTGTCTGGGCCAGGACCAGCGAACTGACGTCGAACGTGGTGTCGATGAATTCGTTTCTCACGGCGTGCAGAGTGTCGATGATCGGGATGCCCGGCATCGCCGCGCCGAACTCCGCGGCCGTCGACACCGCTTCGATGAATGTCGCGTCGAAGAAGAACGGCCGGACCGCGTCGTGAACGGCGACGATGTCGTAGCCGTCGTCGCCTGCCGCCGTAAAGGCGCTCATCACCGAGTCCAGCCGCGTCTCGCCTCCGGCGGTGAAGCGCACGCGATCGCTTTCGTTCTGCGCGACGACCGTCAGCAGCTTCTCCGTGACCGCCACCATGATGCGCGCGACGTCCTCGTGGACGAGGAACCGCTCGACGACGTGCTGCAGCACCGGTTTGCCCTGCAGCGGCCGGAATTGTTTGGGAATGTCGCCGCCGAATCGTGTGCCCGAGCCGGCGGCAGGAATCACTACGAGAATGCGCATGAAAACTCCAGCGGGACGCGAGGCGCGTCAGACCGCCATGATGTCCTGTTCCTTGTGTTTGACGACGTTGCCGACTTCGTCGATGTGCTTGTCGGTCAGTTTCTGGATCTGGTCGAGCGCGTGCTTCTCGTCGTCTTCCGAGATCTCGTGCCCTTTGAGCATCTTCTTCAGCTTGTCGTTTCCGTCGCGACGGACCTGACGGATGGCGGTGCGCGCCTCTTCGGCGACGTGGTGCGCGCGTTTCACGAGATCTTTCCGGCGCTCTTCGGTGAGCTGCGGAACCGGGATGCGCACGACTTTGCCGTCTGTCGAAGGGTTGAGGCCGAGGTCGGAGTTGCGGATGGTTTTCTCGATGGTGGCGACCATCGACTTGTCCCACGGCTCGGCGATGATCAGCGACGCCTCCGGCACTTTCAGACTTGCCACTTGCGCGAGAGGCGTCGGCGTTCCGTAGTACTCGACGATGATGCCGTCGAGCATGCCGACGTTCGCGCGTCCGGTGCGCAGCGTCTTGAACTCGCGGTGCAGCGCCTCGAGAGCGCCATCCATCCGGTGCTGAACGTCTTTGATGACCTCGTTGATCATTGCTTTACCTCGGAGTTCGGGATTCGGGATTCGGGATTCGGAGCACGTGAATCCCGAATCCCGAACGACGCTGCTTCATCGGACACGATGCTGCCCACGTCCTCCCCATTCAACGCTCTCTTGATGTTCCCCTTCTCCTTCATCGAGAAGATGTAGATCGGGATCGAGCTGTTGCGCGCGAGATCGATCGCCGACGCGTCCATCACCTGCAGGCGATCGGCGAGCACGCGCTGGTAGGTGACCTGCGGCAGCCGCGTCGCGTTCGGATCCTTTTCAGGATCGGCGGTGTAGATGCCGTTGACCCTCGTCGCTTTGAAGATGATGTCGCACTTCAATTCGCTCGCGCGAAGCGCCGCGGCGGAATCGGTGGTGAAGAACGGATTGCCGGTGCCCGCGGCGCAGATGACGACGCGGCCCTTCTCGAGATGCCGGATGGCGCGGCGGCGAATGAACGGCTCAGCGACCTCGGACATGCTGATGGCGGTCATCACGCGCGTCTGCACGTGACGCCGCTCGAGCGCGTCCTGCAGCGCCAGCGCGTTGATGACGGTCGCGAGCATGCCCATGTTGTCGCCGGCGACGCGATCGATGCCTTCCGTCGCCGCCGTAACGCCGCGAAAGATGTTGCCGCCACCGATGACGATCGCGACCTGGACGCCCATCTCCGGCAGCTCGGCGATTTCGTCGGCAATGGTCGCCAGCGTCTCGGCGTCGATGCCCGTGCGCCGTCCGCCCATCAACGCCTCTCCCGACAGCTTCAGAAGGATGCGGTGATATTTGGGTTGGGGCATGTCGAAGCGGTCTTATACAACAACTCCGATAAAGTCCGCGGTCATGGACATCGTCAACCTCGGTCGCACCGGTCTCAAGGTATCGCGCCTCTGTCTGGGCACGATGACGTACGGCACGCCGGAGTGGCGTCCGTGGGTTCTCGACGAGGAGCAGAGCAGACCGTTCCTGCGCGAAGCGATCGAGGCCGGCATCAATTTCTTCGACACCGCGGACGTCTATTCGCACGGCGTGAGCGAGGAGGTCGTCGGCCGCGCTCTTCGCGATCTCGCGAAGCGCGACGAGGTCGTGATCGCGACGAAGGTCTTCTTTCCCGGCGGCGGCGGAGCGAATGATCGCGGGCTGTCGCGCAAGCACATCCTGTCCGCAATCGACGCGTCGCTCCGCCGCCTCGGCACCGACTACGTCGATCTGTATCAGATTCACCGATGGGATTACGAAACGCCGATCGAGGAGACCGTCGAGGCGCTGCACGACGTCGTGAAGAGTGGGAAAACGCGCTACGCCGGCGCGTCGAGCATGCACGCCTGGCAGTTCGCAAAAGCGCTGCACGTCGCCGAGGGGCACGGCTGGACGCGGTTCGTGTCGATGCAGAACCACTACAACCTGATCTATCGCGAAGAAGAGCGGGACATGCTTCCGCTGTGCGAGGACGAAGGCATCGGCGTGATTCCGTGGAGTCCGCTTGCGCGAGGATTTCTCGCCGGCAACCGGACGCGCGAAGGATGGGGCGAGACAGTCCGGGCGAAGACCGACGACTACGGCCAGCGCTTGTACTACCAGGACTCGGACTTCGACGTGGTCGAGCGCGTGGTGGAGCTGGCGAAACGCAAAGGCGTCGAGCCGGTGCAGATCGCGCTCGCGTGGCTGCTGCACAAGCCGGCCGTCACAGCGCCGATCGTGGGTGTGAGCAAACCGGGGCAGCTGAAGTCGCTGCTCGGCGCGTTCAGGATCGCGCTGTCAGAGGAAGAGATGAAGTTTCTGGAGGAGTGCTACAGGCCGCACGTGCCGCAGGAGTACAAGTGAAGGATGAAGGATGAATCGGCCAGCGACTTCATCCCTCATCCCTCATCCCTCATCCTTCAAAAAGTTACTTCGCCGCCGCAGCCACTTCCGACGCAAAATCGTCGCTGCGCTTCTGGATTCCCTCGCCGAGCTTGTAGCGCGTGAAGCGCGTCACGACGTACTTGCAGCCGGCCTCTTTGCCGGAGCGCTCCAAATACTGCGTCACCGTCGACTTGTCGTCGCGGATGTACGGCTGCTCGAGCAGGCACGCCTCGCCGTAGAACTTCTCCATCTTCCCGGTGACCATCTTCTCGACGATGTTCTCGGGTTTGCCCGATTTCATCGCCGCGTCGCGCGCGATCTCGCGCTCGGTGTCGAGGTCCTTCTGCGTGACGTCGTTGCGGCTGAGGAAACGCGGCTCGGACGCGGCGATGTGCATCGCAATGTCCTTCGACACTTCGTCGAGCTTGCCCGACTTGCTGCCGCTCTGCGCAACGAGCTCCACCATCACGCCGATCTTGCCGCCGCCGTGAATGTAGGAGCCGATCACGGCATTCGGCGCTGCCTCGTATTTCGCGAAGCGGCGGACCGTGATGTTCTCCTTGATCGAGGCGATCATCTCCGCGATCTTGTGCGAGACGGTCTCGTTCGAACCGGGCCACTTTTCGTTGAGAAGCGCGTCGACTGAATTCGCCTTCGACTGTGCGATCACCTTTGCGACGTCGGTCGCGAATCCCCGGAAGCGCTCGTTGCGCCCGACGAAGTCGGTCTCGCAGTTCACTTCGACGAGCACGCCCGTGTTGCCGCTGACGTACGCCTGCACCACGCCCTCGGCCGTCACGCGTCCCGCTTTCTTCCCCGCAGCGGCGAGTCCCTTCTTGCGAAGGATCTTCGTCGCCTCTTCCATGTTGCCCTGCGCTTCGGTCAGCGCGTTCTTGGCGTCCATCATGCCGGCGCCCGTCGCCTCGCGCAGTTCCTTGACCATTGCAGCCGTGATCTGTGCCATGTTGCCTCTCCAATAAACACACGATGCGCGATCCGTTTGAATCGCGCACCGCAATCGAAATGTCGTCGTTGAATACTTACGAAACCGCGGGGGCTGCGACCGCTTCGCTCGTCTCGCTCACCGGCATCGCCGCTTCACCCTGCGGCTTGTCCTCGGTGCCGATGAACTTCTCCTCGGCGAGGTTGTAGCCTTCGAGGACCGCGTCGGCGATCTTCTGCGTGAACAGACGGATCGCGCGGATCGCGTCGTCGTTGCCCGGAATGACGTAGTCGATGTCTTCCGGATCGCAGTTGGTGTCCACGATCGCCACGACCGGGATCTTGAGCTTCTTCGCTTCCTTGACCGCGATGTACTCCTTCTTCGGGTCGATCACGAAGAGCGCGTCGGGAAGCCCGTCCATCTCGCGGATTCCGATGAGGTTCTTCTGCAACTTCTCCCGCTCGTGCTCGAGCTGCGCGCGTTCCTTCTTCGACATCTCTTTCTCGGCGTCGCCGAGGACCGCTTCGATTTCTTTGAGACGCTCGATGGATTTGCGAACGGTGGTGAAGTTGGTCAGCGTGCCACCGAGCCAGCGATTGTTCACGTAGAACATGCCGCAGCGGTTGGCTTCTTCGAGGATCGCGTCCTGCGCCTGGCGCTTGGTGCCGACGAACAGGATGCGCTTGCCCTGACCGGCGAGGTCAGCAATGAACTGGGAAGCTTCTTTAAAGAGCTTCAGCGTCTTCTGCAGGTCAATGATGTAGATCCCGTTGCGCTTGCCGAAGATGTATTTCTTCATCTTCGGGTTCCAGCGCTTGGTCTGATGACCGAAGTGAACGCCAGCTTCCAAAAGCTCTTTCATCGTAATAGATACCGCCAAGTAACCCTCCTTTGCCTTTTAAGTTTGAGATTGAACGTCAGAACACCGGACAGACAAAAAAGACAGGAGCAATCGCTCGCTCCTGTCTCTGAATCAAAACCGAGTGAAAGGCGAGAACCATGGACTAGCGCTTGGAGAACTGGAAGCGGGCACGGGCGCCCTTCTGGCCGTACTTCTTGCGCTCCTTCATGCGCGGATCGCGCGTGAGGAGTCCGGCCTTCTTCAGCCGCTTGCGCAGCTCCGTGTTGTAGATCTGCAAAGCGCGGGAGATGCCGTGGCGGATCGCGCCGGCCTGGCCGCTGGGCCCGCCGCCGTCGACCGTCACCACGATGTCGAACTTGTCCGATGTCTCGGTGAGCGAGAGCGGCTGCTTGATGATCATCTTCAGCACTTCATTGGCGAAGTAATCATCGAGGCTGCGCTTGTTCACCACGATCTGTCCGCTTCCCGGACGGAGATGAACGCGCGCCGTCGATGTCTTCCGCCTTCCCGTTCCGTAGTACTCGACCAATGCCAAAGGGAATCCTCCTCGTCCTTACTCGCCGACTTCCAGAGTCTCGGGCTTCTGCGCCTCATGCGGGTGCGCCGCGCCGCGATAGACCTTCAACTTCTTGAGCATCTTGCGGCCGATCTTGTTCTTCGGCAGCATGCCCCACACCGCTTCCTCGATCATCGTCTCTGGCTTTTCGGCACGCACGAAGCGGGCCTCCTTGGACTTCAAACCGCCGGGATAGAGGGAGTGGCTTCGGTAGATCTTTTCCGTTTCCTTCTTTCCGGTGAGGACCACTTTCTCCGCGTTGATGACGATGACGTGGTCGCCGGTATCGAGGAACGGCGTATAGGTTGGCTTGTTCTTACCGGAGATGATCGTCGCGATCGTGGTGGACAAACGTCCGAGGACTTTGCCGTCGGCGTCGATCACAAACCAGCGAGGCTCGATGTCACCCTTCTTGGGGAAATACGTACGCATGACACTCCTGTGAGATTCGCAGCGCCCGGTGTGAACAGCGCGGCACCACGAAACATTCAAATCGGACGAAGAACAGACCTTTCCTGACGAAAGGGCCGAAACGATAACACTGCCGAACAGACGGGGTCAAGCACTTCATTCCCAAGATGTTGGCAGTTGTGATAGAAGCGCGCCGCACCGTGTCGGCTCGCATCATCGACGGGAAGGCTGTCGCGCGGCAGATCGAGGAGGAAGTCACGGCCGAGCTCGGCCGCGTCTCGTACCGTCCCGGCCTGGTCGCCGTCCGGATCGGCAACGATCCCGCCTCGGAAATCTACGTCCGGAACAAGGCCAGGAAGGCTGAAGAGCTCGGCCTCCGCGGCGAGCAACTCCTGTTTCCCGAAACGCTGAGCGAGGCCGGCCTGCTCGCCGAAGTCGGGCGCCTGAACGCCGATGATGAGGTCGACGGCATCCTCGTCCAGCTCCCGCTGCCGAAGCACATCGATTCGGAAAAGGTGATCGACGCCATCGATCCGGCGAAAGACGTCGACGGCTTCCACCCCATCAACGTCGGCCGCCTGCACCTCGGACGTCCGACGCTGGCGCCGTGCACGCCGGCGGGAGTCATGCGGCTGATCGAGTCGACCGGCGAGACGATCGAAGGCAAGCACGCGGTCGTGGTCGGCCGCAGCGACATCGTCGGCAAACCGCAAGCCGCGCTGCTCCTTCAACGGAGTGCGACCGTGACGATCTGCCACTCGCGAACGCGCGATCTGCCGTCGATCGTGCGCCAGGGCGACATTGTGGTCGCGGCAATCGGCAAGGCACGATTCATCACAGCGGACATGCTGAAGCCAGGCGCGATCGTCATCGATGTCGGGATCAATCGAGTCGAGGGAAAACTCGCCGGCGATGTCGATTACAGGAACGCGGTCGAAGTCGCCGGCTGGATCACGCCGGTCCCGGGCGGCGTCGGGCCGATGACGATCGCGATGCTGATGCGCAACACGGTCACTGCCGCGCAGTGGAGGCGGCGATGATTCTGAAGGTCGGCCTGACCGGCGGCATCGCCAGCGGCAAATCCACCATCTCACGCATCTTCGCGAGCCTCGGCTGCGTGACCATCGATGCGGATGCGATCGTTGCGCGCCTTTACCGCCCCGGCGAAGCGGGACACACCGTTTTGCTGCGCGAGTACGGCAAGCAGATCCTCACGCAGAGCGGCGAGATCGACCGGAAGAAACTCGCCGACATCGCGTTCGCGGATTCCGCGTCCGCGCAGAAGCTGAATCACCTGATCCACCCTCTCGTGATCGCCGAAGAAGAGCGGATCATGACGTCCGAGGAAACGCGATTCCCCGATCGCGACCGCATCTTCGTCGTCGAGGCGACGTTGCTGCTCGAATCGGGAGGCAGGCAGCGCTACGACCGGATCGTGGTCATCGACCTCGACCCCGAGACGCAGGAAACCAGAGCGGTCATGCGCGGCGTGAGCCGCCGCGACGCGCGGCGACGGATGAAGAATCAGATGACGCGCGAGGAGCGCCTGGCCGCCGCCGACTACGTCATCAACAACGACGGTGACAGGCGCTCGGCCGAGGTCGAGACGCATCGCGTGTACGAGCAGTTGCGCGAGGACCTCGAGGACAAGAAGCGCGGCGCGCTCAAGCCCCGCAAATGAAAACGCCCCGCTGCAGCAGGGCGTTTTCGTTTACAGCTCGATGACAGCTTAGTGCTTCTTGGTCTTCGTGTGCTTCGTGGTGGTCGTGCTGGTGGTGCTGCTCATGCCGCCCATCGTCGACGTGCCGGTTGTGCCGGAGGTCGTCGTTGCGGTCGTGCCAGTCGTGTTGGTCGCGCTGGTCTCGGTGACCATTGTGCCCGACGTGTCGGTCGTGGTGCCGGCCGGCATGGCCGAGGTACCCGTCGAACCAGTCGTGCTGGTCATCGCCGAGCCGGACGTGTCGGTGGTCGTCACCGTCGATGAGGTATCGGAGGTGGCGCTGGCTGAGGTGTCGGTGACGTTCGTGTTCTCTTCCTTCTTGCACGAGAATGCGAACAACGCGAGGGTTGCGATCATCAAAATCGCCAGGTATTTCTTCATGTTGTCTTATCCCTTCTTCTTGTGTGTCGTCTTCGTCGTCTTGGTCGTGGTGGTGCCGCTCGTGCCGGTCGTTGCGGACGTCCCCGTCATGGCGGTGCCTGAGGTATCGGTTCCGGTCGTGCCGGTCATCGCCGTACCCGACGTGTCCGTGCTGCTCGTTGCGGTCGTGCTGGACATCGCCGTACCGGACGTGTCGGTGGACGTGGTGCCGGTCATCGCCGTACCAGACGTGTCACTGGTCGTCATCGTGGACGAGGTGTCGCTGGCGGCGGTGTCGCTCACGTTCGTGTTCTCTTCCTTCTTGCATGCGAACATGAAAAAGGCCAGAGCCATCACCATGAGAATGGCGAGACTTCTCTTCATCGGAAATTCCTTTCTACCTTTGGGGATGGAAAATCTGGGAATGTGAGCTGATCACTCTGGGTGCCGGTCCTCACCTCCTTACCCATTTTGGCGTTCGGTTCTGCGCCTCAGAAAAGCAACTCGGGTGCCACGGAAGGCGCATCAATGCGTGCCGGTGGTGGTTGTCGTGGACGTCGTCGAGGTCGCCGACGTTCGGGTCGTGCCGGTGGTTCCATACGCGCCCGTCGAAGACGTGTCGGTGCTGGACATCGTTCCTGTCATTCCGGTCGCCGAGGTATCGGTTGCAGTGGTTGCCGTGCTAGCCGTGGACGCGGTGTCCGTCGACGTGCTCATCGTCGTGTCGGTCGCCGCGGTATCGGTGTTCGTGTTCTGTTCGCGCTTGCAGGAAACGGCAAACACAGCGGCGACCAGAAGGACGAGCATCGTGAAAACGAGTGACTTCTTCATCAGTCAGGACTTCTCCTTCGTCGAGATTGGAGCTGATCGGGGGTGGGTTCGCGAGCCCATCGGTAGCACGCGTGGCGCGGTAATATAGGAACGGCCGCAACGATGTCAAGCAGCCCCCGCCCACCTCTCGCCCATCTTCAGATCCCGGTGAGCCTCAAGGTTCCGTCGTTCGACGGAACGATCGTTCACTACGATCTGTACGAGGCGCCGTCGCGCGCGGCGGTGCTCGTCGTGCCCGGATTCTGGCGCGACCGGCGGCACGAAGCGATGGTGCGGCTCGCCGGCCTGCTCACGTCGAGGGGGTACAGAACGGCGGTCGTCGACGTGCGCGGTCACGGCGACAGCGAAGGCACCTACGGTTTCAACTACAACGAGCACTACGACGTCGCGGCGGTCGCGAACGACATCCTGCGCAGGGTCAGCGTCGAGGCGATCACGATCGTGGGTTTCTCGTACGGCGGCGCGATCGCGATCTCGACCGCAGCACGGCATGAGCTGCCGCTCGCGTCGATGCTGCTGATCTCACCTGTAGCCGATTTCAGCATGATCGTGCCGCGCATCAACCCGTTCACGATTCACCGTCACATCGCGATCGGACAGGCTCTGAAGCGGCCGCGATTCGAGTGGCGGATGAGACGCAGCGCGAAGCTGCGGGCGCTCGATGACGTGAAGAACGTGCGCGTGCCGCTGTGCTTCATCCACGTGAAGAACGACTGGCTCATCGCTCACGCACACTCGGTGGCGCTGTACGAGCGCGCGAACGAGCCGAAGGAGCTGCACATCCTCGACGTCGCCGGGAACTACCATGCCGACCGGATCTTCGCGGTCGCTTCCGAGTCGATCGAGCCGATCATCGCGTCGTTCCTCGAACGCTTCACCCCGCGCTGACCTCGCCTAAAAGAAAAAGGCCGCGCAACTAGCGCGGCCTCGGTTTGTGTAGGAGATTTGGGTTCGTGGCGTTACGGGTGCGGGTACATCGGCACGTGATTCGTCGTCTGCGGAACCTGAACGACTTCGACGACCTGGAGCTCAGGCAGAAACTCTTCGATGCGAAACTGCTTCTGCTCAGCGCTCCGCGTCGGCTCTCCACCACCCTCGTCCGTCCATTGCTCTCCGTCGAATACCCACATAGGAGGTTCCTTTCACTCGGCGCCGGCCTTTCCGGCGCACCACTCTCTAGTTCAAGCGCCCTGCCATCCCGCCCGGTCGGGATCGCTGGCCTCAAATTCTAGAAATTCAGTGGTTTATGGAGTGACCGGCGAAAGGGGGCCGCCGCGGGACGCGTCAATCGTCCAGATTTCAGATCAGGATTGTCCAGCGGGGCGGGCGATTTGTTCCTTCTTCAGATGCTCAGCCAGCTTGCGGTAAGCCTTGCCGCGATGCGACACGGCGTCCTTTTCGCTGTCGGTCATCTCGGCGAACGTCTTCGAGGATCCGCTCGGCTGGAACCAGGCATCCCACCCGAATTTCTGCGCCCCGCGCGGCTCGACGAGAATCTCGCCCGACGTCTCTCCCTGAAAGATCTTTCCTTCGGCACCGTCCCAGTACGCGACGCAGCACTGCGCACGAGCAGCCCGGTTGCGCATGGCGTAAGCGATCACTGCCAGGCCGGTTCCCCCCGCCGCTTCGAGCAACCAGCGAACGTATGGCCCGGGGAAGTTGCCGAGCTCGTCGAACCCGAGCGCGACGTCCTCGACGATCAACCGGGCGTAGCCTTTCGTCCGTGCCACTTCGAGCTTGTAGCGAGTGATCTCCTCGACCGTCGCCGCCTGAATCTCGGGCAGAGCGATCGAGACGCGCAGCAGAGGAACGCCAAGGATGCGCTCGGCTTCGATGCCTTTGTTCGGATTGGTCGAGACGAGAATGAGCTGCTCGTCTTTGGCGGCTTTGCCCTTGGCCTGCGGCACGCGGCGGATTCTAGACTATCGCGCCGACCACTCTGTCCGGAACGCGCGAATCGAGCGCGTCAGCCGCGTCTTCAAGCGGTCGGGAGCAGTCGCGGAGAGTCGCGCGAATCGCGACTGCAGGAATGTGCGCAGCCTTCGATGGAACGTGAGGCGCGCTTCACACTCGGGACAGAGCTTCAGATGCTGGCTGACGTCCTGCCGTTGCTTGTCGCCGAGGGAGCCGTCGAGAAAGAAATAAACAACGCGTTTGACTTCGCGACAGATCATCGCGTCCCATCCTGGTCATTATGACGTGACGACACTCGCTGACTTGGAACCTCGAGCACGCTGCGAAGATTCCAGAAAAGAAAAAGGCGCGAGGGTCAGCCCTCGCGCCTTCAGTCGTCTGCTGTCGGCCGTTACTCGACCTGGAACTGCTCTTCCTCTTCCTCTTCCACTTCGAACTCGAAGTCCTCGTCGGCGGCCGCGAAGAGTGCGGCTTCCTCGTTTTCCTCCGGCTCGTGAGCTTCGGTCTCTTCCTCAGGCTGTTCCTTCTTCTTCCGGCCCTTCGTCTCGTCCTTGCGGGAGCGCATCTTTGCCGGCTCCGCCCCGCCGCGGATGTAACCGTACTTGCGGGCGTACTCGAGCAGCGTACGCTCGAGCATCTTGCGGCCGCGATAAAGACGCGACATGACCGTGCCGACCGGGCAATCGAGGATTTCGGCGATTTCCTTGTACGAGAATCCTTCGATGTCGGCGAGCAGCACGACCATCTTGTAGTCGTGCGGCAGCGAGTCGAGGGCACGCTTCACGTCCTCGTCCATCATGTCCTGGAAGATATCGGTCTCCGGATCCTTGATCAGGTCGGGAGCGTTCTTCTGGATGACGCGCTCGTAGGATTCTTCGATCTCGGAGAAGTCGATCTTGTGCGGCGTGAGCTTCTTCTTCCGATAGTTGTTGATGAACGTGTTCTTCATGATTTTGAAGAGCCACGCCTTGAAGTTGGTGCCTTCCTCGAACTTGTCGTAGTACTTGTACGCCTTGAGGTACGTCTCCTGGACGAGGTCCTCGGCGTCCTCGGAGTTACGCGTCATCCGGTAGGCGGTGTTGTAGAGCGAGTCGACATAAGGCATCGCTGCCTTCTCGAAATCCCACCCCAGTTCGTGCTCGTAAACCTCGGCGCTCTTCATGATCTCTCCTGGGTCCTGGACACTTCACACATCATGCCGCTTCCTGATTAGATGCGACATGGCTCAGAATGGTTTCCAACGATTGAGAAACTCCTGGACAACCGGCGACCTAAAACGTGGATCTCGTGCTACTTACGATTCCATGGCCGGATCGCTGAATCCTCGGCGGGCCACGACGGGCGCGATTGCGACGCGTCATCGGAACTGGACACGTCTGTCCTCATAAGCGTCGTATTGCATGAGATCTACGGACGACGGAAGGAACCTGGATCGGCGAACCGGCTGTGAACA
>DASWBH010000184.1:0-3047 GCA_036390755.1 Thermoanaerobaculia bacterium
GGAATCGTGCCCCCTCCCAGATTCCTCGCCGTCTTTGCGGCTCGGAATGACGGGTTACTTCTTCCGCTTCTTCTGCTCTTCGCGCTTCTTCGCCGCCCAACCTTCGACGATTCGCTGCGGCACGCGGCTGAGCGCGAGCGAATCGGGCGGCACATCTTTCGTGATCGTGGATCCGGCGCCGACGTAAGCGCCCTTTCCGACACGAACCGGCGCGACCAGTTGCGTGTCTGAACCGATGAACACTCCGTCTTCGAGCACCGTCTTGTATTTGTTCACGCCGTCGTAGTTGCACGTGATCGTGCCCGCGCCGATGTTCACGTCCGCGCCAACTTCCGCGTCGCCGATGTACGAAAGATGCGACGCCTTCGACCCTTCGCCAAAGACGGCCTTCTTCGTCTCGACGAAGTTACCGATCTTCACGTGCCTGCCGAGCTTCGTTCCGCCGCGGAGATGCGCGTACGGGCCGATCGTCGCGTCGTCGCCGATCTCCGCGTCCTCGGCGACGGTTCCGCTCCTGATGTGCACGTTCTCGCCGACAATCATGTTCTGCAGGTGCGTGCCCGGCTCGATCACGCAGCGGCTGCCGATGCGCGTCGTTCCTTCGATCGTCACGAACGGGTAGATGACCGTGTCCTTGCCGATCGACACCGTCGAGTCGATCACGACAGTCGTCGGATTCCTGAACGTCACGCCGTCTTTCATCAGCTTCCCGACGACGCGCCGTTGAATCTCCGCTTCGACCGCGGCGAGGTCCGCGCGCGAATTGACTCCCAGCGCTTCGATCGCGTCGGCCGCGATCACGGCGCCGACGCGATGTCCGGCGTTGCGCAGCACGGCGAGCAAATCGGTCAGGTAGTACTCGCCCTGCGCATTGGTGTTGCCGAGGTTGCGGAGGTTGTCGAAGAGGTGCTCGGCGTCGAAGATGTAAATCCCGGCGTTGACCTCGTCGATGCGCTTCTCTTCGTCGGAAGCGTCCTTCGCCTCGACGATCTTTACGACTCCGCCGTTTTTGTCGCGGACGATGCGGCCGTACGACTGCGGATCGTCGAGTCTCATCGTGAGCAGCGTCAGCGCGTTGCGCGACCGCTCATGCTCATCGATCAACTTCTGCAGAGTCTCGCGCCGCGTGAGCGGAACATCGCCTGAGAGGATGAGCACTCGCTTGCCCTTGACTCCCGCCGGCTCGAGCACTTGCGCTGCCTGCAGGACCGCATGACCGGTCCCGAGCTGCGGGTCCTGCGTCGCGAAGCGCGCGCGATCGCCCACCGCTTCCTGCACTTGCTCGCGCTGGTGCCCGATGATCATCACCGGCGGCGCATCGCTGAGCTCCGATGCGAGGTCGAGGACGTATTCGATAATCGGCCGGCCGGCAGCGCGATGAAGGATCTTGATGGTGGAGGACTTCATCCGCTTGCCGAGGCCCGCAGCAAGGATGACGATTTCAAGATCGTTCGTCTTCATCCCTCATCCCTCATCCCTCAGAACGCCGCATGCGCTCCAACGTGCGCCCGTACCGGTCGTACAGCCGGAAGATCGTCTCCGCCAGCGCTGCCGGGTCATGCCGCAGGTAGTTCCCCTCTGCAATGACGTCGCCGAAAAACGGCGTGACGCCCAGGTCGCGGACGGAGTTCACGTCGAACTGAACCGGAAACTGATTCTCTTTCGCGTACGTCTGCAGGATCGACTCCGACGGCCGCCGGCCGTTGATGATCATGACGTCGACCACCAGCCCGGCGTGCTCGACGATCGCGCTCAAATGGTCCTCGGCCGAAAATGCGTCGGTCTCGCCCGGCTGCGTCATCACATTGCAGATGTAGACGCGCAGCGCCTTCGCGTGCCGCAGCGCCTCGGCGATCGGCTTGATGACGAGGTTCGGCAGCACCGAGGTGTACAGCGAGCCGGGACCGACGATGATCATGTCGGCCTCGCCGAGCGCCTCGAGCGCACGCGGAGGAGGTTCGGCGTCCGGCGGATCGATGGCCAGATGCACGATGCGCGCGTGCTGCGCTTTGTTTGGCGGCTTCTCGCCGATCTGCGATCCGCTGATCGCGACTTCGCCGACGAGCTCCGTCCCGTCTTCGAGCGTGGCGCGAAGGCGGACGTCGGAAAGCGTCGACGGCAGGATCTCGCCGCGAATCGCCAGAACTTCGGACGCTGCGAGCACGGCGTTGTCGAAGCCGCCGGTGATGTCGGTGAGCGCCATCAGCAGCAGGTTTCCGAGCGAGTGGCCTTTGAGCGCGGAGTCTTCCTCGAACCGGTAGCTGAAGAGGCGTGAGAGCAGTTGCTCTTCTTCGGCCAGCGCGACGATGCAGTTGCGGATGTCGCCCGGCGGCAGCATCCCGAACTCCTTGCGCAGCACGCCGGAGCTGCCGCCTTCGTCGGTCACGGTGACGATGGCTGCGAGGTTCGCGATGGACCACGCTCCGTCGGCGTCGACGTAGCGCTTCATTCCGCGGAGCAGCGTCGACAAACCGGTGCCGCCTCCGATCGCGACGATGTTCAGGCCCTGCTGGCGCATCTCGGGCGCAGATTATCTGCCGGATCGCTCACGGACGAGCCGGCCGAGGTGATGCCGCAGGGGTCCCAGGAGCGTGAAGTGAGAGGTGAGGCGGCTCTGGCGCTCGTTCTCGTTCTGGAAGAGATTGACCATCGTGTGCGCGCGCTCACGGAACCAGTGCTCGTCGACTTCGTGGCGGTCGCGCATCTCGGCGAGGACGGCCAGGACGTGCTCGCGGTCCACGATCTCCGGGTGATGGTTTGCGCCGAGCACGCGCGGCACGCCGCCCTCCGACCGCGCCATCTCGATCATCGTAAGGGCCTCGCTGTCCGCTGACTCGAACGCGACCGGGAAGCTCTTGCCCGGCGACTGGAGCATCAGGTCGAACAGCCGGTTATCGATGACGCGAAAGTGGCGGCGATCCGGAAGCTGCTCGGCGAATCGCGAGAACCACGGATGTTCGAGCGCCTGCTCGGTGAGCACGTTGGTCGGCATGCCGCTGCTCTTCTCGTCGCGCAACTCGGGCCGGGCGACGCCCGACCACCGGCAC
>DASWBH010000185.1:0-24651 GCA_036390755.1 Thermoanaerobaculia bacterium
AGCGCGTTCGAGCGGACGACCATGTACACGCCCGCGGTGACCATCGTCGCCGCGTGGATCAGCGCGGACACCGGCGTCGGTCCGGCCATCGCGTCGGGAAGCCACACGTACAGCGGAATCTGCGCGCTCTTGCCGCACGCGCCGAGGAACAGCAGGAGGCAGACAGCGTTGAGGAGCCACGGATCGAGATTGCCCGCGGCCGCGACGGTCGACACGCGCGCGAAATCGACGCTGCCGATGTAGGCGAACATCAGGAACATCGCCACGAGGAAACCGAAGTCGCCGATGCGGTTGACGATGAACGCCTTCTTGCCGGCGGCGGGCGCGTAGTCGGTCTCGTAGTAGTAGCCGATCAGCAGATACGAGCAGAGGCCGACGCCCTCCCATCCGATGAACATCACGAGGTAGCTGCTCCCGAGGATCAGGATCAGCATCATCGAGAGGAAGAGGTTCAGGAAGGCGAAGTAGCGCCAGTAGCCTTCCTCGTGGCCCATGTAGCCGATCGAGTAGACGTGGATGAGGAAGCCGATCCACGTCACGACCATCAGCATGACGATCGAAAGCGGATCCAGCTGGAAGGCGAGATCGACGACAACGTTGCCGGACGCGATCCAGTTGTAGACGACGTCGAGATAGCGCTGCGGACCGTGATACTGCAGCGCCGCGATCGTGCCGGCGACCGCGGCCAGTCCGGATGCGCCGACGGCGACGGCGGTGACGAACGGCTTACCGGCGCGCTTGCCGAACAGTCCGCTCAGCAGGAAGCCGGCGAAGGGGAGGACCGGAATGATCCAGAGATGGTTCAGCAAGCGATGCGGTGTCTCCTCACGTCCGCAGACGCGAGGAGATCTCGCATCTGCTTTTTATCGTCTCGGTTCTTTGTCTCGATCGAGCCCGCCTTCATCGCGAACCCGCTCGACGTAATCTTCAGATGATGCCGGATCGAGCTCCCAGCGGTGTTCGTCCCGCCCTCGCTCCTTGTCGCCGACTTTCAACTCCTCGCTGTCTTCATACCGCACTCCCATCGCCGCCCCGATCTCCTCGACGACGTTCTGATCGGGGGTCGGCGAGCTGCTGACCGCCGACTCGTCGCCGCTGAACTGTGCGTTGGCCCAGTTCGCGTCGAGATCGCCGCCGGTGATGGTGGGATCGGCGAGCGGATCGTTCCGCAGCTCGTGAGCCAGCTTCGCTGAGCCCGCTTTGATGTCCGGGATGGGCGGCTCGATCCGGTCGTCTATCCCGTTGCGGTTGTGATCCTTACGCTCGTTTTCTTCCCAGTCAATGAGCTTTTCCGTCTTGTCCATGGTTGAGCCCCTCAGAGCTGAACCATTGCGACGTTTGAGCCAATAGCTCAATCACCAATGCATCAGATTCGCTTCATCCACATCAATCGTGTCCCGGTGGTGGAACAGGGAAATGAAAATCGCCAGACCCACGGCTGCCTCGGCCGCGGCGATCGCCATGACGAAAAACACGAAGATCAATCCGTGGAGCTGATGGAACTGCCGCGCATACGCGAGGAACGTGAGGTTGACCGCATTCACCATCAGCTCGATGGACATGAAGATGGTGATGCCGTTCCTGCGCGTGAGCACTCCGCATACGCCGATCGAGAAGAGCAGCGCGCTGAGGATGAGGAACCAGTGAGTCGGAATCACCGGTTCACCTCCGCGCCGATGTTCGCCCGCTGTCCCATGGCCCGGCCGCTCATCAGCAGCGCGCCGACGATCGCGGCGAGCAGAAGGATCGAGACCATCTCGAAGGGGAAGATGTACGACTCGAACAACGCGACGCCGATCGATCGCGCGTCGCTCAGAAACGGGCCGGCCGGAAGCATGCGGAACGCCGCGTACTTGGCGAGGTAATAGATCATCGCGATCGCAAACGCGGCCGCTCCGGTGAAGCCGAGGAACTGCTGCACCGGGTGGGTCGGGTCCTCGCGCCGGTGGCCGAGGTTCAGCAGCATGATCACGAAGAGGAACAGGACCATGATCGCGCCCGCATAGACGATGACTTGCAGGGCCGCGAGGAACGGCGCGTCGAGCAGGACATACATCACTGCCAGCGCGAAGAACGACGCGACGAGCGACAGCGCGCCGACGACCGCGTTCCGATGCAGGATCACGACGAGCGCGAAGATCACCGCCACGGCCGCGAAGAAAAAGAAAATGACGAACTCGATCATCGCTTCTAGATCCAGCCCTTCGCGATGAAGGCTGCCACGAGCAGGATGTTCACGATCGCCAGCGGCAGGAAGAACTTCCAGCCGAGCTTCATGAGGATGTCGTACTTCAGGCGCGGAATCGTCCAGCGCACCCAGACGAACACGAACATCATGAACGCGACCTTGATCAGGAAGAAGATCGCGGACGCGAGAAAGCCCCAGAACGTCGGCGGCTCGTTCCACCAGGGAATGTCCCATCCGCCGAGAAACAGCGTCGTGATCAGCGCGGACATCGTCCCCATGGCCATGTACTCGCCCATGAAGAAGAGCGCGAACTTCATCGATGAATACTCGGTGTGATAGCCGGCCACCAGCTCGGCGTCCGCTTCGGCGAAGTCGAACGGCAGGCGGTTCGTCTCCGCGAAGCCGGCGACCGTAAAGATGATGAAGCTGAGCCACATCGCCGGCGAGAAGACGTTCCATGCGGGAATCTTCAGGCCGCCAAACAGGACGAAGTAACCGGTCTGCCGCCAGACGACGTCGCTGAGCCGCAGCGATCCGGCTGCGAGGAGCGCGCTCACCGCGGCGAGCGTCAGCGCGAGCTCGTACGAGATCATCTGCGCCGACGCGCGAATTCCGCCGAACATCGAGTACTTGTTCGACGATGCCCAGCCGGCAGTGGCGAGCCCGTAGACGCTGAGCGACGCCAGCGCGAAGACGACCAGGATGCCGACGTTCACGTCGGCGACGATCGGCTCGAACCACCGCCCGCCCTGAAAAATCGTGCGGCCGAATACGGTTCGCTCGTGCAGCAGAAACGGCCGGCCCCACGGCACGACGGCGATCGTCGTCAACGCAGGCAGAATCCCGAACGCCGGCGCAAGCGTGTACAGCCACTTGTGCGCCTGCGCCGGGATGATGTCTTCCTTGAGGATGAACTTCGCTGCGTCGGCGATCGCCTGCAGCAGGCCGAACGGTCCGACCCGGTTCGGGCCGGGCCGGTCCTGAATGAGCGCGCTGCCGCGACGCTCCACCCACGCCATGATCGGCGTGATGTTGAGCATCATGAACAGCACGATGCCGATCTTCACGATGGACAGAACGATGTCTGTCGCGTCGAACGGCATCTAGATCGCCTCTCCTGTCGCCGCCGCCTCATCGGTGAGCGGCGCGTTCTGGAACATCGGAACGTTCTCGCGCAGCGACTCGAAGATGTCGAATGCGTCGGCGCTGCGGAACTCCTCCGCATCAGGGAAGAGCTTCGATGCGACGCGGCGGAGGATCTCGAGATCGGGCACGGCCTGGCCCTTCGGCGCGTACGCCTGATGGATCCGCTGCACGCGGCCCTGCAGGTTGGTGAACGTCCCTTCCTTCTCGGCGTGAATCGTCGAAGGGAGAAGGACGTCGGCCACTTCGTTCAACGGATGCGTCGCATCCCAGGAGTGCACGATGAGCTTCTTCGCCTTCCGCAGGTTCGCGATGATCGAAGGGTCTTTCGTGCGTTCGGTGAAGCCGGCGTCGCAGATGTAGAGCACGTCGACGCCATCAGCGCCTTTGACCAGCAGATCTTCGACGGTGCGCGTGCTCTCCTCTCCGATGACGGCACGAACGCCGCGGAAATTCGGCGCTCCCTGCGTACCGAGGAGCCATTCGGTGCGGGATTTCATTTTGATGGGACCGATGGGGTCGACCATCACGTCGAAGACCTTCACGTGGAGTTGATCGGTGAACAGCTTCTTCGCGACGAATGCCTCTTCGTTCGTCATGTTCGCCGAGGCGATCACCGCGACGTTCGTCGCGCCCTCGAACGCTGTCTCCACCGCATCCAGCGCCTCGGTCCAGGTCGAGATCGCGAAGTAGTCTTCCTCGGTGCGCACCTTCGGAACGACGACGCGATCGGTGTCGTATCGCTCGTACGAGAACCGGCCGTAGTCGCAGAGCCAGTGATCGTTGACGTCGGGATTGACGCGCGGCCGGTAGCGGAAGATCTGGCCGTTGCGATGCCCGATGAAGATGTTGCAGCCGACATCGCAGCCGTTGCAGACCGAGTCGGCCGAGTCGAGGTTCCAGACGCGACTCTCGAACCGGAACTCGCGGGTCGTCAGCGCTCCGGTCGGACAGACGTCGGCCACGCACGCGCTCATCCAGTTGTCGAGCGGCGTATCGGGGAAGACTCCCACCTCTGTCGCCGCACCGCGCTTGAAGAATGCGAGCTCGCTCGTGCCGGTGATCTCCTGGCAGAAGCGGATGCAGCGCGTGCAGTGGATACAGCGATTCATGTTCTGCACGACGTGCGGTCCAATCGCGGTGCGGTCCATGCCCGGATACGTCCGTTTGAACTCGCCGTACCGGGAAGTGACGGATCCGTAGTTGAACGAGTAGTCCTGCAGAGGACACTCGCCGGCCTTATCGCAGATCGGGCAGTCGAGCGGGTGGTTGATGAGCAGGAACTCCATCTGCCCTTTGCGCGCCTTCTCGACCTTGTCGTTGTAGACGTGGATCTTCATGCCGTCGCGCACGGTCGTCGAGCAGCCGGCCTGCAGTTTCGGCATGCCCTCGACCTCGACGAGGCACATGCGGCACTGGCCCACGACGGTCAGCGAGGGGTGATAGCAGAAGTGCGGAACGTGGACGTCGGCCGCTTTCGCAGCCTCGATGATGTTGATGCCGTCCTGAACTTCGACTTCGACTCCGTCGATGGTAACTTTGCCCATAGGGTGTTGGTTGGCTGCAGACTGAGCGCCCGAAGTGGGCGGAGGGCGTCGGGGGACGGAGGATAGTCGTTGGCGCGACACGCGTCAACGGAAAGCAAACGTGATAAGAGAGCGATCGTGAGAAAAGAACTGCCGCTCGCCATCATTGCGATCGTCGTCATCCTCGGCGTTTGCTACGGGCTCGCGGCCGTGCGTCCGAACCTGCCGGCGACGCCGTCGACGCCGTTCTCCGCGACGACCGGACAGAAGAGCCCGGTCACGAACGACAAGAACGACAAGAACGACAAGGTGGTCATGCGCGTCAACGGCGAGCCCATCACCGAGCGCGAGTTCAACGCGTTCCTGCAGCAGGCGCCTGAGCAGATGCAGGCGTACTACGCCAGTCCCGACGGGCGGCGCACGCTCGCCGAGCAGCTCGTCAAGCTCAAGACTCTCGAGCAGGAGGGGCGGAAGCTCGGGATCGACAACGATCCGGAAGCGAAGAGCCGCATCGAGGTCGCCAAGGCGAACATCGTCGCGGCGTACGCGCTGCAGAAGCTCGTCGGCCAGCCGAGCGATCAGCGGATGCGCGCCGAATACGAAAAACAGAAGAACACCTTCGACACCGTGCAGCTCTACCACATCCTCATCGCGTATCAGGGCGGAGGCGTTCCGCCGCGAACGGGCACGCCGCCGAGCGAAGCGGACGCGATGAAGAAGGCGCAGGCGATCGAGGGGCAGCTGCATCGCGGCGCAGATTTCGGACAGGTGGCGCACAACGAGTCGGACGACCTCAACTCCGCGGCCGAGGGCGGTCGGATCGGCGAGATCTCGCCGGCGTCGCTGCCGCAGGAAGTCCAGAGCACGGTCGCGAGTCTGAAAGAGAACCAGGTCAGTCAGCCGGTGAAGAGCCAGTACGGCATTCACATTTTCAAAGCCGGCGCCCACACCGGACGGAAGTTCGAGGAGATGAAGCCGATGTTCGCCGCGAAGATTCAGCGCGACGAAGCGGAGGCGACGCTCAACCGCCTGCAGAAATCGGCGAAGGTGGAGCTCGATCCGCAGTTCTTCCGGCCCGTTGCGGCGCCTCCGGTACCGCCGCCACCGCGCCGCGGACGGTCCTAGGGAACGTGGCGATGAAGATGCTGGTTCTCGGCGCCGGTCGAATGGGACTGGGCGCCGTTCACGATCTCGCCGCGCAATCCGACGTCGACGAAGTCACCGTGGCAGACGCTGACGCCGCGCGAGCGCGGCAGGTCGCCGAACGTGTGAAGGGAAACGTGAGGCCGGTGCACCTCGACGTCACCGATCACGCCGCGCTGATCGGCCTGATGCGCGGCCACGCCGCGACGATCAGCTGCGTCAACTACTGGTACAACGAGCCGCTCGCCCGCGCCGCGATCGAAGCGGAGAGCAACTTCTGCGACCTCGGCGGCAACAACGATGTCGTCGCGGCGGAGCTCGAGCTCGACGCCGAAGCGCGCGCTGCGGGCGTGAACATCATTCCCGACTGTGGTCTCGCGCCGGGCATGGTCGCCGTGCTCGTCGCGCATGCGGTGAACCGTTTCGAGCGCATCGACACGATTCACATCCGCGTGGGCGGACTTCCGCAAAATCCGAAGCCGCCGCTCGATTACCAACTCGTTTTCTCGGTCGAAGGATTGATCAACGAGTACATCGAGCGCGCTCGCGTCATTCGCGACGGAAAGATCGTGATGGTCGAGTCGATGACCGAGATCGAGGAGCTCGGATTCGCCGCACCGTTCGGGCGCATGGAAGCGTTCCAGACTTCGGGCGGCACGTCCACGCTGCCCGAGACTTACTTCGGCCGCGTGCGCGAGCTTGACTACAAGACGATCCGCTTCCCCGGGCACTGCGACAAGTTCAAGACGATGATCGACCTCGGACTCTGCAGCAGTGAGCCGGTGCTGCTCGACGGCACGCCCGTCGTGCCGCGCCGCGTCTTTGGGGATCTGCTCGTGCAGCATCTGCCGCACGACGAGCCGGACGTCGTGCTCGTCCGGGTCGAAGTCAGCGGCGGAGACAAACGCCTTCGCTACGACATCATCGATCGCTACGACCCTGCCACCGGGCTGAGCGCGATGATGCGCACGACCGCGTTCCCCGCGTCGATCGTGGCCCTGATGATGGCGCGCGGCCAGACGACGACACGCGGCGCGCTGCCGCAGGAGCGCTGCATTCCGCCGGATGTGTTCATGCGCGAGCTGCGGTCGCGGAGCATCCGGGTCGACGAACACTGGTCATGAGCGATCCGGCGACATCGCGCCGGGCCGGAATCGAGCTCATCGCGGCATCCTTCGTGGTCCTCGCGCTCGAGCTGACGCTGATCCGGTGGATGCCAGGCCAGGTGCGCGTGATCGCGTACTTTCCGAACCTCGTGCTCATCAGCGCGTTTCTCGGACTCGGGATCGGCTGCCTGCTCGGCGGGCGCGTGCCGCTGGTCGCGTTCCCGCTGTTCGCGGGTGCCGCGGCTTCGATCGTTGCGGCGCTGAGCGGCGTCATCTTCACGCAGCGATCTGCGACCGAGTTCCTCTGGCTGCTCTATTACGATCTGCCGCCGAATGCGCCGGTCGTCCAAGGCATCCGGCTGCCGATCATCGGCATCTTCATCCTCGGCGCCGCGATGTTCGTGCCTCTGGGCAGCTTCGTCGCGGAACGGCTGCGGATCTTTCGCGAGAGCGGGAACTCCCTCGCCGGTTACGCGTGCGACCTCACCGGCTCCCTGCTCGGCGTGATCGTCATGTCGGTGCTGTTTTTCGCGCGAACGACGCCGCGGACGTGGTTCGCGGTGGTCCTGGTGGTTTCGGCGCTGCTCTTCCTGCGATCGCGGATTGCGCTCATCGTCCACGCGGCGGTTACGATCGGCATCCTGATTCTCGTTCATGCAACCGATCGCGCCGACGTGTACAGCCCGTACTACGCGATCAAGTCGCACGCAGAGAGCGGCCACATCCTGATCCTGACGAACGGATCGGTGCATCAGGACGCAATGCCGCTCCGCAACACCGACCGGCTGGAAGATCCGGAGATGATTCACACGCGCGCCGGTTACCACCTCCCATACCGTCTGCTCAGACGGCCGGCGCGAAATGTCCTCGTCCTCGGAGCCGGAACCGGAAACGACGTCGCCGTTGCACTCGACCAAGGCGTCCAGCGGATCGACGCCGTGGAGATCGATCCCGAGATCCTTCGCCTCGGCCGCCTCCATCCGGACAAGCCGTATACCTCGCCTCGCGTCCGGCCAATCAACACGGACGCGCGCGCCTTCCTCAACTACAGCCGCGAAAAGTACGACCTCATCGTCTTCGGCACCCTCGACTCGATGACCCGGCTGTCGGCGCTCTCGAACGTGCGCCTCGACAACTTCGTTTATACCGTCGAGTGTCTGAGAGCGGCGAAGCGCCTGCTGACGCCTGACGGAGGGATCGTTCTCTACTTCCGCGTCGCCACGCCGTTCATCTACGAACACCTCGCGGCGATGCTGGTGCGCGCTCTCGACGAACGGCCGAACATCGTCCGCGGTGAGTACAGGCTGTTCAATCAGATCTTCCTCGCCGGACCGGCTTTCACGCATCTCCGCGACCCGTCTGCGCCGCCGCTTGCCGCCGCGCGCGAGAGAACGGCGCTGACCGACGTGCCGACGGACGACTGGCCTTTTCTGTATCTCGATGGCCGCGGGATCTCGAGTTTTTATCTTTCGATCATGGCCGCGCTCCTGGCGATTTCGGCGGCAGCGGTATTCATGGCGTCGCGCGAGATGCGCGCGAGCCTTGCGGCGGGTGCGATCGACGTCGAGATGTTTCTGTTCGGGGCCGCCTTTCTGCTGATGGAGGCGAAGCTCGTCACAGAGATGAACCTCGTCTGGGGCGCGACCTGGGTGACCAGCGCAGTGGTCTTCGGCTCGATTCTCCTGATGGTGCTTCTCGGCACGCTGGCCATGGAGCGGTGGAGCGCAAGCTGGCGCGCCGCGTCCCTCGCTCTCGTCCTGGCTCTCTTCGCAGCGTGGGCGGTTCCGGTTCAGGCGATCGTCGGCCGGCCGCTCGTCACGCGCCTCGTGGCGTCACTTTTTTACTGCGGGCTTCCGATTTTCTTCTCCTCGATCTGTTTCGCGATTCTGTTCCGCGAGCGCGACCGCCCCGATGTCGCATTCGGCTGGAATATGCTGGGAGCGGTAGCGGGCGGGTTGCTCGAGTTCGGATCGATGGCCGTCGGCATCAAAGCTATGACCCTGCTGGCGCTGGTCTCGTATCTGCTCGCAATTCTGCTGCGGCAGCGAACGATCTCGCGCGCAGCGCTGAATATGAGGTGATCGGAGTGATTGGTCTGCTTTTCCGCTGGCTCCTCAACACGCTCGCGCTGCTGGTCGTGGCCATCCTGCTGCGCCCGCACATCCAGTACCGCGACTTCGTCTCGCTGGCGATCGCCGCGCTCGTCCTCGGACTGCTGAACGCGATCGTCAAGCCGATTCTGTTCATCCTCACGCTGCCGCTGACGATCCTCACGCTCGGCCTGTTTCTCCTCGTGCTGAACGCGATCATCCTCGAGATCACCTCGGCACTCGTTCCCGGCTTCACGATCGAGAGTTTCGGCTGGGCGTTTGCCGCCGCGATCGTGCTCGCACTCGTGTCGCTCGTCACGAATCGCATCGGCGCAGTAGCGCAGCGGCGTGACTAATGAGTAAACTGGCGGCCACGTGAACATCATCAAAAATCGTCTGAATGACGTCACGGTCCTGGACATTCAAGGGGTCATCAAGCTCGGCGAGAGCGCGCGAGAGTTCTCGTCGTATCTCGAGAAGGTCCTCAACGAAGACACCGGTCCCGTGATGATCAACTTCGAGTCCATCAACTACATGGACTCCACCGGCCTCGGCGAGCTGATCGGCTACCTGCAGAAATTCGAGGACCGCCAGCGCAAAATGGCTCTCGTCAAGCCGTCCCACCGCATTCTCGCTCTTCTGAAGATCACCAAGCTCGACACGATCTTCAAGATCTTCGACACGCGCGAAGCGGCGATGAGCTACCTGACCGATTCGGCAGCGTAATTGCTGCCCTTCCGGAAGGACACGCGGCCTGTTAGGATGCGCGCCGCTTTCGAAGATGACGCACAGCTTCCTTCCGATTCTCCTGATGTTGGCCATCGCCGTCGTGTTCGCGGGGACGTTTCTCGCGCTCAACTGGCTGATCGGCCGTCACCAGCGGAATCCCTCGAAGCTCGCGCCGTACGAGAGCGGCGTTCCGCTGCTGGACGTGAACAGGAAGCGCATCAACGTCCGCTTCTACCAGATCGCGATGCTGTTCATCCTGTTCGACATCGAAGCGGCGTTTCTCTATCCCTGGGCAGTGATCTACCGCGACGCGGCCCGCGGCCCGGCGGGATGGTTCATCTTCAGCGAGATGCTCGTCTTCATCCTCCTTCTCGGCGTCGGCTACTTGTACGTCTGGAAGAAGAAGACGTTCGACTGGACATAGCGCAACGGCATGGCTGACCTCCATCCCGACAATCCGTACGCGAAGGACCGATTCCCCGAGGCTGGGAAGAAGGTGGAGTTTCCGCCGGAGGCGAGGAAACGGTTCGAATGGACCCTGACGCGCTATCCGACGAAAGAAGCGGCGCTGCTGCCGACGCTGCACCTCGCGCAGGAAGTCTTCGGCTGGATCTCGCCGGAGGTCGTGCACTACGTCGGCGATCTGTTGGATCTGTCGCCGGCCACCGTGTTCGGAGTCGTGTCGTTCTACAACATGTACAACCAGAAGCCGGTGGGGAAGTACCACCTGCAGGTGTGCACGAATCTCAGTTGCATGATCTGGCGCGCGTACGACATCTACGAGCACCTGCGCGAGAAACTGCACGTCAAACCGGGCGAAACCACCCCGGACGGGGTGTACACAGTTTCAGAAGTGGAATGCCTTGGCTCGTGCGGAACAGCACCGGTCGTGCAGGTGAATAACGACTACCACGAGAACATGAGCGTGGCGAAGATGGATGAACTACTCGCGAAACTGAAGTGATTCGGGATTCGGGATTCGAGATTCGGAGGACGAATCGCGAACAACGAATCCCGAATCCCGAATCTCGAACACCGAATCTCGAAATGCAACCAATCAAAATCCTCACCGCCAACATCGACAAGCCGAATTCGACTTCGATCGACGTCTACGGCGATTACGCCCAGGCGCGCAAAGCGCTGCAGATGGCGCCGGATCAGATCACGCAGCTCGTGAAGGACTCCGAGCTGCGCGGGCGTGGCGGCGCAGGATTTCCGACTGGCAGCAAGTGGGGCTTCGTTCCAAAGAACGCACCCAAGCCGACATGGCTGTTGTGCAATGCCGACGAGTCGGAGCCGGGCACGTTCAAGGACCGCGTGATCATCGAGAAGGATCCGCACCTTCTGATCGAGGGGATGATCATCGCCGCGTACGCGATCGCATCGAATCCGATGTCGTACATCTACATCCGCGGCGAGTTCTACTACGGCGCGACCGTTCTCGACAAAGCTCTCGACGAAGCGCGCGCCAAAGGCTTCCTCGGCAAGGGGATCTTCGGGACGAGCTTCGACTTCGACATCACTGTCGCGCGCGGAGCCGGCGCCTACATCTGCGGCGAAGAAACGGGACTCATCGAGTCGATCGAAGGCCACCGCGGTCAGCCGCGCGTCAAGCCGCCGTTCCCAGCGGTCATCGGCGCGTTCGGTGGACCCACAGTCGTGCAGAACGTCGAGACGCTCGCATGCGTGCCGCTGATCGTCAAGAACGGCGCGGAGTGGTTCAAAGGATTCGGCAGCCCGAAAAACACCGGGCCGAAGCTGTACTGCCTCTCAGGTTCGGTGAAGAAGCCGGGCGTGTACGAGTTCCCGATGGGCGTGAACCTGAAGGAGCTGATTTACGAGCATGCCGGCGGCATCACCGGAGATCGCAAGCTGAAGGCGGTCATCCCGGGCGGCGCGTCCGCGCCGATGCTGCTGCCGAGCGAGATCGACATCCCGCTGAACTTCGACGCGCTGATGAAAGCGGGCTCGATGCTCGGCTCGGCCGGAATCATCGTCGTCGACGAGAGCGTCTGCATCGTCGACGCCGTCTGGCGTCTGTCGAAGTTCTTCGCGCACGAGTCATGCGGTCAGTGCACACCATGCCGGGAGGGGACGAACTGGCTCGAGTCGATTCTCGACCGGCTGGAGCGAGGTGAGGGAAGACCGCAGGACGCCGACCTTCTGCTCGACATGTCGGACAACATCGGCGGGAAATCGCTGTGCGCGCTCGGGGACGCGGCGATCGGGCCGGTGATCTCGTCCGTGAAAAAATTCCGCGACGAATACATCTACCACGTCGAACACAAGAGCTGTCTGCCGGAGACCATGTGATATCGTCGCCTCGACATGGCGGTCACCGCCCACTGATATGACACGCCTCGGAGCCGTCACAATCGCCATCGCCTTCGCCACGCTGATCGGCTGTGCCGCGGTCAACCAGCAGAAAGCGCTGCCGCCGCGGACCGACGACTACCACTTTCACAATCTGCAGGTGCTGCCGCAGAACATCACGCGCGACGAACTGATCACGACGATGCGCCGGTTCACCCAGGCTCTCGGCGTGAAGTGCAACCACTGCCACGTTCCGCTGCCGAACGACCCGGAGCATTTCGACTTCCCGTCGGACAAGAACCCGCACAAGGCCGCGGCGCGGATCATGATCCGGATGGTCCAGCACATCAATCACGATTACGTCGCGAAAGTTCCGGACGTGTACACGACCGTGTCGTGCTGGACGTGCCATCGCGGCAAGACGCTGCCGGACATTGCTCCGTCGCTGCCACCTGAAGAGCCCCGGACGAGCGAATAGATGGATGCGCTCACCGTCGTCCGCGATCTGCTCCGGCACATGGAGTGGGCGGACGCGGCGATGTGGGCATCGGTTCGCCGGCTGAACAGCGACGACGCACGGCTCGAACGGCTCCTCGAACATCTGCACGCGACGCAGCACGCGTTCCTCACGGCCTGGCGCGAGCGCCCGTTCGATGAAGACGACTTCAAACGCAGGCGCGACATCCCCGCTGTCGAGCGATGGGCGCGCCAGTACTACGACGATGCTGGTCAGTTCGTGGCGTCGGTGGACGCGGGTTCGCTCGATCGCACGGTTCGCCTCCCCTGGGCCGAGCGCTACATCAAGACCGCCGTCGCCACGACGCTCGGCGAGACGATGCTCCAGATCGCGTCGCACACGACACATCACCGCGGCCAGGTGAACATGCGCGTCCGCGAGCTCGGTGGCGAGCCGCCGCTGGTCGACTACATCGCCTGGCTGTGGCAGGGCCGCCCGCCCGCGTCATGGGGGTCAGGTCTGTAGTCTCCAGTTTTTTCTACCGTTCGTGGATTTATCTGCCCTGCGCAGAAAAAACTGGAGACTACAGACCTGACCCCTCGACTGCAGTCGATTTCGGCAATCCTGCGTATATAGCCTCAGATGACGGCGATCGTCACTGAGGCAGCCGTGGAAACGGCACTCGATCGAGCCCGCCAGGGCGACGCGGATGCCTTCGCAGCGATCGTCAGCGAGCACGAGGCGATGGTGTTCAGTCTGGCGTACCACTTCTTCAACGACAGCGCGAGAGCCGAGGAGATCGGGCAGGACGTATTTCTGCAGCTGTACCGGAACCTCGGATCGATCGAAGGGCCGGCGCATCTGACGCACTGGCTGCGGCAGGTCACATCGCGGAAGTGCATCGACCAGCTCCGCCGCTCGAAGTTGAGAGCCGTTCCGCTCGAAGTGGTCGGCGAGATCGAGTCCCCCGCGCGTCCCGCAGATCCCCTGCTCGACCGGAAGGTCCGGCAGCTGATCGCAGAGCTTCCGGACGTACAGCGGATGATCCTCACGCTCCGGTATCAGGAGGATCTCGATCCGTCGGAGATCTGCCGGGTCGTGGAGATGCCCGTCAACACCGTGAAGAGCCACCTGCATCGCGCCCTGCAGTCGCTGCGGCGCAGACTGGGAGAACAGTGATGGACCTCGAATCACAGCTGAAGAGTGCACTCGCGCGAAAACAGCCGCCGCCCGGTTTCGCGTCGCGCGTCGTGGCAGCGGTCAACCGAGGACCGAGGACCGAGGAGCGAGGACGTTTCCGGTGGCGCGCAATCGCCGCGGCCGCGATGCTCACCGTAATTCTCGGCGGCTGGACCGCTCACGAAATCGCCGAACGGCGCGAAGGCGAGCGCGCCCGTAACGAAGTTCTCCTGGCTCTCCGCATCGCCGGCGCGAAGGTGCGTTATGCACAGACACAGGTTCACGACATCGGGTCGAAACGATAAGGAGTCGTCCACATGAAGAGATCACTCATCCTGCTTCTCCTCACCACGGCGATGGCGCTGCCATGTGCCGCGCAGCAGATCAACCTCGACTTCCCGGGGTTGAGCGAGCGCGCCGCCGAAGAGGTCACCGTCACGCTCGACGCGCGCATGCTCCGCCTGGCGTCGAAGTTCCTGGAGAGCGGTGACCACGACCAGCGCCTCGCGCATGACATGATCCAGAAGCTGCAGGGGATCTACGTCCGCAGCTACGAGTTCGATCACGAAGGCGAGTATGACCGCTCGGTTGTCGATCGCGTACGCTCGCAGCTGGGATCCGGCTGGCAGAGGATCGTCGAGGTCAAGAGCCGCCTGCGCGAGAACACCGAGATCTACACGCAAGGCCGCGGCGACCAGATCACCGGTCTCGTCGTGATCACGGCTGAACCAAAAGAGCTGACGATCGTAAACATCGTCGGGCCGATCGATCTCGATCGCCTCGCCGATCTCGAGGGAAATTTCGGAATCCCGAAGATGTCCAGGAAGGAGAGCAAGCCATGATCCGACGGAGCACATTCGCCTTCCTGCTGTTCCTGCTCGCGGCACCCGCTCACGCCGGCTTCGACGAGATCCTCACCGGACTGGAGACGCGCCTCGGCCACACGATGTGGATTCCGATGTTCGGCCTCGTGCGAACAGCGGTGCGCATCAGCCATCCCGATGGCGTTCACGACCTGCAGCTCGCGGTCTTCGAAGGAAAGGGCCGGCTCGATTCCGAGTATCTCGATCGTCTGATGACGGCGAACGCCGGGCGAGGGTACACGCCGCTCGTGCGCGTACGATCGCGACGCGACGGCGAGTCGACTCTGATCTACGCCAGACCGATCCGCGACCTGATGGAACTGCTCGTTCTGACCAACGACGGCGAAGACACCGTGCTCGTGCGCGTCGTCGTCAATCCGGAACGGTTAGGACGTTCTGTAGCGTCCGATCCGAAGTCCGTTTCGCTCATTGCGCGTAGGTGAAATGGAGGATAGGGCCGGCGGGTTATCGGGTAAAATCAGCGCCCTCCCGCGATGGCCCGTTACGAACAGCGCGAAGATTCGTACGATCTGCTGAACCACTATCTTCAGGAGATTGCGAAGGTTCCGCGCCTCACGCCCGAGCGTGAGCGCGAGCTGGGCCGCCTCATCCAGCAGAACGACAAAGTCGCCCTCGAGGAGCTGGTCAAAGCGAATCTGCGCTTCGTCGTTTCCTACGCGAAGCGCTACCGCAACTCGCACGTTCTTTTCCTCGATCTCATCAACGAGGGAAACATCGGGCTGATTCACGCTGCGAAGAAGTTCGACCCCGACAAGAACGTCAAGTTCATCACCTACGCAGTCTGGTGGATCCGCCAGGCCATCCTTCATGCGCTGTCCGAGCAGGGAGGAGCGTTCCGTCTTCCGCCGAAGCGCGCGAACCTGATGTACCGCCTCGAGAAGGCCATTGCCGCGGCGATCAGCGAGGGGATGAACATCCCCACGATCGAGGAGCTCGCGGTCACGCTCGGCGTCACGACGAAAGAAGTGCAGACGCTGATGAACGCCGCGACCGACAATTTCTCGCTCAACGCCGAGCTCGACGACGAGTCGCACACCGAGCTCGCCGACATGATCGAACAGACCTCGGTCCCGTCGGTTGAAGACGAGATGCAGGAACAGTCGCGGCGCGCCGAGCTGCTCGCGCACATCTCCGAGCTCCTGCCGAAGGAGCGCCTCGTCCTCACGCTTCGGCACGGCGTGAGCGACAACATTCCAAAGCGCCTCGACGAGATCGCGAACTTTCTCAACCGGCCGCTCGACAACGTGAGCTCCGTCGTGAACAGCGGGAAGGCGAAGATCTGCGACAAGCTCGAGATCAACGAGAGCGAGCTCGCTGTTCTGCTGCTCTACACGAATCCGAACCCGAAGGCGTCGCAGCGGTTCTGGGACCAGCTCCGCGACCTCAGTCCGGGAATGACGCCGCAGATCGACGCACGGCGCCTGCCGGCCCTGACGTCGCTGCGGCAGCAGGGACTCGTGCAGCGCGCGATCGAAGAGCTGACGCTCGAGGAAAAGACGATCCTCAAGCTTCGCTACGGCATCCTCCAGGACGACGAGCTCACGCTGCGCGACATCGGCGAGATCCTCGGCCTCTCGCGCGAGCGCGTACGCCAGATCGAATCGCGCGCCGAAGCGAAGTGCCGGCGCAGCGTCCGCAGGAGCTGATGCTCGTGCGGGAGCTGACGAACCCTCCGATGGGGCGCCTCGACGCGCTCGACGTCGCCGCGAAAAAGCTCACCGTGCAGACGGAGTTCTTCACCTCGCCCGCCTGGCGCGTCGAGACGAAGGTGTACCTCGGCGGAGCGCTGAAGAAGGTGTACACCGAGGATCTGTCGGCTGTGGCCGAAGATCAGCTGCAACGCCGCGTGAACGAGTTTCACCAGGCGAAGCTCGACGAGATCGTGGCCGGATTGCAGCGCTTGTCGCAATGACAGCGGGATGCGCCTCGAACACCTCACGTCGACCGACGAAGACCACTGGCGCGCCGAGTTCGCACAGCAGAACTGGATCTTCGGCGCGCTGAAGCTCAGCGTCACCCTTCCGGAGTTCTCCGGCGGCACGCCGACGCTTCGCGAGATGCACTTCGGCTATTACCTGCAGCCGCTGCATCTGAACGCCGATGATCGCGAGGACCTGCCGCGCAAACTGCTGTCCGTCCTGGCGAGGCGGAAGCCGCCGGTCGATTTTCTCGAGCTCTCCGGTGCCGGCATCCGCGTTCCGCATGCGTTTCCGCAGGGCTTCACGCTCGCTTCGGTGTTGAGGATCGCGTTGCAGGAGCTGAAGCGGCTGCCGTTGCGCGACGAGACGGCTTCCTGAGCCACGCACCCATTGACGAGCCCCTCATCCGCGCTTCGCGCACCTTCTCCCCGCGCGCGGGGAGAAGGATGATCGCGGGGGGGAGAATGTTCCGCTCGCTTGGCCCTGTTATCCTCCACCGCGACGCATGACCCCGATCCGGCGCCTTCTGTACTACTTCGCTCTCTTCAAAAAACCGCTGATCCTCGGCGGCTTGTGTGTCGTCGCCTCGGCCGTGTTCTCGCTGATGAAGCCTCTGATCATCGGCAACGGTGTGAACCAGCTCGCCACCGCGGCCAACCGCACGACGCTCGTCCGCTATGGCGTTCTGCTCCTCGTCGCCGCAGCGTTCGAAGGTCTGTTCCTCTACCTGCAGCGCTGGATCATCATCGGCACGTCGAGGAAGATCGAGTACGTGATGCGCAACGACTTCTACGCGCATCTGCAGCAGCTTCCGCTCAAGTACTACTACGAACAGCGCACGGGCGATCTGATGTCGCGCGCGACGAACGACCTGTCGTCGGTGCGCATGCTCATCGGACCGGCCACGATGCACTCGCTGTCCTCGCTGCTCGTCGTCACCGGCGCGTTCATCATGATGATGCGCATCGATCGTCCGATGGCCCTCACGAGCCTCGTGGCCGTACCGATCGTCGCGGGACTGGTGAAGTTCTTCGGCCAGCGCATTCACGATCTTTTCAAGGACGTGCAGGACTACTTCGGGGACATCTCCGCGCGCGTGCAGGAGAACCTCGCCGGCGTGCGCGTCGTCCGCGCGTTCACGCAGGAAAAGAACGAGATCGAGAACTTCAAGCGGATGAACCGGATTTACGTCGACAAGAACCGCTCGGTGATCAAGCTGAGCGCGACGTTCTACCCGGCGCTGCACGGGCTGATCGGCGTCATGTTCGTGATCATTTTCTTCATGGGCAGCCGGCGCATCATCACCGGGCAGCTCTCGATCGGCGCCTTCGTCGCGTTCCAGTTCTACCTCGGGCGGATGATCTGGCCGTTGATCGCGCTCGGCTGGGTCATCAACCTTTTCCAGCGCGGAATGGCTTCGATGCTGCGCCTGCACGAAGTCTGGTCGGTGCAGCCGGATGTTCTGCCCGGCGAAGGCACGCCCGTCGAAGGTCCGGTTCGCGGCGATATCGACGTCCGCCATCTCACGTTCTCGTACGACGGCCGGCCGGTGCTTCGCGACATCAGCCTGTCGGTGCGCCATGGTCAGACGATCGGCATCGTGGGCAGGACGGGCAGCGGGAAGTCGACGCTGCTCTCGCTGATCGCGCGCACGTTCGAACCGCCGCCCGGCACGATCTTCATTGACGGTCAGCCCGTCGACGCAATCCCGATGCGACAGCTCCGCGACTGGATCGGGATGGTGCCCCAGGAGAGCTTCCTCTTCTCCGAATCGCTGTCGGAGAACATCCGCTTCGGGCGCGCTGACGCGACGGACGCGCACATCGCGGAAGCGGCGGATCTCGCGGGCCTGACGGGCGACGTGTCGTCGTTCCCGCAGGGCCTCAAGACGATGATCGGCGAGCGCGGCATCACGCTGTCCGGCGGCCAGAAGCAGCGGACGGCGATCGCGCGGGCGCTCGTCCGCGAGCCGATCATCCTGATGCTCGACGACTCGCTGAGCGCCGTCGACACGCAGACCGAGGAGCGGATTCTGCGTTCGCTGCGGGAGGTGAGGAAGGGCAGGACCGTGCTGATCGTGTCGCACCGCGTCTCGTCGGTGAAGGACGCGGACCACATCGTCGTCCTCGAGGAGGGCGCGATCGTGGAGCGCGGCACGCACGAGTCGCTGATCGAGAAGGGCGGCTACTACGCCGACCTGTACCACCGCCAGACGATCGAGGCGGAGCTCGAGGAGATTGCGTGAGGACGTCATTCTGAGCGCCGGAGTGCGCGAAGAATCTGGGCGGCGGAAGCGTCCCACCGCCCAGATCCTTCGGCGTCTTCGCGCCTCAGGATGACAGCGAACCATGGCTGAACTCATCGAACGTCACGAAGAAGAGAAGGGCGCGAAGGCGTTCGATCCGCATCTGACCATGCGGCTGCTGAAGTACCTGCGGCCGTACCGCCTGCGGGCGTCGTTCTCGGTCTTCCTCGTGATCGTCTCGTCGGTGCTCGAGATCGCCGGGCCGGCGATTACGGCTATCGCGATCGACCTGTACGTGAAGCCGCTGCGCGGGTCGAGTCCGATGGGGATCAGCAGCCGCGTAGGCGAATGGCTCGCCGGACGCGGAATGGCCTTCGATCCGATGACCGGAATCGATGTCGCCGCCGCGCTCTACGTCGCGACGCTCGTCGGCGGATTCGCGGTGCTCTACACGCAGATGGTCCTCATGAACCTGATGGGCCAGTACGTGATGTACGACCTGCGCAAGCAGATCTTCGGACACCTGCAGCGGCTCGACGTGCAGTTTTTCGATCGCAATCCGGTGGGCCGGTTGATGACGCGCGTGACGACCGACGTCGATGCGCTGAACGATCTCTTCACCGCAGGATTCGTGGCCATATTCGGCGATATCTTCGTGCTTGCCGGCATCGTCGGCGTCCTGTTCTGGATGAACTGGCGCCTCGCGCTCGTGCTCTTCTCGATCACGCCGTTCATCGTCGTGGTGTCGATCTGGTTCCGGCGCGGCGCGCGCGTCACGTACCGCGCCGTGCGGGCGCGCATCGCCGCGATCAACGCGTTCCTCCAGGAGCACATCTCCGGCATGGCCACCGTGCAGCTCTTCAACGGCGAAGAGCGCGAGGCGGAGAAGTTCGACGGTCTGAACGCACGCCATCGCGACGCGAACATCGACTCGGTCTTCTACTACGCCGTCTTCTATCCCGTGATCGAGCTGATCGAGACGTTCGGCATCGCCCTGATTGTCTGGTACGGCGGCGGGCAGGTGATCCAGCACACGCTCTCGGTCGGCGCGCTCGTCGCGTTCTTCCAGTATGCGCAACGGTTCTACGAGCCGATCTCCGATCTGTCGGAGAAGTACAACATCCTCCAGGCGGCGATGGCGGCGAGCGAGCGCGTGTTCAAGCTGCTCGATACGCCGGTGAAAATCACATCCTCCGTTCCCGCTCACCGGCCCCCGGTCGACGACGTGCAGAGCATCGAGTTCAAGAACGTCTGGTTCGCGTACAACGATGAGGAGTGGGTGCTCAAGAACGTGTCGTTCTCAGTGCAGCGCGGCGAGCGCATTGCGCTGGTCGGCCACACAGGGGCCGGCAAGACGACCGTGACCGCGCTGCTGCTGCGCTTCTATGAGGCGCAGCGCGGCGAGATTCTCATCAACGGCGTGAACATTCGCGATATCGACCTCACCGCGCTGCGCCGGCTGTTCGCGATCGTGCAGCAGGACTTTTTCCTTTTCACCGGCGACGTCGCGCAGAACATTTCGCTCGGCGATCCGGCGATCTCCGACGACCACATCCGCAACGCCGCCGTGCGCGTGCAGGCCGACCGCTTCGTCTCTCGTCTGCCGGAGGGCTACAAAGCGCCGGTCCGCGAGCGTGGCGCGGGCTTTTCGGTCGGCGAGAAGCAGTTGCTCTCGTTCGCACGCGCGCTGGCGTTTAATCCGCCCGTGCTGATCCTCGACGAAGCGACATCGTCAATCGATACCGAGACCGAACGGCTGATTCAGGAGGCGATCGAGGCGCTGCTGAGCGGCCGCACGTCGATCGTCATCGCGCATCGCCTCTCGACGATCCGCTCCGCCGATTGCATCCTCGTCTTCCATCACGGCGAGATCCGCGAGCGCGGCACGCACGAGGAGCTGATGCAGATCGACGGCCTCTATCGGCGGCTGTATGAAATTCAGTACCGCGAGGCTGTCGTTGCATAGATTGACATCCATGCAAGCCGGGAATACGGTTTGCTCAGTGACCCCGGGTGGGAGAGGAGGGGAACATGACCGTAAGGTTCTTCCCCGGAACGAAAAGACAGAAGACGAATCTGATTGAAGGATTTCTGGCCCAGTTTCATGTCGAGCATGAGCTCGTGCCCGCCGACCAGACCAAATCGCACATCGTGCACCTCGGAACCGATCCGACGCTGGAAGTGAACGGGCGTCTGTTCGTCGATCCGAATTTCGACGCGCTGAAAAAGATCTTCAAGAAATAGCCAGGTTCCCTAGGCGCTGAACATCGACTGCGCCTCGCGCTCCACCGTGCTGCGGATGCGCGACTCGAACGGCTTGGCGATCAACGGCAACTTCCCGTCGATGATGACGTCGGTGTCGGTGATCTCCACCGTCCCTTTGCCGTTGATCCCTTTGGCTTTGAACGCGAAGTGCAGCGTGTCGCCCTGCCAGTTGTGATCGAGGTCCTCGGCGTAGTGGCCGTACTGCTGCTGCATGTTCTCGAGGCGATCTTCGACGATCTTGCGCGCCCGCGCGCGGGTCGTGTTGTGCGGAACTGCGATGCGCAATGTGGTTCTCCCTCCGGCTGCGGCGTTGCAGACTTGCTGCCGATTATGTTCGATCCGGCACCGTCGAGTTGCACGCGCGTAACGCCTCCGCCTCTACATTGGCTGCATGCGAAAAACACTGCTGGTGCTCCTCATCGCGTCGCCTCTGTTCGCGCAGAAATCGCCGTACGTCACGAACAGGGCGAATGACATCAAAGCGCTTTCGCCGGAGACGCTCGATGCCTATCGCAACGGCACCGGCATGGGCATGGCCATTCCGGCGGAGCTGAACGGCTATCCCGGGCCGCGCCACATCATCGACCTCGCCGAGCAACTCGAGCTGACTGCTGATCAGCGGAAGCAGATTCAGTCGATCTACGACGACATGCACGCCGGCGCCGTCCGCCTCGGTCGCGAGATCGTCGATCTGGAGCAGAAACTCGATCGCGGGTTTGCGCAGAAGACGATGACGCCTGCCGACCTTCAGTCGCTGACCGCCGGCATCGCCGCGCGTCAGGGCGAGTTGCGTTTCACGCATCTGAAGGCGCACCTCGCGGCGAAGAGCGTGTTGAGCGCGAGTCAGGTCGAGAAGTACATCGCGCTGCGCGGATACGGCGGGGAGCACAGCGAGCATCATCACGACCATCATCACGGCGAGTAGCCGTCTCCGCGGCTCAGAATGACATTTCTTCGATTCCGAGGTAGCCTCGGGTCGGGACTTCCGCAGGGTCGCGACGTGCCATGCTCGCAAAAGTATGGAGTGCGGCGACACTCGGAATTGACGCTGTACGGATCATCATCGAAGTCGATGGCGGCGGTTACTCCGCGCAGCCCGGCTTCACTCTGGTCGGCCTTCCTGACGCGGCGGTGCGCGAGTCGTATTCGCGCGTCCGCTCGGCGCTTCACAACTGCGGCCTTTATCTGCCGCCGCGGCACATCACGGTCAACCTCTCGCCGGCGGACGTGCGGAAAGAGGGCTCCGGATTCGATCTGCCGATCGCGATCGGCATTCTCCAGGCGTTGGAGTTCTTGTGTGACGCGCATGTGGCCGGACGCGTGTTCGTCGGCGAGTTGTCGCTCGACGGGACGCTCACTCCGGTGCGCGGAACGCTGTCGATCTCGGCCGCGCTTGCGGGCGATCAGTCGATCCGCGAGCTGATCGTCCCGGTCGCGAACGCGAACGAAGCGGCGGCGGTTCACACCATGCGCGTGATCGGTGCGCCGAATCTGACGACGCTGCTCGCGCATCTTCGTGGCGAGTCGCCGATCGCGCCGGCGGTGTCATTGCCAGCCGTAGAGCCGATGCACGATTGCGCCGACTTCAGCGACGTTCGCGGCCAGGCGCAGGCGAAGCGCGCGCTCGAAGTGGCGGCGGCGGGCGGTCACAACGTGATGATGATCGGGCCGCCCGGATCGGGGAAGACGATGCTGGCGAAACGGCTCGCGTCGATCCTGCCGCGGCTCTCGCTCGACGAGGCGATCGTCACGACGAAAATTCATTCCGTCGCCGGAACGCTCCCGCCGTGCAGCGGGCTCCTGTCGCGGCGGCCGTTTCGCGCGCCGCATCACACGATCTCGACGGCCGGTCTCGCCGGGGGAGGGACGCCGCTGCGTCCGGGCGAGGTGAGTCTCGCGCATCACGGCGTGCTGTTTCTCGACGAGCTGCCGGAGTTTCGCCGGGAGACGCTGGAAGTGCTGCGTCAGCCGATGGAGGACGGCATCGTCACGATCGTGCGGGCGGCGCGCAGCGTCACGTATCCATCGCGCTTCACGCTCGCGGCTGCGCTCAATCCGTGTCCGTGCGGATTCTTCAACGATGCGCGTCGCGAATGCGTTTGCGGTACGCAGCAGATCGCGCGCTATCTCGCGAAAGTGTCCGGCCCGTTGCTCGACCGCATCGATTTGCAGGTCGAAGTTGCCGCGTTGACGAGCGACGAGATCACGTCGACGGATCCCGGTGAAGCATCCGATTCGATCCGCGAGCGCGTCGAAGCGGCGCGGCAGATTCAGCGCGAACGGTTCCGGCGAACACACATCCGGAGCAACGCAGAAATGTCCACGCGGCACATGAGAAAGTGGTGCGAGCTGGACACTTCTTCGCGCCACCTGCTCACCAGCGCGATCGAGCGCCTGGGCCTCTCCGCACGCGCTCACGACCGGATTTTGAAGGTTTCGCGAACAATTGCCGACCTCGCCGGGAGCGACCGGATCGAGCCTGCCAACGTGGCTGAGGCCGTCCAGTACCGCGCTCTGGACCGTCAGTACTTCCGAACCTAAGTCGTTTCCATCGTTAACGTTACAATGATGGCCACACGATAATGACGGCAGGAAAGGGAGATGAAAATAAGAGAGTCTTTTCAAATAATCGTAGAATAACGGCCCCGCCCGTGCTGTTTTTCGCGAGGCCAATCAGTACGATTAATGTTGACAAAAAGATTCGGGTTTTTATGATTCTTATCACGCAGCCTGCAGCGGGGGCGTGACGGGCGAGGAGTCGGAGAATGGGATTTGAAAAGTGGGACCCAAAGCCGGAGTTCGAGCGTTTCCCCGCTTCGGCAACGATCGTTCAGTCGCGACTGATCCGCTTGCCGTCCCCCGTTGCGAGCATGCTCCGACTGCGCGGTAAGGTCAGCGCGAATCTCTATTACGACAAGAAGCGGAAAGTGATCGGCATCAAGCCGCTCGACAGGAAAGAAGAAGGAGCGGCCAAGATCCGTCAGTCTGATAAGTCGACGTCACTGCACGTGCCGAGCTTTTTCCGGTTCTACGAAATCGAGGTTCCAGGGATCAAGCGCTTTCACTGCTGGTATGACGAGAAGGAGCGCATGGCCATGATCGACATCTCGCGCCCTTCACCGCGCGGAAGGCCGGCCGGAACGTAGCCCTTCCTCCCGGATTCCTCGCTCCGCTCGGAATGACAAAAAGGCCGGCGCGAAGCCGGCCTTTTCATTTCTGCGCAACCGCGCGTTCAGTGCGCGATCGCTCGATGCTTGACCTCAGGCACGCGCGCGAACTGCAGCATCAGCTTCGCCGCTTCTTCGCTGATCGCGTATTACATGCCGTCGATGAAGACGTTCCCCGACGTCAGGTGCTGCTCAGGGAAGAACGCGCCGTTGTTCGCCATCAGCGTCGCGATCGACGCCAGTGGGATGTGTGTCCCGAACGAGGAGTTGATCGTGCGGATGTACTGATTCGCGAAC
>DASWBH010000186.1:0-2935 GCA_036390755.1 Thermoanaerobaculia bacterium
CGTGTCGTTCGACGACGGCGATCACTGGCAGTCGCTGCAGATGAATCTGCCGGTGACATCGATCCGCGACATCGACGTGCACGGCGACGACGTGGTCATCGCGACGCACGGCCGCGCGTTCTGGATCCTCGACAACGTCACGCCGCTCCGGCAGAGCACTGATGTCACCGGCGACGCGTATCTGTTCGTGCCGGCCACGGCGTACCGCGAACGTCCGGCCGGATTCACCGGATCGCCATGGCCGAAGGACGAGGCGCTCGCGCCGAATCCGCCGATGGGTGCCTACATCGACTACGTGATCCGATCGGCGTCGCAGCCGGTGACGATCGAGATTCTCGACGCGAACGATCAGCTCGTGCGGCGCTACAGCAGCAGCGACAAAGTTCCGGTCGCCGATCCGGCGAAGCTGAAGGTCGCACCGGAGTGGTTCGTGCCGCCGTCGTCGATTTCGACGTCGCCGGGCATGCACCGCTTCATCTGGCCGCTGCGCTATCCGGCGCCCGCAGCGCTCGACGAGGCGCACAAGGGCGCGTTCGCCGACGGAGTGTGGGCGCCGCCGGGCAACTACAAAGTCGTGCTGACGGTGAACGGAACGCGATACACGCAGCCGCTGAACGTCGTCGCCGATCCGCGCGTGAGCGTGTCGGCGAGCGCGTATGCGGAGCAGTTTGCCCTCGCGCGGCAGATCGAATCGACCCGCGCTCCGGTTCACGCCGCGCTCACCGAAGCGGGCGAGCTCGTGAAGACGGTGACCGACGAGCCGATGAAGAACCGGATCACGGAAATGACGGACGTGGTGCCCGAGGAGCAGTGGTATCTCGCGCCGCGGACGACGACGAGCCTGCGCTTCCTCGACTCGGAGCTGGCGAAGCTGGCGGACGCCGTCGACGGCTCCGACGCAGCGCCGTCCGCGGATGCGCGTGAGGGCTACGCGAAGGCAAAACCGCTGGCCGAAGCGGCCGTGAAGGCGTGGACGGAGTTTCGGGGGACGGTGAAGTGACGGGAGCTGACGTGTCATTCCGAGCGCCGCAGAGCGCGAGGAATCTGGGCGGTGGAATCGCGCCCCCGCCCAGATCCTTCGCCGTCTTCGCGGCTCAGGATGACGCGGGAACTAAATCAACCATGCGCAAACTCACCTTCGCCGCCCTGCTTTTGATCGCGACAGCCTCCTTCGCCGACTCGATCACCGACGTCGCGAACGCGGAGCGCTCGTTCGCCAAAGCCTTCGCCGACCGCGATCAAGCGAAGTTCTTCTCCTTCGTCCTCGACGACTCCACGTTCGTGTCGCAGATGCGCACGTTGCGCGGGAAGAAGGAGATCGTCGACCGCTGGTCGCGCTTCTTCGCTTCGCCGCAGGCGCCGTTCAGCTGGGCGCCGGAGCGCGTGACGACGAACGCGGCCGGGACGATCGGCTTGTCGACCGGTCCGGTGTTCGACGGCGACGCGCATCGTGTCGGCGACTACTCGTCCGTGTGGGTCAAGCAGCCGGACGGCTCGTGGAAGATCCTCTTCGACGGTCCGGGCAGCAATCCGCCGTCGTTGCCCGTGGCGGCGGATGGCGACATCACCACGCCGGACGGCGCGAAGCTGCACTTCAACAAAATCGGCGACGGGCCGTTCACCGTGATCGTTCCGCTCGGCTTCATCCTTTTCGACGACTTCAAACAGCTCGCGGCGATGGCGACGGTGATCGCGTACGACCCGCGAAACCGCGGCCGCTCATCGCATCTCGACGACGTCAGCTCCGTCACGATCCAGCAGGACGTGAAGGACCTCGAGACCGTGCGCGCGCACTTCAACGTCGACAAATTCGTCCCCGTCGGTTTCTCGTATCTCGGGCTCATGGTCGCGATGTACGCGATCGATCATCCGGACCACGTCTCGCGAATCGTGCAGCTCGGGCCCGTGCCGATGAAGTTCGAGACGCAGTATCCGCGGGAGCTCACGGGCGATTTCTCGGATATCCCCGCGGCAAAGCCGGCAGCCGCGCCGCGGTCGCAGCGCGAGGCGTGCGACGCCGAGCTCACGATGATGCAGCAGGTGCTCGTCGGAGATCCGGCACACTCGCCGCGCGTGCGATCGAACTGCGATCTGCCGAACGAGTGGCCGGACAATCTGGACCGGCACTTCGGCCATTTGATGGAATCGCTGAAGAGCGTGAATCTTTCGGCGAGCGATCTCGCGAAGCTCACGATGCCGGTGCTGACGATTCACGGGACGAAGGACCGCAACGCGCCGTACGGCAGCGGCCGCGAGTGGGCGATGACGCTGCCGAACGCGCGCCTGGTGACGATTCCCGGCGCCGCGCACGCGTCGTTCCTCGATGATCCGGCCACGGTGTTCGCCGCGATCGAGTCGTTCCTGCGCGGCGACTGGCCGATCGGCGCCGGGAAGGTGACCGCGCTCCTGCCTCAGCGGCCCTGAACGATCAGGAGCTCGTCGCGCTCTTCGCTGATGACGAGCAGTTCCGCGCGGCCGTCGCGGTTCAGGTCGGCGAAGGCAACCGCGTGCGGGTGGGGCATCGTCGGAATCGAAACGCTGCGCATCGCGCCCGCGCGTGAACCGAAGACGATCGTCACGTCAGACGCCGCCGAATTCGACGCCGCTACGTCAGTCACTCCATCGCCGTTGAAGTCACCTGCCGCAATCCTCGCCATCTCCCGGCCGGCGACGAGCCGCTGCGTGAACGCCGTGAACCGGCGCGAGCCGTCGTTGCGGATCCACGTGATCCCGCCGCGCTCGAGGTCCGTCCCGTGTCCTGAATAGTTGGCGACGACGATGTCCGGCCGGCCGTCTCCGTTCAGATCCGCAATCGTCGACGAGAACGGTTCCGGCCCCGCTGCGATCGGCGACTGCGGCGCATGTGCGAAATGTCCGCGGCCATCGCCGAAAAGAATCGAGACGGTGCCGAGGCCCTGGTTGGGGGTGACGAGGT
>DASWBH010000187.1:0-7168 GCA_036390755.1 Thermoanaerobaculia bacterium
TCCGGCCCGCGGGGGTTGATGAGAAGGAGTCGCATGAGCGAAGCGGGGATTCTACTAAGGGGTCAGGTCTGTAGTCTCCAGTTTTTTCGACGAGCGGTAGAAAACACCACGAATGGTAGAAAAAACTGGAGACTGCAGACCTGACCCCTTCTCACTTCTTGAGCGTTTTCGCGATATAGGCGCGGATGTGGTCGTGGGTCTCGGGGGCGGACCACATCGTACCAATCGCGTCGGTGACCACTCCGGCGTGCAGGTACGGCTCGCGCAACTGCCGCTTCGTCAGGGCGAACGCTTGCGGCGGAATCTGTGCGAGCTGTGTAGCCACGAGCTGAGCGCGCGGCACGAGATCGTCAGCGGACACGACCTCGTCGACAATACCGATCTCATGCGCCGCACCCTCCTCGATCGTTTTCCCGAAGTACACCATGGATTGCAGGTGCTGAATGGGAATGGCGAAGCGGACGATCTCGAACGCGAGCGGCGGGAACGGCACGCCGACCAGCAGCTCCGGCACGCCGATGCGACCGCCGGTCATGAGCCGGTAATCGCAGGCGAAGGCCATGATGGCGCCGCCCGCAATCGCGTGGCCGTTCACGGCCGCGACCACCGGCCGCGGAAACAGGAACAGCGCGCGCAGCACGGAGTCGAGCGCCTCGACGAACCGCTGGACGTAGTCGCCGTCGGCATTCACCATCCGCGGCAGATCGACTCCCGCCGAGAAAATCGATCCCGTGCCCGTGAGCACGAGCGCCCTGGCCTCGTCGTTTTCTGCAACAGTTTCCAGCTCGATCCGTAGTGCATGACAGAGCTCGAGATCCATTGCGCTCGCCTTCCCGTGTGCCAGTCGAAGCGTCAGGATTCCGCGCTCGAGGTTGCGTTCCAGCATAAAACGATCATATCCGTGGTTCTCTGAGAGGTTCATGAATCAACCGAAGCGTTCCCGGAAAAGACTCTTCATCACGATCGGCATCGCCGTCGCCGTGATCATCACGCTCGTGGCGATGGTGGCGGTGCGCAAGCGCGAGAAGCCGATCCCCGTCACGACGGACAAGGCCTTCCGCAAGACGATCACACAGCTCGTCACCGCGACCGGCAAGATCCAGCCGGAAGTGGAAGTGAAGATCGCGCCGGAAGTCTCGGGCGAGATCATCGAGATTCCCGTGAAGGAAGGGCAGGCGGTCCACCAGGGCGATCTGTTGCTGAAGATCAAGCCCGACGCGTACCAGGCGCAGGTCGAGTCGCAGAACGCCGCACTGTCGTCAGCCCGCTCCGCGAGCGTTCAACACCGCGCCGAGCTGGCCAAGGCGGACCTCGATTACAAGCGCGCGCAGAATCTCTTCAGCCAGCATCTGCTGTCGGAAGCCGACCGCAACGCCGCGCAGACGAACTACGACATCGCCAGGGCGGCGCTCCAATCCTCGCTCTTCGAGATTCAGCGCTCCGAAGGCGCGTTGAAGCAGATCCGCGATGCGCTCTCGAAGACGACGATCTACTCGCCGGCTGACGGCACGATCAGCACGCTGCCGGCGCGCGTAGGCGAACGCGTCGTGGGCACGAGCCAGTTCGCCGGCACGGAAGTCATGCGCATCGCCAACCTCAACAACATGGAAGCGGACGTCGACGTCAACGAGAACGACGTCGTCAACGTGAAGGTTGGCGACACCGCGCGCATCAGCGTCGACGCCTATCCCGATCGCACCATCCGCGGCATCGTGCGCGAGATCGCATCCACCGCGAACACGCGCAACGCCGGCACGCAGGAAGAGGTCACCAACTTCCAGGTGAAGATCTCGATCGCGGATCACTCGGTCGTGCTGCGTCCGGGCATGAGCGCGACGGCCGACATCGAGACGGCTACGGTGAAGAACGCGGTCGTCGTCCCGATCCAGAGCGTGACGGTTCGCTCGACCGAGAGCAAGCTCTCCCCCGAAGAGCGCGAGCGGCAGACCCAGGCGGACAAGTCGCAGGACTCGAGCGACAACCGCGCGGACGTGACCAACACCGCGATCGAGAGCCGGAAGCAACGCGAGCTGCGCGAGAAGCTGCAGCGCGTCGTCTTCATCAAGAACGGCGGGACCGTGCGCATGCAGCGCGTCGAGACCGGCATCGCCGACAACACGTTTATCGAGATCCGCAGCGGCATCAAGCCGGGTGACGAGGTCGTGTCGGGTTCCTACACGGCCATCTCGCGCCGGCTCAAGGATGGCGCGAAGGTCGCCATCGAGAAGCCGGGCGCGGGAGCCACGGGGTGATCGGCGAGGTCCTGACCGAGATCGGCGAATCCTTCCGGATCGCCGCGAGCATCATCCGCGCTCACAAGATGCGCTCGGTGCTCACCGCGCTCGGCGTGATCATCGGCATCATCGCCGTGACGCTGATGGGCTCGGCGATCGGCGGCATCGAAGTCGGATTCGAGCGCAGCCTCTCGGTCGTCGGCGACGACATCCTCTACGTCGAGAAATGGCCGTGGCACCACGTCGACGACTGGTGGAACTACCGCAATCGGCGGCGCATGGAAGTGCGCTACGCCGATGAGCTGAAGCGGATCATCGCGGCGACGCCGAATTCGGAGCTGACCACCGCCGTGCCGACGCTCAACACCGTGCGCACGGTGAAGTACGGCGACAACGAAGTGCACGCGGTGTTCACGCAGGGCACCACCGACGAGTTCCTCATCACGTCGACGGCATCGTTCAAGGAAGGACGCTTCCTCACCGAAGCCGAGTCTCGCGGCGGCCACAACGTCGTCGTCCTCGGATACGACGTCGCCGAGGCGCTGTTCCCGACCGGATCCGCGATCGGGAAGACGGTGATGATCGAGAGCAACCCGTACCGCGTCATCGGCGTCTGGTCGAAGATGGGCACCTTCCTCGGCCTCTTCAGTTTCGATACGTACGCCGTCGTTCCGTTGACGTCGTTCACCAAGAACTTCAGCGCGCGGCTCGACACGTCCATTCGCGTAAAAGTGAAGGACAAGACCCGCATGGCCGCCGCGCGCGACGAGGTTCGCGGCGACATGCGTCGCGTTCGCGGTTTGCGGCCGGAGCAGAAGGACGACTTCGAGATCAACGAGCAGGAAGGTTTGCGCTCGACGATCGAGCCCGTGAAGGCGGGCATCGCCGCGGCAGGCCTGTTCGTCACCGGTCTGGCGCTGTTCGTCGGCGCGATCGGCATCATGAACATCACCTACGTCAGCGTGAAGGAGCGCACGCGCGAGATCGGCACGCGCAAAGCGGTCGGGGCGAAGCGGCGCACGATCCTGCTGCAGTTCCTCATCGAGGCCGTGTCGATCTGCCTGATCGGCGGCGCGGCCGGACTCACGCTGGCGTGGCTGATGTGCACCGCCCTCGCTGCCGCGTTCCCGTCGTTCCCGCTGCGTTTCTCGATCGGACTGGTGATGACGGGATTGATCGTGTCGACCGTGACGGGGATCTTCTCGGGATTTGCACCGGCGTTGACGGCGTCGAGGCTGGACCCGATTGAGGCGCTGCGCTATGAGTGAACAGCACAGCTAATGGCCTTCTCTGAAATCATCCGCATGGCTCTGGGCGCTCTCAGAACCAACAAACTGAGATCGATCCTGACGATGCTCGGCGTGACGATCGGCGTGTTCTCCGTCATCGGCGTGATGACGGCGCTGTCGGTCATCTCCGGATCAATCGAGACCGGCCTCAGCTTCCTCGGCTCGAACATCTTTCAGTTCGCCAAGTATCCGAACGTCAGCACGCGCGACCCGCAGGAGCAGTTCAAGAACCGCCGCAACATCACCCTCGAGCAGGGCAACGAGTACAAGCGCCTGATGAACGGCGAGGCCGCGGCGATCTGCCTGAAAGTGTTCGACGGCGGCAAGGCGGTCGGCTACGGCTCGCAGAAGAAGCAGGGGAACACGGTCGTCGGCACGAACGAGAACTTCGTGATCGCGAACAGCTACACGATCTGGTACGGACGCAATCTGTCGCCGGAAGACGTCGCGCTGGCGCGCAGCGTGTGCGTGATCGGCACCGACATCCAGAAGAAACTCTTCCCCAGTCAGACGCCGCTCGGCAAGACGGTCAAGGTGAACGAGAAGCCTTATCAGGTGATCGGCGTCTTCACCGAGAAGGGCTCGTCGTTCGGCCAGAGCCAGGACGACATTTGCGCCGTGCCGGTCACGAAGTTCTTCGCGGACTTCGGCCGGCAAAACCGCACCGTCAACGTCGCCACGCAGTCGACTTCGCAGGCGACGTACAACCAGACGCTCGACAAGGCCATCGGCGCGATGCGCGTCGCGCGCGGGCTGAAACTCGGGCAGGACAACGATTTCGAGATCTACTCGAACGACACGCTGCTCGCGGCGTTCGGCTCGATCGCCGGACAGGTGCGCATCGGCGCGTTCGTGGTGAGCGTGATCGCGCTGCTCGCCGCCGGCATCGGCATCATGAACATCATGCTCGTGAGCGTGACCGAGCGGACGCGCGAGATCGGCGTGCGCAAGGCCATCGGCGCGCGCCGCGAGGACATCATCCGGCAGTTCCTGATCGAAGCGATCGTGCTGTCGGAGGTGGGCGGCCTCGCCGGCATCATCTTCGGAGTTGCCGGCGGCAACGGCGTCGCGTTCTACTTCGACATGTCCGTGGTCTTTCCGTGGGGCTGGGCGCTCACAGGCTTGATCGTCTGCTCGGTCATCGGCATCGGCTTCGGCTGGTACCCGGCGCGGAAAGCGGCGTCCCTCGAGCCGGTCGACGCGCTGCGGTTCGAGTAGCGGCGCGATAGACTCCGCGCGCCATGCGACATTTCCGATTCTCATTTCTTCTCGCCACGGCCGCTGCCGCTCTGCTCACCGCCGGTACGTTACGCGCTCAGGCCCAGTACTCCGCTCACTTGCTGCCTCTGACCACCGCGGTGCCGGGCGGCCTGTACATGGATTACATCGCGTACGACCGCTCCACCGGCCTGGTGTGGGCACCGGCGGGCAACACCGGGACGGTGTACATCGTCGACACCAAGACGGAAGACGTGAAGCAACTGACCGGCTTCGCGACGAAAGAAGTCGAGATCCGCGGGCGCAAACGGACGCTCGGGCCCACCGCAGCGACGGTCGGCAAACACGTCGTCTATGTCGGGAACCGCGCCGACGCTTCCGTCTGCGCATTCGACGCGCTGTCGTTCGCGAAAGGTGCGTGCGTTCAGCTCGACTCCATGCCGGACGGCCTCGCGTACGTGGAGCCGACGCGCGAGGTCTGGGTCACGACGCCTCGCGATCATTCGATCCGCATCCTCGACGCGGAGACGCTCGCGCAGAAAGCGAAGCTCTCCTTCGACGGAAATCCGGAAGGCTTCGCGGTCGACGCGACTCGTCACCGCTTCTACACGAACCTCGAAGACAAAGACCGGACGCTTGCCATCGACCTTCGCAGTCACAAGACGATCGCGACCTGGAATCCCTCATGCGGCAGTGAGGGTCCGCACGGACTGAGGACCGATTCTGCGCGCGGACAGTTGTTCGTGGTCTGCGATGCGCGGGCCGAGGTCCTCGACGCGGTGCACGGCGGGAAGGTGCTGTCGACGATCGACACTGGCGATGGCGTCGACGACCTCGACTACGACCGGGCCACGCACAGGTTGTACGTCGGCGCCGCGAAAGACGGGAAGCTCACGATCGCGAATGTCAGCCGGTCGGGCAAGCTGTCGCTCGACTCACAAGTGCCGACGCATGCCGGCGCACGGAATCCGGTGGTCGCGAAGAACGGAACGGTGTACCTCGCGCACTCGATGATGGCCGACCTCAGCGATCTCGTCGTCGTCTCGGCCGCTTCGAAGTGATCGGGATGAGAACCGTGAGGTGTGGCCATCAGAACAGCAGTGACAGGATGTGCCGCACTTTCGCCTTCCACCTGACGAGCCGCGTCTCTTCCTGCACGTCCAGATCGGTGACGACCGCGTACAACTCTTCTCGCCGCGCGTAGCGCAGGAAACGTCCGCGGCTGAGCATCATCTGCGTCGCGTGGCGTTTGATCGCGTCGCGTTTGCGCAAACGCTCCTCGTCGCTGATGTCGACCCACTGTTGTTCGCGTGCGGTGAGCGATCCGTGGACGACGTATCCGAGGATGAGCTCGGGGTGCTCGATTCCTTCGCCGGCGAGCGCCCGCTGGACGGCGCGGTGCGTCGCGCGATGATCGGGATGGAAGTCGTCGGCCGATGGAATCACGAGCAGTGTCGGCCGGAACTCGCGCAGCACTCGCGCGATCGTCTCCGGCAGCGCGTTTTTTTCGAGCTGAGGGAGTCCGTCGTCCGGATATTCGAGGAATATCGCCGCCTGCGGAGGAACGCCGAGGGCGATGAGGGCGCGTTTCGCTTCCCGGCGGCGAGCGCGACCCCACTCGCGTCGATCGTGATCGCTGATGTGCCAGCGCCGACGCGCGATGCGTTGCGGCCAGGGATTGTTCTCGCCGTGCGTCAGGAAGACGACGCGCACGTTTGCGCCGCGCCGCGCCACGTGCGCGATCAATCCGCCCGCGCCGAGGGATTCGTCGTCCGGGTGAGGTGCGACGACGAGCGTTCGCTCGAACGGAAGATCGCCGGGGAGCGTCACCTGCGCATCGTATACGTGTCGCTGCGCCGCACTCCCAAGCTCGGTGCGGCGCGGACACTCGTCAACGCCACACCGAGGGCCGCAGCGAGAGAGACTTAAACGAATCGTGATCCGAATTGCACTGCGCGGCCGACTCAGTGTGCAGGAGGAAAGCTAAACCGCAGATGAATGGAAGAACCCGGACTGCGTCGCGGCGCGTTTCCCCCGCCCAGATTCTTCGCCGTCTTCGCGGCTCAGAATGACACTCGTCATCCTGAGCGCCGCAGAGCGCGAAGGATCTGGGCGGCGGAATCGCGCCCCCGCCCAGATTCCTCGCCGTCTTCGCGGCTCAGAATGACGAGGACGTTACACGGCCGACTCGGCACGTTGCGGCTGCTGCTCGACCTCTGCGCCGGTGTCTCCGCGCGGAATCGTTGCCACGAACGTGCTCCCGCCTTCGCCCGATTCTTCCAGCTGCAGCTCGCCGCCGTGCGCCTCGGCGATCCAGCGCGCGATCGGAAGCCCGAGTCCGGCGCCGGTCGAGACGGCCGACGAAGTGCCGCGCAGTGAGCGCACCCGCTCGCCGCGATAGAAGCGCTCGAAGATGCGGCTGCGATC
>DASWBH010000188.1:0-3688 GCA_036390755.1 Thermoanaerobaculia bacterium
CGCCGACTACTTCGACGGAATCTGGCAGACGAACTACTCGCAGGGAAAACTCTACGGCGTGCCGTGGTACGTCGACACGCGCGTCCTCTTCTATCGCAGCGATCTGCTTCGGGAAGCCGGTTTCGATCATCCGCCGCGCACGTGGAGCGAATGGATGACGATGATGGGGGCGATGAAACAGAAGAGCGGGCGGAAAGACTTCTACCCGATCCTTCTGCCGACGGACGAATGGGGACAGCCGGTCATCCTGGCGATGGCGAACGGCGCGCCGATGGTGGCCGAAGACGGACGCGCGGAGTTTCTCGATCCGAAGTTCATCGAGGCGTTCAACTTCTATCTGCAGATGTTCCGGCGCGGATATGCGCCGGTGCTTCCGGCGACGTTGATCGCGAATCTCTACCAGCAGTTCGCGGAGGGCGAGTTCGCGAGCTTCGTCAACGGGCCATGGCACGTCGGCGAGATCCGGAGGCGACTGCCGGAAGAGTTTCAGTCGCGATGGGCGACGGCGCCGATGCCGGCGCCGGATGGCAAGCCGTACCCCGGCGTGTCGCTGGCCGGCGGCTCGAGCCTGTCGCTGATCCGCAACTCGACGCACAAAGCGGAGGCGTGGCAGTTCATTGAGTTTCTGATGACGCCGGCGCAGCAGTTGAAGTTGTACGAGCTGAGCGGCGACATGCCCGCGGTGAAGTCGGTGTGGGAAGCGCCGGTGCTCGCGCGCGACGACAAGCTGCGCGCGTTCCGCATTCAGCTCGACCGCACCGAGCCGACACCGGCCATCCCGGAGTGGGAGCACGTCACGGTCGTGATCTTCGAGCAGGGCGAGCTGGCGGCGCGCGGCCAATTCGACGCGCAGACCGCCGCCGCGCGCATTCAATCGCGTGTCAACGACATGCTCGTGAAACGAAGATGGGTGATGAGCCGGGCGCAGAGCTCCGCGCTCCAAAACAGATGAAACGCGCACTGTTCGCACCCGAGGCGAGAGCAGGAGTTCTGTTCCTGATCCCGGCGCTGACGCTCATCACGATCTTCTACTTCATCCCGGTCATCGCCGGCTTTCTCCTCAGCCTCACCGACTTCGACATCTACTCTCTCGGCAGTCTGGCGAATACGCGCATCGTGGGCGCGACGAACTACAGCGAGCTTCTGCACAACGTCGTCTTCTGGCAGGCCATGCGGAACACGCTGTACTTCTCGGTCATCGGAGGACCGCTGACGATCGTCGTCGCGCTCGGAACCGCGCTGCTGCTCAACGCGAAGGTCGCGCTGCTCAAGCCGCTGTTCCGCACCGTGTACTTCGCGCCGGTCGTCACGACGATCGTCGCCGTCGCGATCGTCTGGCGGTACATGTACCACCCGCGCGTCGGTCTGCTGAACCAGTTCCTGGCGCTGTTCGGCGCGTCGCCGATCGACTGGCTCGGCGAAGCGCGATGGGCGATGCCCGCGGTCATTCTCCTTTCGGTCTGGAAAAATTTCGGATACGCGACAATCATCTTCATCGCCGGCCTGCAGAGCGCGCCCGAGGAGTTGTACGAGGCGGCGCGGATCGACGGCGCAGGAACGGTCCGGCAGTTCTGGCACGTCACGCTCCCGGTCCTCGGACCGACGTTCGTGTTCGTCAGCGTGATCACTGCGATCGGCTATCTGCAGTTGTTCGCCGAGCCTTACGTGATGACGCCCGACGGCGGACCGCTCAACAGCACGCTGTCGATCGTGATGCTGATGTACCGCGAGGGTTTCCGCTGGTGGAACATGGGTTACGCGGCGTCGATCGCGGCGATCCTGTTCGTGCTCGTCGTTGGCGGCACATCGCTGCAGGCGCTCATTCGCAGGAGGCGCGAGGCATGAAGCGCAGCGTCACCGCGACCGTACTCGTGAATCTCGCGCTGATCCTCGGCGGGATCCTGACGGTCGTCCCGCTGCTGTGGATGCTCTCGGCGTCGTTGATGCCGACGGGCGAGGCCACCGCATTCCCGCCGCGGTTGTTGCCGAGCCGCATCACCTTCGAGCACTACCGCGACCTCATCCTCCGCCTTCGCCTCGGACGCTCGTTCGCGAACAGCATGTTCGTCGCGACTGTCTCGACGGTTCTGTCGCTGCTGTTCAACTCGATGGCCGGCTACGCGTTCGCGAAGCTGCGCTTCCGCAATCGCGATCGCATGTTCACCTGGCTCGTCGCCGCGCTGGCGATTCCGCCGCAGGTGGCGATGCTGCCTCTCTTTCTGACGCTCAAATCGATGGGGCTCGTGAACACGTACGTCGGCGCGATGATCCCGATGATGGCGACGATCTACGGGATCTTTCTCGTCCGCCAGTTCATGGTCGGCATTCCCGACGATGTCATCGCCGCCGCGCGCATCGACGGCGCGAGCGAGTGGGGCATTTACCGTCACGTGATTCTGCCGCTGGCGCGACCGGTGCTGGCGACCCTGGCGATCTTCACGTTCATGTCGGCGTGGAACGACTTCATGTGGCCGCTGATCATCCTGACCGATCAGCGCAAGTACACGCTGCCGGTCGCGATCGCGAACCTGGTCGGCGAGCACGTGCAGGACCTGGAGCTGATGATGGCCAGCTCGGTGATCACCGTCATTCCCGTGCTCGCGCTCTTCTTCGTCCTGCAGAAGCAGTACATCGCCGGAATCATGGCCGGAAGCGTCAAGGGATGAAGTCGGAAGTCAGAAGGCTGAAGGCTGAGGTGTTCCTCGCAGTCGCCTTCTGCCTTCTGCCTTCTGCCTTTTGCCTTGAGCTCGACAACTTCAACGATATCTCCCGTTGGAAGGCCGCTCCCGCCGCCGGCGTGGAGATGCATTTGTCGAAAGATGCCGGCCGTCACGGCAGCGCGCTGCGCATCGACTTCGACTTTCACGGCCACGGCGGTTACGCCATCGCGCGGCGCGAGCTGCCGATCGATCTGCCCCCGAACTTCGAGTTCTCGTTCTTCATGCGGGCGGAGGCGCCGCGGAACACGCTGGAATTCAAGCTGATCGACACGACCGGCGAGAACGTCTGGTGGACGACGCGCCGCGAGCTCGATTTTCCGCGCGAGTGGACGCGCATCGCCGTGCGCAAGAGTCAGATCGAGTTCGCGTGGGGACCGACCCGTAGCGCCGCCGTGCCGCGCCACATCGGCGCGCTCGAGATCGTCGTTACTGCGGGAACAGGCGGGAAGGGCACGGTGTGGATCGACGACTTCACGCTCGAGTCGATCGAATCGACGAGCGAGCTGCCGCCGCCGTACGGTCCGTTCCATCGCCAGTCGATCACGATCGACATGAAGCAGCGCCGCGAATTCGGCGGCATGACGGTCGAGTGGGAGCACCGCGTCCCGTACAAGGTCGAGCTGTCCACGGATGGCAACGAGTGGTTCAGTGCGGCGCGGCCGATCTCCGCCGCGGGCCGCGATTACATCTCCACTCCCGACGCGGAGGCGCGGTTCATCCGCGTCACCTCTCCACAAATCGCAACGCTGAAACGCCTCGCGTTGAAGCCGGTGGCGTGGTCGAAGACGCCGAATGACTTCTTCACGGCCATGGCCGCCGATTCGAAGCGCGGCGACTGGCCGCGGTATCTCTACGGCGAGCAGTCCTACTGGACGATCGTCGGCGCGGACGCGAATCCGGTCGAGGCGCTCGTCAGTGAAGACGGCGCCGTGGAGCTCGGCAACGCGCGCTGCTCGATCGAGCCGTTC
>DASWBH010000189.1:0-9861 GCA_036390755.1 Thermoanaerobaculia bacterium
TGGACGATTCATCGCGGATCGAAAGCGCCGCAGGCCGCGGGCGTGATCCACAGCGACTTCGAGCGCGGCTTCATCCGCGCCGAGACCGTTGCCTACGACGACTACGTCTTCCTCGGCGGCGAGCAGCCCGCGCGCGCGGCGGGAAAGATGCGCAGCGAAGGCAAAGAGTACGAAGTCCAGGACGGCGATGTCATCCTGTTCCGCTTCAATGTTTGAGATTCAATCGCGCGAAGGTCTGCCGATCCGCGGCGATATCGAAGCGCCGCAGAAAGCACGCGCGCTCGTCGTCATCGCGCACGGCTTCAAGGGATTCAAGGACTGGGGGTTCTTCCCGTGGCTCGCCGGCTACCTGTGCCAGTCGGGTTGCGCGGCCGTGCGGTTCAACATGTCGCGCAGCGGCATCGGCGACCGGCCGGACCAGTTCGATCGCCTCGATCTGTTCGCCGGCGACACGTATTCGACGCAGGTACGCGATCTCGTCGACGTCGTGAAGTACGCGCATACGCGCTTTCGCGGCCTGCCCGTCTTCATCCTCGGACATTCGCGCGGCGGCGGGATCGCGCTGCTCGCGGCGGGCGAGCTCGACGGCCTGGCAGGCTTGATCACGTGGAGCTCAATCGCGCGCGCGGATCGCTGGGACGACGCGACGAAGAAGAAGTGGCGCGCCGACGGAGTCCTCGACGTCGTGAACGCGCGCACGAAGCAGGTCATGCCGATGTCGACGGCGATCCTCGACGACTACGAACACCACCGCGAGCAACTCGACATCCTCGGCGCCACCGCGGCTCTTCGCGTCCCGCTGCTGGCGATTCACGGCGAGCGTGACGAGAGCGTGCCGGCCGAGGAGTCGCGTTTGATCGCTTCGCGGTGCTCCGATTCGACGCTGCTCGTGATCGGCACTGCGAGCCACACGTACAACGCCATACATCCGCTGGTGCACGTGCCGCACGAGCTCGAGTTCGCAGCGCTCGTCAGCGCGCACTTCGTGACTGCGTACGCGTGATGACTACAGGTGCTTGCCGCGGTTCCCCGGCAATTCCGGATGTTGTCTCAACCCGCCGCCACCGCCGCGACGGCGACGGCGCCGCCGTGATCCCTGCGTCCGCTCGGTCGCATCTTCATCGACCTCCGGCTCGGGCTTCGTCGCCTCGGCCGGCTCGATTCCGCGGTCCTGCAGCTTCTCTTCGTCGAGCAACCAGACCCACTGCGTCTCCTGTTTTGACGCGGCGGCGACGGCCGGTTGCGCCGGACGGTCGCGTTTCTCCTGGCGCTCGGGACGATCCGGACGCTGTCGCTGCGGTTGCTTTTCGCGCGCGCGCTGCGGCATCTCGAGTCGCTTGAGACGGATCAGCATGTCCTCGCCAATCCGACGGTTCACGGCGATCAGGTCGGCGAGAAGTCCGATCATCAGCGTGTAGAAGCCTGTGATCAGAAAAACTGCCGCGAGGATCAGGGATTGAATGTGTCCAGCGCGGTAGAACAGGAACCGGATCCCGAGGGCGAAGCCGGCGAACAGGAGGAGCGAGCCGATCGCGAAGAACGTCTTCAGCGGCCGGTAGATCGTGTAAATCCGAAAGATCGTCGCGACCGACTTCCGCACGTACGTGCCTGCGCCCCGATACAAACGTGAAGGCCGCGTCGGCTCGTTCGTGCGGATGGCCACGCTCTGGACTCCGAGGTTGCGGATGCCCGCCTGGATGACCGTTTCGAGCGTGTAGGTGAACGGGTTGAAGACGTTGATCTGCATCGCCGCTTCGCGCGAGAACGCCCGGAAGCCGCTGGTCACGTCGGAGACGGAGAGTCCCGACGCTTTGCCGACCGTCCAGCTTCCGAGGCGCTGGAGAGTCTTCTTGATCGGCGACATGTGCGGCGAGCTCGCCACTTGCCGGTCGCCGATCACCACTTCCGCGCTGCCCTTGACGATCGGCGTGGCGAGGCGCGCGATGTCGGCGCCGTTGTACTGGTTGTCGGCGTCCGTGTTCACGATGACGTCGGCGCCCAGCCGGAGGGCCGCGTCGATTCCGGCGACGAATGCGGCGGAGAGTCCCCGGTGCGTTTTCAGCTGCACAATGTGCGTTGCACCTGCTTTTCGCGCGGCATCGGCGGTGTTGTCGGTCGAGCCGTCGTCGATGACGAGCGATTCGATGGAAGTGATGCCGTCGATTTTCTTCGGGATGTCGCGCAGTGCCTGCGCGATGGTGGCCTCTTCGTTATAGGCCGGGATTTGAACGATAAGCTTCATAAGCGGGTCCGTGTCATCCTGAGCGCAGCGAAGGATCCCCTTCCGGTCGCTGGGGATTCTTCGCTTCGCTCAGAATGACGCCCAAAGTCAGTGTGATCATGCCGGTGGAACGGATCGGCGGTGGCGCGGAACACGCCATCAAATCCGTGCTGAAACAGGAAACACCGTTTCCGTTCGAGTTGATCGTCATCTCGGCCGAGCCGCTGGGCCCGGCAGTGGACAACCGGGTACGAAACGTTGTCGAGAAGAATCGTAATCCCGCAACTCGCCGAAATCGAGCGGCTTCCGTTGCGCAGGGCGAAATTCTGGCTTTCATCGATGACGACGCGCTCGCCGCGCCCGGATGGCTGGCGACGGCGGCGGCGTATCTCGACGCACGCCCCGAGGTGGTCGCGCTCGGCGGTCCCGACCCGGCACCCGACGACTCAACCGAGGCCGAGCTGATCGCGGATACGCTGCTGGCGACACGCTGGATCGGCAGCGGCGTCGCCGCGCATGAGAACCTGACGGGAGTGTTCGACATCCGCTCGCCGAGCGATCTCGCGCTCGTGAACCTGTTCGTGCGGAAGAGCTTGTTCGCGGGCTTCGACGAGCGGATCGGCTATATCGGCGAGGACACCGCGCTTCTTGCCGAGCTGATGCATAAGGGTCGCGTCATCTACCACCACGGCGTGCGCGTTGACCACCGGCGCCGCGCCTTCCCGGGACCGTACCTCCGCCAGAGATGGCGTTATCGCGTGAAAAGCGGAACGCAGTTGGCGCGAGGCGCAAGCCCCAACCGCTCGAGAATCGTCGCATTTCTGGTCGCCGGCACAGTCTCAATCGCCCTCGCGCCTCTCGTCGCGCTCCCTTACGCCGCCGTCACGCTGATCCTCGGCGCCCGTGCCACGCGCCTGCCGGCGAGGCGATGGTGGGTGCTCCCGTTCGCTTTTGCGCTCCATCATCTGACGTACTACTTCGCCCTGCTCTGGGGCGCGATCAAAGGCTTCGTCCGCGAGCTAACGGGTAACAGGTAACAGGTAGCGAGTTTCGGTTACCTGTTACCTTGTTGGCAGAATTCAAACCGGCGCACTCAGGTTTACAGTCGGCGACCGCATGAAGTACACGGACAAACTCCAATACCTCAGATACCTGGTCGATAAGCGGGGCATGAAGCCCGTCTATCTGATCGTGGGTCTGACGTACGACTGCAACTCGTTCTGCCGCACATGTTTCAACTGGGAGCAGCTGCGCAAGAACAAGGAGCAGGAGTTGTCGCTCGAAGAGCTGCAGAAGACGTTCGCGTCGATGGGCGACATGCTCTTCATCGTGATGAGCGGCGGTGAGCCGTTCCTCCGCCGCGACCTGCCGGAAGTCTGCGAGACGCTGTCGAAAAAGAATCACGTCAAACAGATCACCATCCCGACCGGCGCGATCGCGAGCGATCTCATCGCGCGCTCGGTCGAGTCGACACTGCAGCGCTGCCCCGACACGCAGATCGCCGTCAACCTGTCGATCGACCACATCGGCCAGAAGCACGACTGGATCCGCGGCGTGCCGGGAAATTACGAGAAGGCGAAGAAAACCTACTCGCTGCTGATGCCGCTGAAGGCGCGCTATTCGAACCTCACGGTGAACGTGCACACGTGCTTGTGCACGTACAACGCGGACGATCTCGACGAGCTCTTCACCGGCGTCAAGCGCGATTTCCCGGAGGTGTCGTTCCACTCGTTCGAGATGCTGCGCGGCGATCAGCCGGACAAGAACATCCAGCCGATCTCGACCGAGCGTTATCGCGAGCTGCTGCCGAAGATGGAGAAGTACTGGGCGACCTACCGGAATTACGACGGATTCCTGAAATTCGTGAAGGTCTACTCGCGGCGGATGGAGCTGGCGGTGCTCGAGCAGGAGACGCAGGTCCGGCCGTGCCATGCCGGCTACATCTCCGGCGTGCTCGATGCGCGAGGTGAAGTACGGATGTGCGAGCTCCGCGACGCGGTCGGCAACGTGAAAGACACCGGCTACGATTTCGAGAAGCTGTGGTTCTCCGAGGCGTCGGACATGCAGCGCGCGTCGATCAAGGCGAAGGAGTGCCACTGCACGCACTCGTGCTTCATGTCGTCGTCGCTCGTGTTCGACGTGAGGACGTGGGGCGCGTATCTCGCTTCCACCGTCGTGAACTTTCTGTCCGCTGCGTGAACCGGATCGCGATCGTCGGACCCGTCTTTCCCTACCGCGCCGGAATCGCCTATTGCACGACTCGTCTCGCCGAAGAACTGCACGCCGACGTCATCTCGTTCAAACGTCAATATCCGAAGCGGTTCTATCCCGGCAGCGACGACATCGATCCGACGCTGCCGCGCGCGGAGGCCGACTTTCTGCTCGACGTCGTGAATCCGCTGACGTGGTTCCGCGCCGCGCGCCGCCTCCGACAGTACGACGCTGTGATCTTCGTCTGGTGGGTCTGGGTGTGGGCGCTGCCGTACCTCGTCATGATGGCGATGCTGCGCCGCAGGACGCGCGTGATCCTGCAGTGCCACAACATTCGCGACAAGGAGCCGGCGTGGTGGAAGTCTGCGCTGACGAATCGCGTGCTGCGCCGCGGCCATGTGCTCGTCGTGCACGCCGCGACCGAGTTGCAGGACGCGGTGCGCAGGGCGGGCGGGCGGACGGTGGTGAAGGCGCACCTGCCGGTGCACGAGCTGGGCGGCGAGATGCCGCCGCGAGAGGCGGCGAAGAAGAAGCTCGGGGTCGCCGGCCGCAACGTCGCGTTGTTCTTCGGGCACATTCGTCCGTTCAAAGGACTCGACATCGCCCTCGACGCGTGGCGGAAACTGAAAACGGACGTTGTGCTCGTCGTTGCGGGTGAATTGTGGTGGGGCTCGACTGCCACCCGGCCACCAACCACCGCGAACGTCGTTTACGATCTCCGTTTCATTCCCGATTCCGAGATCGCGACCTACTTCGCCGCGGCCGACGTCGTCCTCGCGCCGTACCGGACCGAGGCGCAGAGCGGGGTGGCACTGACGGCGTTTCACTTTGCGCGACCGGTTATCGCGTCGCGAGCCGGCGGGCTGCCGGAGATCGTCCGCGATGGTGTCAACGGTTATCTGATTCCCGTCGAGGACAGCGCCGCGCTCGCCGATGCTGTCGACTGCTTCTTCTCCGCGGCGGATCGCGCGGCCATGGAGCGGGCCGCTGGCGACACGGCGCGGGCGAACTCGTGGGAGGATTACGCCAACGTATTCGCCCGTTTAGTCGAGCGGCCATGAACTTCTCGCCGTCCCGCATCAAAGTCGGCCTCGAGCTGACATCCAAGTGCAACCTGCGCTGCGGCATGTGTCCGCTGCCGGTGCTGCGTCGTCCGTACGAAGACATGCCCTGGCCCCTCGTCGAACGCGCCGAACGCGAAATCCACGGCCTCGGGCTCCGCCTGAAGTGGCTGCACGAGATGGGCGAGCCGCTGCTCTACTCGCGCGTCGACGACGCCATCCGCCTCTTTCCGGAGGCGAGCCTCAGTACGAACGGCCTCGTGCTGACGCCGGAGATCGGCGAAAAGCTGCTGGCGACGCCGCTGAAGCGAATCCGCATCTGCGTCGACTCGATCAATCCGGAGGTTTATCCGCAGCTGCGAACGGGTGGCGACTTCGAGAAGCTCGTCGAGCTGACGCGCAAGTTTCTCGTGCAGGCCAAAGAACATTCGATCCGCATCGAGATCCAGAAGATGCGCTCGCGTCTGACGCTCGAGGAGACGGTCGACGACTTCAGGAAGCTGTTCGACCTGAAGCAGTACCGCAACGCGCGCGTCATCGAGAAGACGTGCGAGGCGCTCGACGTGAACGAGGAGACCGATCTGCACGGCAAGTTCTACGGCTGCGTGCAGGGCGCCTTCTTCACCTGGGTCGTGGTCTTCGCCGACGGACGCGTGACGCACTGCTGCTACGACGCGCACGGCGAGCAGATCATGGGCGATCTCAAAACGCAGTCGCTGCGCGAGATCATCGACAGCCCGCGGTTCGCGGAGATGCAGGCGGCGTTCGAGCGCCGCGATCTCTCGCAGCTTCCGCGCTGCGCGGAGTGTTTCAAGCACGGCGGCGAGTCGCACGCGTTCAACGACGTCCTCTCGCGCGTGCAGAACCTGCCGAACGCGGCGAAGGACGTCGTGCGCAAAGTGATCGACGTCAGATACAGGTCGTAGGTCGCTCGTCGCTCATCGGAAGCTGATCGGGATGTCGTCCATCGTCAGCAGGCCGGGCCGCGCCTGCACGACGCGCGGGATCGAGTTCACGACCATCGCCGCGGTCGCCCGGTCGCCATGGACGCCGTGCTTGATCTCCATCTCCACGTCGGGGACGCCTTTGACGTTCACTCGATCGGCCGCGACGGTTTCCGCGCCGACGTACATCCGCAGCTCGAGGTTCACGTTGATCCGTCCGCGCCCGTGAATGGTCTGGTGCACGCCGGCGACCCGCCCCGCCGCGACCTTCAGGTACTGGGTGACCACTTCGCGCTCGGCGATGATCGGCTCGATCTTCTCGTCGCTGACTTCGTCGAAGTCGACGCCGAAGCCGTTGCCGACCATCATCAGCGATTCGCGCAGGCCCATGTGCTTGATCTTGCCGGCAGCGACGGCATCCCGAAATTCTTCGTTCGTCATGCCCGCACCGACTTTGCGCTGCAGCGGCTCGCGGCGCGTCGATGCGTTCTGGATCCGGATGATGTCGACCTGCTTCACTTCCTGGCACACCGAGGTGATCGTCAGCGGCAGCTTGTCCATGACGAAGCCGGGATTCACGCCGGTGCCGAGGAGCGTGACGTTCCTGGAGCGGGCGAGGTGCTGGAGCTCTTCGCGGATCTCGCGGTCCAGCGGGAACGACAGCTCCTCGCAGGTCGAGACGACGTGCGAGCCGCGCTCGAGCAGGGACTTGAGTTGTGAAACGACTTCGCGCAGGCGCGATCCGGTCGAGTGGCAGACCACGTCCGCTTTCGTCTGCAGTTCCGGCGTGACTTTCACGCCGGTTGGTTTCGCCCCGATCACGTCGCCGAGGTCACGGCCGGCCTTCTTCGGGTCGATGTCGACCGCAGCGACCACTTTGATCCATGGCTTGGTCAACAGCAGTCGCGCAATCTCGGCGCCGATCGGACCGATGCCGTATTGAGCGACGGTGATGGGTTGGGGGGAGTTCATGCGTGCCTCTTCCGAATTGCGGCGCGCATTCTAGCGGAAGGATGAGGGATGAGGGATGAGGGATGAGGGATGAGGGATGAGGGATGAGGGATGAATCCACGCCGTCTTCATCCTTCATCCTTCATCCCTCATCCCTCATCCTTCCCAAACAACCCCGGCTCCTCTTCACTCTCGTCCTGTTCATCGAGAAAATTCGAGACCCCCACTCCCGCCAGCCGGTAGCGCGACTCGGCTGGAAAGTCGAACCGGTCAAGCAACGATACGGCGATCGTGGCGAGGTCGTCGGAGCAAGCCGGCATTTCCGGCGGCGTGATGCGGCGCGTCAGCGTGCGGAAGTCGGGCGTGCGCAGCTTCACCGTGACAGTGCGGCCGCGCATCGCTCGCTTCTCCATCGCCTCCCACAACTTGTGGGCCTCGGATGCGAGGTACTCGGCGACTTCGGCGCGGGTGATGTCGGTCTGGAAGGTGTTTTCGCTCGACCACGATTTGCGCTTGTGCGTGGAGACGACCGGCGACTCGTCGATGCCGCGCGCAAGCTGCCAGAGCCGCGTGCCCCAGCGGCCGAATTTCGCCGTGAGCTGTTCGTCCGAAAACCGCTGGAGGTCGCCGACGGTCGCAACGCCCATGTCGGTCAGCACGGCTTCGGTCGCTTTACCCACGCCGGGGATTTTGCGCACGGGCAAGGGCAGGAGAAATTGCTCGACCTGATGCGGCTTGATGACGAAAAGGCCGTCCGGTTTGCGCCAGTCGGAGGCGATCTTCGCCAGGAACTTGTTCGGCGCCACGCCCGCGGACGCGGTCAGATGCGTTTCCTCGCGGATCTCGCGGCGGATCACCTCCGCGGTTTCGGTGGCAGTCGGGATTCCGGTCAACTCCTCCGTGACGTCGAGGTAGGCCTCGTCGAGCGAAAGCGGTTCGACGAGCGGCGTGTGGCGCTCGAAGATCGCCCGGATCTGGCGCGACGCTTCCCGATAACGGTCGAAATCAGGCGCGACAAACACTCCGTCAGGGCAGAGCCGGCGGGCGCGCGACGACGGCATCGCCGAGTGGACGCCGAATTTCCGCGCTTCGTACGACGCGGCGCAGACGACGCTTCGCAACCCGGGCCAGCCGACGATGACAGGTTTGCCGCGGAGCGATGGATCATCGCGCTGCTCGACCGACGCATAGAATGCGTCCATATCGACATGGATGATTTTTCTCAACTCACCACGCCCGCGTTTCTGGTCGACCGCGCCATCGTCGAGCGGAACTGCCAGGCGATGCACGCGAAGGCAGCGGCCTCGAACGTGATTTTCAGGCCACACGTGAAGACGCACAAGACAATCGAGATCGGACGGATGCAGCACCGAGGGGAGAAGGGGCCGATCACGGCGTCGACTCTCGCGGAGGTAGAACACTTCGCGGACGCCGGATTCGGCGATATCACGTACGCCGTGCCGATCGCGCCGGAGAAACTCGCGCGCGCGGCGAAGATTGCGAAGCGGATCGCCCGCCTGAACGTGCTCGTCGACAGCTTCGACGCGCTCGAGGCGATCGAGCGGTTCGGCTTCGTCTTTGACGTGTTCCTGAAAATCGATTGCGGCTATCACCGCGCCGGCGTCGATCCCGACGATCCGGCGAGCTACGTCCTGGCGCGGCGAATGACGTCATCGAAGATGCTGCGGTTCCGCGGGCTGCTCACGCATGCGGGACACTCGTATCACGCGCGGAACGCATCGGAGATCCGCGCCATTGCGAAAGAGGAGACGGATGCCGTGACTGGTTTTCGCGACCGCACGGGCAAAGAGCTGATTCGCAGCATCGGCTCGACGCCGACGGCGGCCGTGGTCGATCGCTTCGTCGATTGCGACGAGGTCCGTCCCGGCAACTACGTTTTTTTCGACGCGTGTCAAGAGGCGATCGGCGCGTGCCGGTTCGAAGACATCGCCGTGTCCGTGCTCGCGACGGTCGTCGGCTCGTATCCGGAGCGGCAGGCCATGATCGTTGACGCGGGCGCGCTCGCGCTGTCGAAGGATCTCGGGCCTGACCACATCGACGCGCGTTTCGGTTTCGGCGTTGTCTGCGATTTGCGTCTGCGTCCGCTGCCGATGCGACTGCACGCGCTTTCGCAGGAGCACGGCAAGATCGCGACGATGCAGCCGCTGCCCGTCGGAGCGCAGGTGCGCATCGTGCCGAATCATTCCTGTCTGACCGCGGCGATGTACGACTGCTATCACGTTCTCGAGAACGGCCGCATCGTCGACGAGTGGAAGCCCGTCCGCGGCTGGTGAAGATGTCACTTCTCCGCCTGTCTTCCATCCAATGCAGCCAGGAGGGACACACACACCATGGATCAACGGCTCAACTCAACGTACTGGCTGCTGCGCATTGCATTCGGCGCAACGGCTTTCCTTGCCGGTCTCGATAAATTCTTCAACCTTCTGGCGCGGTGGGAGGACTATGTCAGCCC
>DASWBH010000190.1:0-21088 GCA_036390755.1 Thermoanaerobaculia bacterium
CCGATGAAACGCTCCTTCGTCCTGCTGCTCCTCATCGCGTCTGCAGCACTCGCGCAACCGGCCCCTTCCGACTTCCTGAAGATGAACATCGGCGCGGATCGCGTCCTCGCCGATTACCGGCAGATCGTCTCGTATCTGCGCGCGCTCGAGGCGGCGTCGCCGCGGCTGAAAATCGAGTCGCTCGGGAAGACCACCCTCGGGGAGGAGATGGTCATGGCGATCATCTCGTCGGAGCAGAACATGCGCAATCTGCCGCGCATCCGCGAGATCGCGGCGCGGCTCGCCGATCCCCGCGCCCTTTCCGACGCGGAAGAGAAGCGGCTCATCGACGAAGGCAAATCCGTCGTGCTCGTGACGTGCAACATCCACTCGACCGAGATCGCGTCGAGCCAGATGGCGATGGAGTGGGCGCACGACCTCGCCACGGCAACGGATCCGGAAACGAAGCGCCGTCTCGACAACGTCGTGCTGCTGCTCGTGCCATCGCTGAATCCCGACGGCCAGATCATGGTCACCGACTGGTACCGCAAATACCTCGGCACCAGGTACGAGGGCGGCGACATGCCGTGGCTGTATCACCACTACGTCGGCCACGACAACAATCGCGACTGGTACATGCTCACGCAGATCGAGACGAAGAACATGAGCCGCGCGATCTATCACGAGTGGTTCCCGCAGGTCTTCGTCGACGAGCACCAGATGGGCTCATCCGGCCCGCGCATGTTCATCCCGCCGTTCGCCGACCCGGTCGACGCGACCGTGAATCCGCTGATCTGGCGGGAAGTGAACGTCATCGGCTCGAACATGGCGTTCCGCCTCGAGCAGCAGCACAAGAGCGGATTGATTTACGGATATTCGTTCGACGCGTACTGGCTCGGCGGCACCCGCAACACGGGCTGGTGGAAGAACATCACCGGCCTGCTCCTCGAGACGGCGTCGGCACGGATCGCCACGCCGATTTACATCGAGCCGACGGAACTGCGCGGCGGCACGAAGGGGCTGATCGACTACAAGGCCACGATCAATCATCCCAATCCGTGGAAGGGTGGGTGGTGGCGGCTCCGCGACATCATGGACTACGAGCGCATTGCGTCGGACGCGCTGCTCGAAACGGCCGCCGATCGCCGCGCCGATCTCTTGCGTGACGTTGCGACGCGCGCGCAGGAGGCGATCGCCGGCGCGAAACCCGGCGAGGCGTACCGCGTTCCAAAACAGCAGCGCGACTGGCCGACCGCGCAGCAGATGACCGCGATTCTGCTCGAGCACGGCGTCGAGGTTCATCAGGCTACAAACGGCGACTACTGGATCACGATGGCGCAGCCGTACGGCCGATTCATCAGCGAGATGCTCGAGCCACAGCGTTATCCGGAAGTGCGATTGATGCCGGGCAAAGACATCCTCCGCCCGTACGACATCGCCACGTGGACGCTGCCGCTGCAGATGGGAGTCACCGTCGAGCACACGACCATGCCCGATGGACTCAGCGCGCCGCGCGTCACCGAGATCAAGCCGGAGACGAAGGAAGTGATCCGTCGCGGCGCGCAATACCGAAAGCCGCGCGTCGCCGTGTACAAGCCGTGGGGCGCGTTCAACGACGAGGGATGGACGCGCTGGCTGCTCGACACCTACGGCTTCGCGCCGAAATCTCTCTCGCCTCAGGAAGCCCGCGGCACGCTTCCCTTCGACGCGATCGTCCTCGCCGACATCAACAAGGAAGCGCTCGCGAGCGGCCGCCGGCGCGGTGAAGAAGCGATGAACTATGAGCCAGAAATGCCGCCTGAATATCGCGGCGGCCTCGGCACCGAAGGACTGGCGGCGCTGAAGAGCTTCGTCGAGAACGGCGGCACGCTGCTCGCGCTGGGCGCATCGTGCGATTACGTCATCGACAATTTCAACATTCCGGTGCGGGACGTCATGAGCCGCGTGCCGGCGACCGAGTTCTCCGTTCCAGGGTCACTCGTGCGCCTGAACGTGAAAACGGATCACCCGGTGACGACCGGGATGCCGTCGCAGGTCGCGGCGTTCATCGACAAGGGCATCGCATTCGAGACGACCGCGCCAGCCGTGGACATGCAGCGCTGGGTGCTCGCCACATATCCCGAAAACCCGCGCGACATCCTGCTGTCAGGCTGGATCAGCGGCGAAGAAAAACTCGCCGGCAAAGTCGCCGCAGTCGCGCTCACCTACGGCAGAGGAAAGATCGTCCTCCTCGGCTTCCGCGCACAGAATCGCGGACAGACCCATGCCACGTTTCCGCTTGTGTTCAATACGTTGTATTGGAGCGTGGGGGAAGCGGTACCAGGTAACAGGTAACCGAGTACAAAATCGCAAAGCCGTAAAGTTACCTGGTACCTGTCTCAGAGCGTGACCAACTCCAACGACTCAATCTCCTGCTCGAGAAAAGCCCCCGCAATGCGCCGGAAGCGCTCTTCGGCATCGGTGACGAGGAAGTGGCGCAGCGGTTCGCCGTTCGCGGGGGCGATGTCACGGAGCTCCTGCTGCACGCAGCGCGCGGTCGTTTCGGCGCTGTCGACGATGTGGACCTGATCGCCCACGACGCTCTCGATCGTGGCGCGCAGGATCGGGTAATGCGTGCATCCGAGGACAAGGGTGTCGATGCCGGAGTCGACGAGGGGCTCGAGGTAAATCTCCGCGACCTCGCGCGCGACGTGGGTGTTCGCCCATCCTTCCTCTGCGAGCGCGACGAAGAGCGGCGCCGGCGCTTCGATCACTTCGATGCTCGGGTTGATCGCCTTGATCGCACGCGTGTACGCCCTCGACTTGACCGTTCCTTCCGTCGCGATCACGCCGACTCTGCCGCGGGTCCGTTCGACCGCCGCGCGCGCGCCCGGCTCGACGACTCCGATCACCGGAATGGAGAGGCGCGCCTGCAGCGTCGGCAGCGCGGCCGCGGTGGCCGTGTTGCACGCCACCACGAGCATCTTGATGTCGCGGTCGAGAAGATGCTTCGCCGCTTCGAGCGTGTAGCGGATCACCGTCTGCGGCGACTTCGTCCCGTACGGCACCCGCGCCGAGTCGCCGAGGTACATGAGCGATTCGTGAGGGAGAGCGCGGGCGATCTCGCGAAAGACAGTCAGCCCTCCGACGCCGGAGTCGAAGATGCCGATCGGACGCAGGGCATTACTGCTGACTTTCGCCCCCATCGGCAGTCACTCCCGCTCCGCTTTCGCGCTTGATGTTGTACTGCTCGATCTTCTTGTACAGATTCGACCGCGGCGTATCGATGGCCTCGGCTGTCTTCGACACGTTCCAGCCATGCTCGCGCAGCTTGGCCAGGATGAACGCCTTCTCCGCCTCGTCCTTGAAATCCTGCAGCGTCGCCATGCGCATCGCGCTGGAGATGATGTCAGTGGCGGCGCGGAAGAATTCGGCGGGGAGATCGCTGATGTCGATCGTGTCGGACGGGATCATGATCACGAGCCGTTCGATCATGTTCCGCAGCTCGCGCACGTTGCCGCGCCACGACGCGTCCTGCAGCGCGCGCTCCGCTGCGGGCGTGAACTTCTTCGGATGCACGTTGTGCTCTTCCGAGAACAGCTTCGCGAAGTGTTCGGCCAGGACCGGGATGTCTTCGCGACGCTCTCGCAGCGGCGGCGTACGGATCGGAATGACGTTGAGGCGGTAATAAAGATCTTCGCGGAAGCGGCCGCCGTGGATCTCTTCAGTCAGGTCCTTGTTCGTCGCAGCGATGACGCGCACGTCGACTTTGATGACGCTGGCGGCGCCAACGGGCTCCACTTCGCCTTCCTGCAGAACGCGCAGCACTTTCGCCTGCGTGCGCAGGGACATGTCGCCGATCTCGTCGAGGAAAATCGTTCCGCCGTCGGCCGCAGAGAATTTGCCGGTCTGCTTGCGTACGGCACCGGTGAACGATCCCTTTTCGTGGCCGAACAGCTCCGACTCGATGAGCTCTTCGGGAATCGCGGCGCAGTTGACCTGGATGAACGGCGCGGACGCGCGCGACGAGCGGCGGTGAATCTCGCGCGCGATGAGCTCCTTGCCCGTTCCCGACTCGCCGGCGATCAGGACGGTCGCTTTGGTCGGCGCGGCGCGCTCGATCTGCGACTTCAGGTCGCGCATCGCCGGCGCATCTCCGACGAGCTGGTACTCCTTCTCCGCCTTCGACTTCAGCTCGGTGTTTTCTTCTTCGACCTGCCGCAGCCGCACCGCGTTGCGGACCGTCAGCAGGAGCTTGTCGCGGTTGAGCGGCTTCTCGAGGAAATCGAATGCGCCCCGCTTGGTGCACTCGACGGCGGTGTGCACGTCGCCGTGGCCCGACACCATCACGACCGGCGACGTCACCTTCTGCTGCTTCAGGTTCTCGAGCACTTCGATGCCGTCGAGGACGGGCATCTTGATGTCGAGCAGGATGGCGTCGAAATCCGTCTTCGTCGCCTTGTCGATTCCCTCCTGCCCGGAGCGCGCTTCATCGATCTTGTAACCCTCGTATTCGAGGGTCATGCGGATCGCTTCGCGGATCGCAGTCTCATCGTCGACAATCAGGACGCGGTAAGCCATTTGGTGATCGCTCCGTGCACGAGGTCAGCCAATTGTAGAATCCGCCCGCCATGCACGTCGAAATCACACGAGAGCCGAAGCTTTCGAAGCTCGATCACCTGTTTGTTCTGATTCCGGAGAAGGGCGATCTGCAACTGGGCGACCCGATTCTATCGATCGCGCGCGACATCGTCGGCCGATCGAAGTTCGACGGCCGTGCCGACGAATCGATCACCGTCCTGGCCGACGAGCCGCGCAAGGTCACGCTCATCGGCCTCGGCAAGCGCGACGAGGTCTCGATCCGCGGCCTGCGCAAGGCGCTCGGCAGCGTCGCGAAGACGGCGCAGAAACAGCGGGACCGGCGCATCGCCGTCGCGATCGCGGCGTCGCTGCCGGACGCCGATGCGGAAACGTCGACGCGGCTCATCGCGTCGTTCCTCGCCCATGCCGACTACAAGTACGACACGTACCAGACCCAGAAGAAAGACGAGAAGCGGCTGCCGATCGACGCCGTGCTCGTCGCGCCGGCGTGGCTCGAGAAGAAGCGTCTGCGCGAGATCGAATCCGAAGCGAACGCCATCAGCGACGGCATCCGGACCGTCCGCGATCTCGGCAACGCGCCGTCGAACGTCATCACGCCGTCGCGGCTCGCGGAGCGCGCTGAAGAAGTCGCGAAGAGCGTCGGCGTGAAGTGCACCGTGTACGGACGCCGCGACATCGAGCGGATGAAGATGGGCGGCCTGATCGCCGTCAACCGCGGCTCGGCCGAAGAGCCGCGCTTCGTCGTCATGGAGTACGCGCCGCGGCGCGCGCGCAAGCACGTCGCGCTCGTCGGCAAAGGAATCACCTTCGACTCGGGCGGCATCTCCATCAAGCCGGCGGAGAAGATGGAAGAGATGAAGTTCGACATGTGCGGCGCGGCGGCGGTGATCGGCACGATCGAGGCCGCGGCCAGGCTCGAGATTCCGGTCAGGATCACCGGCTGCATTCCCTCGACCGACAACCTGCCGAGCGGCAGCGCGTACAAGCCGGGCGAGATCATCACGATGATGAACGGCAAGACCGTCGAGATCGTGAACACCGACGCGGAAGGCCGCATGATCCTCGGCGACGCGCTGCACTATGCGTCCCGGCTCCATCCCGACCACCTGATCGACTACGCCACGCTGACCGGCGCGTGCGTGGTCGCGCTGGCCAGCGAGGCGGCCGGCCTGTTCTCGAATGATGATGAGCTGGCTCGGAAGTTGATTGAGTGTGGTGAGCGCGTCGGTGAGCGCCTGTGGCGGCTGCCTGCCTGGGACGAGTACAAGGACCTGATCAAGAGCGAATGGGCGGACATGAAGAACTCGGGCGGGCGCTGGGGAGGCGCGATCACGGCGGCAGTTTTCCTGAAGGAGTTCGTCGATTGTCCATCATGGGCTCATCTCGATATCGCCGGGACGGCGTACGCGGAACACGACACCGGACGCGATCCGAGGGGCGCGACCGGCGCCGGCGTTCGCGTGACTTTGGAGTTTCTCGAGTCGCTTTCGCGCTCGTAGCGGCGCTGTTTGCGTGCGCGTGCGGCGGCAATACCGCGCGCACGGTGACCACGCCGCCGCAGCCGGCCAAGGCGGAAGAGAACTTCACGTCGATGGAGTCGCCGAGCCTCCAGTTCCTGCCGCGACAGCAGGAAGCGGCGGGCTGGCGCCTCGAGCAGGATCCGATCGTCATCCCCGCCGATCATCTCGGCAGCTACCTCGATCAGGACGTCGTCCACTTCTCGAAGTACGAAGTGCTCGACGGCACGATCGGCAACTACACCGCGACCAGTGGCGACGGATTCGCGACTGTCGAGATCTATCGGTTCCCCGATTTCGTCAAAGCGTTCGGCGCGTATTCGACGCGCAAGAACGGCCCGATGCAGTTTCTCGACATCGCGAACGAGGCATTCCAGAACCGGCACACGATCCACCTCTGGCGCGGACCGTTTTACGTCCGCGTGATCGGCGCGAGCAGCGATCCGAACGCGCTGCGGGTGCTCGTGACAAAAGTCGCGGAGCGCATGCCCGCCGCGCCTTCGAAGCCGGCCGTGTTCAATTTCTTTCCTGTCGACACACGAATCGCGAACAGCGAGCGCTACTCGGCCGAGGCCGGATTCGGCGAAGGCATTCTGGCCAACTCGTTCCAGGCGTCATTCAACGCGACAGGCGACAAGGTCGACGGCTTGATCATCCCCGCCGCGAACAAAGAAGCTGCCGGCCGACTCCTCGTCGCGTACCGCAATCTCTACGTCCGCAACGGCAAGCTCCTCGACCCCATCAACAACCTCGGCGAAGACAACTTCACGGCCGAGGACAAGTATCTGGGCCGGGCGGTGGCGTTCCGGATCGATCGGTTCGTGATCGCGTTCAACGGCTACTGCGACCGCCAGAAGCTGGTCGACCTGGCGTCAGCCACCGACGCCCGAATCCTCGGCTCGATCCGGAAACAGCTCGTCACCGCCGACAACAACGCCTCGAACGCCACACCGAACAAGACTCAAACGACGACCCCGTGGCAGCACTAGCCGGATCGCGGAGGGCGGAGGGCGGAGCGCAGGCTGCCTCGAAAGACGCTCTGCGCTCAGTCGCTACGGTCGTTCCCAGGTCCCCGACTTCCCGCCAGATTTGCGCATGAGCTGCACGTTCTCGATCACGATTCCCTTCTCGGCGCTCTTGCACATGTCGTAGATCGTCAGGGCGGCGATGGCGCACGCGGTCATCGCTTCGATCTCCACGCCGGTCTTTCCTTCGCAGCGCACGATCGAGCGGATCTCGATCGTGCCGGAGGCGGCGTCGATGTCGAAGGTGACGTCGATCGACGTCAGCGCGAGCGGGTGGGTCAGCGGAATCAGCGCGGAGGTTTGTTTCGCGCCGAGGACGCCGGCGACTTTCGCGGTGGTGAGCACGTCGCCTTTAGGCAGTGCGCGCTCGATGAGCTTCTGCAGCGTCTTCGTCGACATGCGCACGGTCGCTGCGGCAACGGCTTCGCGGCGCGTCGGCTGTTTCGAGTCGACGTCGACCATCGAGATGCCGCCGGTCTCGTCGAGATGGGAAAACGTCCGTTCGCTCATCGCATCCTCTCTGCCGCCTCGAGCTCGGCGGGTGTGTTCACGTTCATGAGCGGCTCTCCGGCGAACATCGCGCGCAGCAGCGCCTCGTCGATGATCTCCACGTCCGACTCGTCGAGCAACCCGCGCACATCGTACTTCCCCGCCGCGATCCGCTGCTCGATGACCGGCGCGACGCACGTGCGGTAGCCCGCGCAAAGAACCTGCGGCGTTCCGTCCCACACCGGGACGAGCATCGACGCGTTCGACCGCTCGAAGCGCGCGCGGAGGTACGACAGGACTTCGCTGCGGATCAGCGGGAAGTCGACCGCGAGGATGAAGCACGGCCCCGGCGCGTCGGCGAGCGCGCGCGAGACACCGAACAGCGGCGCTTCCGCGTCGTGCGGCGGTTCGAAGATCGTGTCGATCGCGCGCGGTGGCACGCCGGCGCGTTCGACTGCGACCAGTCGTTCGAAGGCCGGCGTCGCCGCGGCGACGATGCGCTCGAGGAACATCTCGCTCTTCGATCGACCCATTCGCGTCGACCGGCCGCCGGTGAGCACGTAGCAGTTCACGACGAGCGGTAGGTTAGCATCCGGCCGTGGCTGCGCCGGTCTCGGTGATCATCGCCGCGCTGAACGAGGAGCGGAAGATCGAGGCCGCCGTGAAGTCGGCGTTCGATGCAGGCGCGGCCGAAGTCATCGTGAGCGACGGCGGCAGCGGGGACGCGACGCGCGCAATCGCAGCATCCGCCGGCGCACGCGTGATCGACTGCGAGCCGATGCGTTCGCGGCAATTCAACGGCGGAGCGAATGCCGCTCGACACGAGTCGCTCGTCTTTCTGCACGCCGACACGACTCTGCCGCACGGCGCTGCTGCGGCAGTTGACGCCGCTTTGCACTCGGCCGGGTTCGGCGGCTTTCGCATTTCGTTTTCCGAACCGGCCGCGAAGCTTCGCCTCGTTGCGGCGCTCATCAACATCCGCACGGAAATCACTCGCTGTCCGTGGGGCGATCAGGCGCAGTTCCTCCGCCGTTCGACATTCCTGCGCGACGGCGGCTTCCGCGAGATTCCGCTGATGGAAGACTACGAGCTCGCGGTGCGCATGAAGCGGCGCGGACGATCGGTGGTCCTGCCGCTCGCAGTCGTGACGTCGGGACGCCGCTTCCTCGACAAAGGGCTGCTTCGCACGGCGGCGCTCAACTGGTACATCGTCGCGCGCTGGCGGCTCGGAGCGGATGCGGCCACGCTCGCGCGCATCTACCGTTCGTGACCCTCACCTGTGGAACATGCCGAGGCCGATCACGACGGCGGCGAGGACGATGAGAAACAGGTCGAGAGCCATTGCGGCGGCGACGAAGCGCAGGCGCACGAGGTAAATCGTCGCCAAAACTGCTTCGAGGGCGCACCACGCCGCCGTAAACAACGCGAATCGCGGCACGCCATAGTGGCCGAAACCGGTCCAACCGGTGCCGACCATGAGATCAGCGACGTACGCGATCATCGCGACGCTCATCGGCGCCGCGTACAGCAACGGCAGACGAATCGCCGGCCGCCTCGGCACGTCATCCATGGAGTTACTTCTTCTTGCGCTCTTCGTCGGCCACGCGCTTCGCGTGACGCGCCTGGCCGAGGGTGACGTTGACGGGGTTGGTGCGATCGAGGAACGGGAGAGCGGGGCGCGAGCGGACGCCGAGCTCGCTGCGAACTTCGAGGAGCGCCTCGTGATCCGGGACGAGCTTCAGTCCCTGTCCTGCGATCTCGACCGCCTTCTTGCGATGTCCGGCGGCGAGGTAGACGCGGGCGAGATTCGCGTAGTGATCGCCGTTGTAGAACTCGAGGTCGATCGCACGCTTGCAGAGATCGATCGCCGTTCTGTACTGCCTCTGCACGAGCGCCAGGCAGAGGCCGAAGAACGACAGGCCGCTGGCGTCCTTCGGATTCTGGATCGGAGGAGCGTCGTTCGTTCCGTAGATCTCGACGAAGCGGGTCAGCGCCTGCAGGTATTCGGAATTTCTGGTGAGGCCGATTGCGTCTTCGACGTCTTTGGTAGTCCGGGCCATTCAGATTAGCTCACGTGAGCGGAGGCGGTGGACGAAGTGCTCGATCCGTTGCCGCTCGTCGGCTGTGGGATTGACAAACTTCAGACCATATTTCGCCATGGTGCCCGAGAATTCCGCACGAAGGATCTCCGCCTCGATCTGCATGGGCTTCGGATCGCCGGGGAGGAAAAAATGGACACGCACGTTCTCTTCGCCCGGGAGCACCCGGTCGACTTCAATCAGCATTCCAGTCGATGAGATGTTGATGCTGCGGCCGAGGACGAAGCGGCCGTTCTTTTCGAGAGAGACTTCGATTTTGGTGATCGTGCGCAGTTGACGGCGGACCGGAATCGAGGTCAGCCGTTCGACTTTCTCGTCGAGATCGCGGCGCTGCAGCGGCCGAAAGATGACGTCGTTGCAGCCGGCGGAAAGGCAGAGCTCGCTCTGCTCCTGCGCGTCGCGGTCGCAGACGAGCAGCAGGGAAATCGACTTCGTCTCTTCCGCTCCGCGGATTTCGCGGCAGAACTCCGGCGCGGTCATGTCGAAGAGGTCGAACGCGAAAATGATGAGGCTCGGCTTTTCGACCTTCGCCTTCTCGAGGCCTTCGGAGCCCGCCAGCGCGCTGGTGATCGCGACGCCGCGGCGGCGAAGAATCGTCTCCTGAAACGCGAGCGAGCCGCGGGAATGGTCGACCAGGAGGATCCGGCCGAGCTCCGTCTTGGGCTTCGTAGTCGTGGTCGTCGTCGTAGTCACGCTGCCGAGATCTCCCGCAATTTCGCGACGACGCGCCGGAGATCCTCGACGAGCATCGACACGTGTTCCCCGGTGTTCGATTTTCCCAGCCCGATCCTCACCGAACCCATGGCCATCGCTTCGCTCACGCCGATCGCCAGCAGCACGCGCGAGGGACCGCGCTCGCCGGAGCTGCAGGCCGAACCGGAAGACAACGAGAAGCGCCGCATCGCCACGATCAGGGAATCGGCCTCGATCCGGTCGAAGCTGACGTTCAGGTTACCCGGCAATCTTAGCGCGCGCGGTCCATTGACGGAAACGCCGGGGATCTCGGCGAGGACGCTGTCCCACAGATCGTTGCGCAGCGCGGTGAGCACTTCCGCCTCGCGGTGCATCTCCTCGGAGCGGAGCTGCAGGGCAACCGAGAAGCCGATCGCTCCCGGCACGTTGACTGTGCCGGAGCGGACGCCTCGCTCCTGACCGCCACCGATGACGAGCGGCTGCGCGCGCACGCCGCGGCGGATGTAGAGGGCGCCGATGCCTTTCGGCCCGTAAACCTTGTGGGCGGAGAGCGAAGCCAGATCGGCGGCGATCGAGGTGAGCTCCATCGCGATCTTCCCAGCCGCTTGCGTCATGTCGGTGTGCAGCAGAACGCCGCGCTGCCGGCACAGCGCGGCAATTTCGGCGATCGGCTGAATCGTTCCGATCTCGCCATTTGCCGCTTCGATCGACACGAGCCGCGTGTTCGGCCGCAGTGCGTCGCGTACCTGGTCGGGAGAGATGAAGCCTTCACGATCGGGACGGAGAAACGTCACCTCGACGCCGCGCTTCTGCAGCCGCTCGGCGGGCGCGATCACCGACTTGTGCTCGGTGAGGCTCGTGATGACGTGCTGGCCGCCGTCGACGATGTTCAGCGCGATGTTGTTCGACTCGGTGGCGCCGGCGGTGAAGTAGATCTCGTTCGGCTGCGCTTTGAAGAATCGGGCGATGGTGATGCGCGCGTCCTCGAGCGCACTCGCGGCGCGGCGCCCGTGCTGGTGCGTGAGCGAGGCAGGATTGCCGAAGATTTCGCTGAAGTACGGCAACATCGCCTCGACGACGCGCGGATCGCAAGGCGTCGTGGCGTGATGGTCGAGGTAGATGGGTTCCATATCAACGGATCTGCGACCTGCGACCGGCGACCGGCGACCTAACGCCGCCTCCGCCGCCGTTTGCGAACCTTCGGCACTTCGTCTTCCTGCGCTTTTCGCACCTTCTGAGCGAACGAGCTCCACTGCCGGTACTGCTCGACGTACTTTCCCGAAGACAGTGCGTAGAGCTCGAGCAGCGCGAGCGCGTCGTTGAACGGCTCGCGGAAGACAAAGCGGAATTGCGAGCGGCGATCCGCCGGCGGCTCGAGCAGCCGCCACAGCGTCTCGAGCGCCTGCTCCATCTGGTGGCGCGTACCGGACGGGAGCGACATGCGCGCCGAAATCGGCTGGATCAGATCGCGGATGAAGAGCAGCACCTCGGCCATGCGCATGCGCACGTCGCGGCCCTCCTCTTCACGCTCGAGCTCTTCCATGATCCACGGCAGCAGCAGCACCGAAAGGAGAACCGGGTCCGGGATCTTGCGGCCCGACTGCACCGTCCGATCGAGCACCTCGAGCATCATCCAGAAGTACGGCGCACGATCGGCGGAGATCGCGTTGTAGACCTCGGGGAAGAGCGGCTCGAGCAGACCCGTGTCGACCATCAGCCGGAACGCGCCGCGCGACCAGCCCCGCCGCAACAGCTCGAGAATTTCCTCCGATACGCGCGGCGGCGACGCTTTCAGGATCTCGGTGCGATGGCGGATGATCGCGCCGTACGTCGCCGGCTCGATCTGGAAGTCGAGTCGAGACGCGAACTCGATCGCGCGCATCATCCGGACCGGATCTTCGCGGAACCTGACGTCCGGGTCGCCGATGACACGCACGCGCCGCGCGTCGATGTCCTCGAGTCCGCCGACGTAGTCGAGCACGGAGAAGTCGGCGATGTTGTAGAACAGCCCGTTCATCGTGAAGTCGCGGCGACGCGCGTCCTGCAACGGCGAGCCGAACGTGTTGTCGTCGGTGACGAGGATGTCGGCGTTCTCGTCGTTGCCGCGCTCGGGCTCGCGCCGGAACGTGGCCACTTCGACGATCATGTCCTGAAAGATCACGTGCACGAGGCGGAAGCGCCGGCCGATGATGCGACTGTTGCGGAAGAGCCGGCGGATCACGGCGGGATGCGCGTCGGTGGCGATGTCGAAGTCTTTCGGCGTCCGCTGCATCAGCAGATCGCGCACGCTGCCGCCGCACAGGTACGCGCGGTACCCGCTGCGATGCAGTCTGTAGAGAACCTTCAGGACGTTTTCGGGGATTTGCCGGCGCGAGATCGGATGATCGCTCCGATCCACGACGACCACGTCCTCGGGTCCCGGTCCTCGGTCCTCGCTCGACATCGGTTCGTCCGGTCCGAGAACCTGGTCCTCATTCCGACTCATAGGCGCCACCTTCGCCCGTGATCTCGGGCGTGAAGTGGTACTTGCTGTCGACGATGAAGAACGTCCGCTGCCATCGCGTATTCGGGAAGAAGTGGATCACGACGTTCAACAACTCTTTGATCCGCTCGCCTGGCGGACTGCCGGGAGGAGGCGGCTCACCGATGAATGACCAGTACACCATGAATGCACGCCCTTTGATCATCGAGCGCGGCACCGTTCCCCAGTATCGCGAATCGCTGGAGCGATCTCGATTGTCGCCCATCGCGAAGTATGAATCAGGCGCGACCGTATACGGCCCGAACTGATCGCGCGACCGGTACGGCTCCGGCAGCGCGGGCTGCGCCGGATAGATCTGCTGATCTACGTGAATCACGTACGGCTCGTTGAGCTTCTTGCCGTTGACGTACACGTCTTTGTTGCGGACCTCGACGGTGTCGCCCGGCATGCCGATCACGCGCTTCACGAAATCGGTGTCAGGCTGCAGCGGGTAGCGGAACACGATGATGTCGCCGCGATGCACGTCGCGAATCGGCATGAGCCGCGACAACGGCCCGTTCCCCTCCGGCCCGTAGATGAACTTGTTGACGACGATGTGATCGCCGATCTTCAGGTTGTCTTCCATCGATCCCGTAGGAATCTTGAATGCCTGGAAGACAAAGATCCGGGCAAAATTGACAAAGATGACGGCGATCAGAAGAGCTTCGTAATACTCGCGGACAGTCGATTTCCTGTCGGTTTCAGCAGTGGCCACTCGGACTTCCCTCTACCCTCTTTCTCGACAGTCACAATACAGCGTAAATTATTGAAATTCAAGACAGAAAGTGCTGGCAGCATCCTTGCGATAACTATGGCCAGGAACAGCAGCGCAAGGAGAAGAACATGGATCTCCAGAGCAACCTCATCGAATCGAACAGACAACCCCAGAAGGGCCGATGGCAGGCATCGATCACTTCGATGATCCTCCACGGCCTCCTCGTCGCAGCAATCATTTTCCTCGGAGCAACGGCCACGCATCGCGTCGATGCGGAAGACAAGATCCGCGCATTCATCAGCGAGGGTGCGGCCCCGCCTCCGCCACCGCCGCCGCCCCCCGCGCCGGCGTTGTCGTCCGGCGCGCTGAAGGCCACTCCACGCATTCAACCAAAGATCGAGCCGAAGCCGGTTCCTCACGATGCATTCATCCCGCCGCGTGAGATCCCGAAAGAGGTCCCGAAGGTCGAGCTGCCGAGCACGACCAGGACCGAGGACGTGAAGCCGTCCAACGATACACCGGCGCAGCTACCCGGTGCGGTTGAAGGCGGCGTCGCCAATGGTGTTCCGGGCGGAGTCGTCGGCGGCGTGCAGGGCGGCGTGGTCGGTGGCGAGACCGGCGGCGTTGTCGGCGGTCAGATCGGCGGAGTCAAAGGCGGCGAAGTCGGCGGCAAGGTCGGCGGCACCGGCAGCGGAACCGAAGGCGATGGCAAAGCGGAGAAAGAAGTCGCGAAGCCGGAGCCGGTTCCGGACGGACCGGTTCGCGTCGGCGGCGACGTCAAAGCGCCGACTGTGATCGACCGAGTCGAGCCGAAGTACACCGAGACTGCACGAACCGCGCGCGTGACGGGCGTCGTGATCGTGGAGGCCATCATCGACAAGACCGGCAAAGTCGATCAGGTGAAGGTCCTCAAAGGATTGCCGATGGGACTTTCCGAAGAAGCCGAGCAGGCTGTGCGCAAGTGGAAGTTCCGCCCCGGCACGATGAACGGACAGCCGGTCGACGTCATCTTCGACCTGACCGTGAATTTCAAACTGGGATCGTAGTCGTGATCCACCTTCTCCCCGCCCGCGCGGGGAGAAGGTGCGGCGAAGCCGCGGATGAGGGGCCCTCACCCGGCGCTTCGCGCCACCCTCTCCCGCGTGCGGGAGAGGGAGAATTGGGTCATCGCCGTCCGATCTTTCGTGAGATCGCTTTCGCCTGCAGAAAGAGTCCGAGGTAGTCGCGGCCGCCGGCTTTGGAGTCGGTGCCGGACATGTTGAACCCGCCGAACGGGTGCACGCCGACGAGCGCGCCCGTACACTTGCGATTGATGTAGAGATTCCCGACGAAGAACTCCTCGTTCGCGCGGCGGATCTTGTCCTCGTTGTCCGTGAAGACGGCGCCGGTCAATCCGTACTGGCTGTCGTTGGCGATCCGCAGCGCGTCGTCGAAATTCTTCGCTTTGATGACGGCGAGCACCGGCCCGAAGATCTCTTCCTGCGCGATCGTCGAATCCTCGGAGACCGGGCCAATCACCGTCGGCTCGATGAAGAAACCCTCCTTCGCATCGACCTTTCCGCCGGCGAGGACCTCGCCTTCCTTCGCACCTTTGTCGATGTACTCCTTGATCTTCTTCATCGCCGATTCGTTCACGACCGGACCGACGTTCGAGTCGGCCAACTCCGGCGGACCGATCTTCAACTTCTTCGTCTTCTCGACGACGAGCGGCATGAAGCGGTCGTAGATCACCTCGTCGACGATCAGCCGCGAGCACGCAGAACACTTCTGTCCCTGGAATCCGAATGCTGACGAGACAACCGCGGACGCGGCCTCTTCGAGATTGCTCACATCGCGATCGACGATGATCGCGTCCTTGCCGCCCATCTCCGCGACCACGCGCTTGATCCAGAGCTGTCCTTTCGGCGTCTTCGCCGCCTCCGCGTTGATGTGCAGGCCGACTTCCTTCGATCCCGTGAACGAGATGAACCGGATGCGCGGATGCTGAATCAGCGGATCGCCGACCTCGCCGCCTGATCCGCTCAGGAAATTACCGACACCCGGCGGCATGCCGGCTTCTTCGAGCAGCGCGAAGAACCGCGCGGAGATCCACGGCGAATCGGACGACGGCTTGAGGATCACGCAGTTGCCGGCGACGATCGCCGCGGTCGTCATGCCCGTCATGATGGCGAGGGGGAAGTTCCACGGCGGAATGACTGCGCCCACTCCGAGCGGGATGTACACGAGGCCGTTGTCCTCGGACTCGATCTTCGTGATGGGCTGCTGGCCGCCCCAGCGATACGCCTCCCGCGCGTAGAACTCCATGAAGTCGATCGCTTCGGCCGTGTCCGCGTCCGCTTCGGGCCACGTCTTACCGACTTCGTAGATCATCGTCGCGGAGAACTCATGCTTGCGCTTCCGCATCAGCTCCGCGGCTTTGAGCAGCAGTCCGGCACGAACGTCGACCGGCTGACGCTTCCAGCTCTCGAACGCGCGCCAGGCGGCGTCGACCGCCTGTTCGACGTGCTGTTTCGTTCCCTTCTGAAACTTGCCGAGGAGCTGATCCTTGTGCGCAGGATTGATGGAGTCGAAGGTTTTCAGCCCGGTGATGCGCTGCCCGCCGATGACCAGCGGGTGCTCGCGGCCGAACTCGCCTTTGACTTTGGCGAGCGCGGCTTCCATCGCCTGGCGGTTCTCCGGGCGGTTGAAGTCGGTGAGCGGTTCGTTCTTGAACTCACTGAGCGCCCGACGTTTCTCGGTCGCGTATTCGGTGACGGTGGTCATGTTTGAATCCTTTCGTGTGCAGCAGCCCCGGCGTCCATGTTGCAGAGGCCGTAAGAAGACCGGAATGGTATCGAAATCAGTCCGTCTAGCAATAACGGCGCTCATTCTGGTTCTTCTCCCCGCCTGCGGCTCGATTCTGCCGTGGCGTGATGAGGAACCGGCAAATGAGGTGAACCTCGCGTTCACTCTGGAGAACAATCTCCTCTTCCTGACGACCGCGACGATTAACAACGCGCCGGGCCGGATCTTCTTCGGGTCGGCGTATCCGCGCACGATGATCGATCCCGCCTTCGCCGACCGCGTGCGCTCGTCGCGATACGCGCTGCACCTCAACCAACGCGACACGCTGCCGTTCACGCCGCTGATCATCGGGCTCGGCGGCATCGGCGATGCGGCCCTTGGCGCCGACGTGTGGGGATCGCACGCGGTGACGATCGACTACCGGAGCGGCCTGCTGACGTATCAGAAGGACGGGATGCACCCCGATTACATGACGCTGTTCCGCTTCGAGAACGTGCCGCGGATCATCGCTGAAGTCAACGGACGGCAATTGCCGGTCATCGTCGACACTGCGCTTCCGGACACGATCGTGCTCCCGCGCGGCGACGCGGCGGCGGCTCGACGAAAAGCGCGCGTGGCGATCGCCGGCACCGACTTCGGCGTGATCGACATCGCGTTTGCCGACGTGACCGACGCGCGAGTCGGCAATCGCCTGCTGTCGAAGTTCCTCCTCTCGATCGATTACGGACGGCGGCAGGTCGGCATCTGGCGCGACCCCAGGATCCCAATGTGATTGCGTGGGCGGTGCCGAACGGGAGAAAATCGTGGACAGTGACTTCGCGGGCTCTCGCCCTCGCCGCCGTTCTGGTGATCGTCTCTGCCGCTGCAGACGCACAGACTTTCGACCTGCAGGGCTTCGCGACCGGACGCGCGATGTCCGTGACGGGACCGACAGCGTGGACGCGCGGGGGGCTCGGCAGGTTCGACGCCGGCGGATCGCCGTCAGAGAAATCGAACAGCGACGCGCTCGCCGACCTGAACGTCGGTTTCGATTGGCAGCCGGTGCAGCACATCCTCGTTCACGCGCAGGGAGTCGCACGCGCTGAGCCCTCAGGCACGCGCGGCCGCGGCATCGGCCTGGCCACCGCGTTCGTCGAGGCGAACATCGACAAAGGTCAGAACACCTTCATTTTCCGCGGCGGCCAATTTTTCCTCGGCACATCGCGGGAGAACGTCCAGGATCTCTGGACGTCGCCGTATCTGATCACGTACTCCGCGCTGAATTCCTGGATCGCGAACGAAGTGCGGCCCATCGGCCTGCACGGCGAATGGCAACTGCTGACGCGGAACGCGGTGATCACGACCGGACTGACCGCGTTCGAAGGAAACGACACGATGGGCGCGCTGCTCGTCTGGCGCGGATGGACCGTCGGCAACCGCCTCAGCCTGTTGAACGAGTCGGTGGCGTTACCGCCGCTCGAAGCGTTCAAGACCGACTTCCCGCTGCAGCATCAGCGCACGACTCCATTCCAACGCGATCTCGACGGCAGACCGGGCTTCGCGGCGCGCCTGCGGTACTCGGTCCCCGAAAGGTTCAACGTCCAGTTCACGCGAGTCGATAACCGCGGCGACCGGAAGCTGCACGGCACCGAATACGCGTGGGACACGACGTTCGACCACATCGGCGCTGAAGGTCACCTCCGCAACACGACCGCGCTCGCGGAGTGGATGTCCGGCCACACGCAGATGGGGCCGGCCGCGACCGCCATCGACGTCGACTTCTACGCCGCGTACCTGCTCTTATCGCAGAAAGTCGGCCGGCATCGGTTTTCAGCGCGATACGACTCATTCAACACGAAGGACCGGAAGCAGAGCCTCACCGATCGCTACGACGAGACCGGCCACGGCGTCACCGTAGGCTGGCTCGTTGCGCTGACCCCGCACGTGCGCGCGGGCGCAGAAGTCTCGCGCGTCGTCGGCGAACACCTCGATGCCGAAGAGTCGGGCCTCGAGCCGCGGTTCAACGGGCGGAGCGTGATCCTCGAGGTGCGCTACAGCATCAAGTGACGAAGTCATTCCGAGCGCCGCAGAGCGCGAGGAATCCGGGCGGCGGAATCGCGCCCCCGCCCGGATCCTTCGCCGTCGTCGCGGCTCACGATGACATCTTGAACGGCAACGTCCGCAATCTCTTTCCCGTCGCAGCCCAGATCGCGTTCGCAACCGCCGGGGCAACCGGCGGCAGTCCCGGCTCACCTGTTCCCGTCGGAAGCGCCGTGCTCGGAACGATGTGCACTTCAACGAGAGGCATCTCACTGATCCGCAGCAGCGGGTAGTCGTGAAAGTTCGACTGCTGCACCGTGCCGCCTGAGGTCGTGATCTCGCCGTGCAGCGCGGCCGTCAGTCCGTAGACGATCGAGCCCTCGATCTGCGCGGCGATGCCGTCGGGATTCACGGGCGTGCCGCAGTCGATCGCGGCGACGATCCGGTCGACGCTGATCGTTCCGTTCTTCGCGACCGTCACCTCGGCGACCTGCGCGACGTACGAGAGGAACGAGCGCTGCGCCGCAAAGCCGCGGCCGCGTCCCTCGCCGAGCTCTTTCTTTCCCCAGCCGGACGCATCGCGCACCACCTCGATGACGCGGCGGAGGCGATCGATCTCGAATGGATAGTTCTTCGCGTTCGGGCCCGTGCTGTCGATCCGGCGCCCGGGGGTCAGCATGGAGAGATGAAACTCGATCGGATCCTTCCCCGCCGCGTGCGCGGCCTCGTCCAGGAACGAATTGACGACAAAGCCGTTGATCGAATAATCGACTGAACGCCACCATCCGCGGGGCACGACCGACGGCACGGGCACGAACTCGATGCGCAAATTCGGCACCGAATACGGCAAGTCTTCGAGACCGCCCATCTCGCTGTCATGCGGTTTGTCGGTCTCCGGATGGAAGTACGTGTCGATCGACGGCGCGGCGAAGCGATGCGTCCAGGCGATCAGACGTCCGTCCGGATCGAGGCCGGCAGTCGCGCGATGCTGACTTGCCGGCCGGTAGTAGTCGTGCTGCATGTCATCTTCGCGCGTCCACTGCACGTGCACCGGCACACCGGCCGCCTGCGACACGAGCGCCGCCTCGAGCGCGAAGTCGGGATTCGCTTTCCGTCCGAAGCCTCCGCCGAGCATCGTGACGTTCACCTTCACCTGCTCGGGTTTCAGTTTCAGCGCCTGCGCGACCGTGCCGTTGGCCCAGTCCGGGAACTGCGTGGGCGCCCAGATCTCCACGCCGTTCGCCGTGACGCTCGCCGTGGCGTTCATCGGCTCCATCGTCGCGTGCGCGAGGTACGGCAGCTCGTAGGTCGCTTCGACTCTCTGCGCGGCGGAGATCGTCGCCGTCTCGGCGTTGCCGATATCGGTGATCCGTTTCGCCGGACGGACGACCGCCGCGCGGAGCTGCTTGCGCAGCGACTCCGATGACTCCGCCGGCGGCGCGTCCCACTTCACGTCGAGCGCGTCGCGACCTTTCATGGCCGCCCACGTCGAATCGGCGACGACGGCGACGCCGCTCCACGGCAGATCGGTGCCGATCGCGTCGATCTTCACGATCTTCTTCACGCCCGGCACCGCGAGCGCTTTCCTGTCGTCGAAGCTCACGACCTTGCCGCCGAACGCCGGCGAACGCTTCACGACCGCGTGCAACATGCCGGGCACGCGCACGTCGATGCCGTACGTGGCGTTGCCGGTGACGATGTCGCGATTGTCGATCCGATCGGTGTGCTTGCCGACGCGCGTGAACGACTTCGCGTCCTTCAGCTTCACGTCTTTGGGCACGTCGATCTTCGCCGCGTCCGCGGCAACGTCGCCGAACGCCAGCTTGCGGCCCGATGCTGCATGCGCGATGACGCCGTCGCTGACGGTCAACGAATCTGCGGGCACTCCGAGTTTCGCCGCGGCAGCGCTGACGAGCATCGCGCGCGCGGTCGCACCGGCCTGCCGCATCGGTTGCCACATGGTCCGCACGCTGCTGCTGCCGCCGGTGCCCTGCCGTCCGAATTTCTTGTCGAAGTGCGCCTGGCGGATCCGCACCTTCGTCCAGTCCGCGTCGAGCTCCTCGGCGACGATCATCGGCAGCGATGTGCGCACGCCCTGCCCCATGTCCGACTTCGGCACCCACACCGTCACCATGCCATCGTCGTCGACCTGCACGAATGTGCCGAGGTCGTGCGGCGCGGTGGCGGCTTTCGGTTTCGATTTCGACGCCGCTTCTACCCGGAACGTCACGCCGAGGACGAGGCCGGCGGAGGCGGCGGAGGTGAGCTTGACGAACTCGCGGCGCGACACTTTCGCGATCGACATACTCACGCCTCCTCGGCCGCGCGATGAATGGCTTTGCGGATGCGCTGATACGTGCCGCAGCGGCAGGCATTGCCTTCCATGGCGTTGTCGATTTCTTCGTCGGTCGGCTTCGGCGTCTTCGCGAACAACGCGGCGGCGGCCATGATCTGACCGGTCTGGCAGTAGCCGCATTGCGGCACGTTCTCGGCCATCCACGCCTTCTGCAGCGGATGCGTTCCGGCCGTCGACAGCCCTTCGATCGTGACGATCGCGCGATCTTTCACCGCGCTCACGGCGGTGGTGCACGAACGAACGGCCTCGCCGTTCGCGAGCACGGTGCACGCGCCGCACAAGCCCATGCCGCAGCCGAATTTCGTTCCGG
>DASWBH010000191.1:0-3222 GCA_036390755.1 Thermoanaerobaculia bacterium
GCAACACGCGCTCGAGAGTTACCTGCGGCAGGTCGAGGAGTCGGTCGAGAGCGCGATCGGCGCGTCGGCCGGACGCGGTGAGCGTCAGGCCATCGCGGAGAAGCTCCTCGAGCCCGACTTCCAGAAGTTGCCCGATCTCGCCGTCCACGCGCGCGAAGTGGCGAACGTGGCGCAGCGCTTCGCGCGGTACCTCGAGCTGCCGGCGCACCAGATCGAGACGATCCGCATCGCCGCACTCGTCCACGACGTCGGCATGCGGCTGATCGACTACGACCGCCTGTATCGCAAAGAGGAGCTCACTGCCGAGGAGAAGCGTGCGGTCGCGGAGCATCCCGTGGTCGGCGCCGCGCTCGTCGAGCCGCTCCTCGGAGCCGAGGTGGCGTATGCGGTGTTGCGGCATCACGAGCGGTTCGACGGGAAAGGTTATCCGAGCAAGATCGGCGGCCAGCAGATTCCGCTCGCGGCGCGCATCATCCAGATCGCCGACACGTGGACGACGATGACGTCGTCGCACACATACAAGAAAGAGCCGGCGCGCGAAGAAGAGGCGATCGAACAATTGCGCGACGCGGCGGGAACGCAGCTCGATTCCACGCTGACGATCAAGTTCATCGCCGCGTTGCCACAAATCGTTAACCGGTGATGTGTCATTCTGAGCCGCGCTCGGAATGACACCCGTCGTGGACGCCGCCCGCCGCCCCTCGCTGCGCCAGAACCTGCGCACGCTGCCGCGCGCGGCGTGGATCCTCTTCCTCGGCGCGTTCATCAACCGGTTCGGCACGTTCGTCATGCCGTTCCTCGCGCTGTATCTGACGAAGCGCGGATACGGCATCGCCGAAGCCGGCGCGGCGGTCAGCGCGTACGGCGGCGGCCATGTCATCGCGTCGGTTCTCGGCGGGCATCTCGCCGATCGATTCGGGCGGCGCAACACGATCGTCACGTCGATGCTGGCGTCGTGCGTGATGATGGTCGCGCTGTCGCAGGCGCGCTCGTATCCCGCGATCCTGCTGCTGACTCTTTGCGCCGGCGCTTGCGCGGAGCTCTATCGCCCTGCCGCGACCGCGCTGATCGGCGACCTCGTTACGCAGGAGCAACGCATCGCCGCATTCGGCATGTATCGCTGGGCGATCAACCTCGGATTCGCCGCGGGTCCGGCGACGGCGGGGTTCCTCGCCAGCCGCTCCTTTACGCTGATCTTCTTCGGCGACGCCGCCACCTCGCTCGTCTTCGGCATCATCGCGCTCATCGCGCTGCCGCACGGTCTGCGCTCGCGGATGGAAGAGGAGCAGACAGGCGAGGCACTCGTCCACGCGATGCGGAATCAGCGGTTCACGCTGTTCCTGCTCGCGACGCTGTGCCTGACGTGGATCGAGTACCAGCTTCACTCGACGTTCCCGCTTTACGTACAGCAGCTCGGATACGCGCCGTCGACGTACGGCCTGCTGCTGTCGATCAACGGCGTAATGATCGTCCTCTTTGAGCTGGCGCTGACATCGCGCACACAGCACCTCGAGCCGCAGCGCGTCATCGCGACCGGTTACGCAGTCGCCGCAATCGGCATCGCCATGACCGGCCTGGCGCACACGCGGCTCGCGCTCGCCGGCACAACGGTGATCTGGACGCTCGGCGAGATGATTTACGCGCCGCAGACCGGCGCGTACGTGACCAGCCTCGCGCCGGAACGCTATCGCGGCCGCTACAGCGGCATGTGGATGCTCATGTGGTCCGTCGGCATGCTCCTCGGACCGTGGCTCGGGACGCTCATCTTCCAGCGGAATCCCGCGCTGCTGTGGGCGACATGTGCGGTGGTCGGACTCGGCGGCGCGGCGCTCGCGCTGGTCAGACCGCGCGCCCGAACGGAAACCGTCACGGCGTAGCGCGACGCATCGCGACATCGCCTCGTCACCCGTTCGTCTCAGCGGACGCGGAAACGCATCCATTAGATTATGTGCGTGCCATTCCGCTTCACGGTCAACGGCAAACCTGCGTCGGTGGACGTCGATGCGGACACTCCCCTGCTATGGCTCCTGCGCGACCACCTGCAGCTCACCGGGACGAAGTACGGCTGCGGCATCGGCGTGTGCGGCGCCTGCACGGTTCACGAGGGCAAGACGGCCGTGCGCGCATGCCAGATCACAGCGGAACAGGCGAACGGCAAACGCTTCACGACGATTGAAGGACTCAACTCGCCGCTCGCCGCCGCATGCCGAAAAGCGTGGCTCGACGAAGACGTCGCGCAGTGCGGCTACTGTCAACCGGCGATGATCATGGAGGCGGCGGCGCTCTTGCGCACATCCGCTGCGCCGACCGACGTACAGATCGACGAAGCGCTCGGCGATCACGTCTGCCGCTGCGGCACGTATCCGCGCATTCGAAAGGCGATCGCCGCGGCTGCAGCGGCGCTGCGGAAATCGTGATGGATACGACGCGTCGTGACTTCATCCGCATCACGAGCGTCGCAGGCGCTGCTCTGGTGTTGGGTGTCGAGCTTCGCGCCGACGTTCAGCTGCAACCGTTCGCGCCGAATCCGTGGCTGCGCGTCGAGCGCGACGGCACCGTCGTCGTGATCATCGGCAAACAGGAGATGGGTCAGGGCGTCCGCACGTCGCTCGCCATGATCGTCGCCGACGAGCTTGATGCCGACTGGGCGCACGTGCGCCTCGAGCAGGCGTCGACGGGACCCGCGTACACAACGCTGAACACCGGCGGCAGTGGGAGCGTGTTCGGCGCGTGGAAACGGCTGCGACCCGTCGCGGCGACCGCGCGGCAGATGCTCGTCACCGCGGCCGCGGCGCGGCTCGGCGTCGAAGCATCGGCATTGCGCACGGAGAACAGCGCAGTCATTCACGACGCGAGCAGCCGTCGCGTCACGTACGGCGAATTGACGACCGACGCGGCGAAGCTGCCGGTTCCGCAGAACGTCGCGCCGAAGTCGCGCCAGGCGCGGCGCATCGTCGGCACGCGGCGCAAGCGAATCGACGGACCCGACATCGTGCACGGCCGCGCGAAGTACGGCCTGGACACGCGCGTTCCCGGAATGCTGTACGCGAGCATCGTGCGGTGCCCGGTCGTCGGCGGCCACGTGCAGAAGTTCGACGCCGCGAGCGCGAAAGCGATTCGTGGCGTGCGCGACGTCGTCCCGATCACGAGCGGCGTCGCGATCGTCGCCGGGAGCACGTGGCCCGCACTCAAGGCGCGGCAAGCGCTTCGCGTCGAATGGGA
>DASWBH010000192.1:0-2698 GCA_036390755.1 Thermoanaerobaculia bacterium
CCATGGGCCGTACACCGTGAAGAAGCGCAAACCGGTGCAGGGCAACCGGAACAGATGCGCGTACGAGTGCGCCATCAGCTCGTTCGACTTCTTCGTAGCGGCGTAAAGCGAGATCGGATGATCGACGTTGTCGTGCTCGGAAAACGGCTGGTGGCCGTTCGAGCCGTACACGGAGCTCGACGACGCGAACACGAGGTGCTCGATCTTCGCGTGCCGCGACTCCTCGAGGATGTTGAGGAATCCGATGAGGTTGCTCGTCGCGTACACATGCGGATTCGTCAGCGAGTAACGGACGCCCGCCTGCGCGGCGAGATGAACGACGCGCTGCGGACGATGCTCGACGAACGCCTCGTGCAGCATGCCGCCGGCGGCGAGATCCGCCTCGACGAACTCGAAGTTGTCATCCCGTCGCAGCCGCTCGAGCCGTGCCCGTTTCAGCGCCGGATCGTAGTAGTCGTTGACGTTGTCGTATCCGACGACGAGATCGCCGCGCGCGAGCAGACGCTCGGCGACGTGATACCCGATGAAGCCGGCCGCGCCCGTGACGAGAACGCGCATCCTGCGGCGGCTCAGGCCTTGTACAGTTTTCCGTTCACCACCGCGGACCTCGGCACGATGTTCCGCGTGTCGACGACGATCTTCGCGTCGCGGTAGAGAGCGGCAGGTTTGAACTCATCGTGCGCCGTCGAGATCACGACCGCGTCGTACAGCGCGAACGAATCGGCGCGGCACGGCACCGACGTGAGCCCGAGGTCGTGCTTGCGGCCGCGGCGGGCGACGGGGATGTACGGGTCGCAATACGCGATCTCCGCACCGCGCTCCTGCAGCAGCTCGAGGATCTCGAACGACGGCGACTCCCGGTCGTCGTCGATGTTCGCCTTGTACGAGAGGCCGAGGACGAGGACGCGCGCGCCGCGAACGCTCTTCCCCGCTTCGTTCAACGCCTCCGCGATCTTGTCGACGACGTAACGCGGCATCGACGTGTTCACTTCGCCGGCGAGCTCGATGAAGCGCGCCCACACGCCGTGTTCGGCGGCTTTCCATGAGAGGTAGAACGGATCGAGGGGAATGCAGTGCCCGCCCAGACCCGGACCCGGATAAAAAGGCATGAAGCCGAACGGCTTCGTTTTGGCCGCCTCGATCACTTCCCACACATCGATGTTCATGCGGTCGAAAACGACTTTGAGCTCGTTGACGAGAGCGATGTTGACCGAGCGGAAGATGTTCTCGAGCAGCTTCCCCGATTCGGCGACTTCGGCCGACGAGACCGGAACGACTTTGTCGATGGCGGAGGAGTAGAGCGCAACCGCGACCTCGCGCGACGCGTCGTCGATGCCGCCGACGACCTTCGGGATCGTCTTCGTGTTGAAGTGCTCGTTGCCGGGATCTTCGCGCTCCGGCGAGAAGGCGACGAAGAAATCGACGCCGCACTTCATGCCGGTGGCCTCGAAACGCGGGACGAGCTCTTCGCGTGTCGTGCCCGGGTACGTGGTCGACTCCAGGACCACGAGCTGCCCGCGACGGAGGTGCTTCGCGATCGCCTCGGCGGTCATGCGGATGTACTTCAGGTCCGGCTCTCTGTGCGCGCCGAGGGGAGTGGGAACGCAGACGATCAGGGCGTCGCATTCGCTGAGGCGCGCGAAGTCGGAGGTCGCCACCGCTCGCTTGTCGAGGAACGCGCTGGATACGCGATCGACGCCGATGTGGTTGATGTAGGACGTGCCGCGCGTGAGGGCGTCGACTTTTTTCTGGTCGACGTCGAAGCCGACGACGCTGAATGAATTCTCGGCGAACAGGAGCGCCAGCGGGAGCCCGACATAACCCATGCCGATGACGCCGATCGTGGCCGTGCGCGTATTGATGCGATTCAGAAGGTCGGTGACGACCTCGCTGGAAGGCTTCTCTGTTGTGTTTGCCATGCGCCGCGATTCTACAGGACTGATCAATCCTCCTTCTCCCCGCGCGGCGGGGAGAAGGTGCGCGAAGCGCGGATGAGGGATACATGCACCCGGCCTTCGGCCACCCTCTCCCCGCTTCACGGGGCGAGGGAGGACTTCGTCAGTCTTCTTTCAGCAGGTCCTTGACCGTTTGCGCGACGTGCGTCGGGGCATCGCCGTCGGTCCCGCCGTAGTACTCGCGGATCACGCCATTCTTGTCGGCGACGGCGAACTTCGAGCTGTGCAGCAGCGGATCGCCCCCCGGACCGGGATCGCCGGCCACGAGCTTGAACCCGTTCACGGCGAGATCGACGAGCGTCTTGTGATTGCCGGTGGTGAGGAACGTCCAGCGGTCGTCGTTGCGCACGCGCGCGGCGTAGGCCTTGAGCACAGGCGGCGTGTCGCGCGCCGGATCGACGCTGATCGACACAAACTTCACCTTGTCGCCCTTCGGCACCTTCTTCGTCAGCCGGCGCATCGACGCCGTCATCATCGGGCACGTCCCCGCGCAGTTCGTGTAGATGAAGTCGTAGACCGTCACGTAGCCTTTGTTCTGGCCGAGCGTGACCGGCTGCCCGTTCTCGTTGAGCAGCTTCGTGTTCGGGACGTCGAACAGTTGCGGCAGATCGGACTGGTAGTGACACGCGAGCGACAGCGACAGCGCCGCCGCCATCAGGAACAATTTTTTTCGAATCATCCTCGGACCGTGAATACGAAGAGTAGCATCAGCGTCAACAGATAAATGTTGGATGACATGAACA
>DASWBH010000193.1:0-2499 GCA_036390755.1 Thermoanaerobaculia bacterium
CTCCGCCGGATCCGTCTTCATCGCCTCGGCGATGTGAATCAGCTCGATCACGTCGAGCCGCCGCGTGCCGTTCTCGATCTTCGACAGATACGAAGCCGGCATGCCGAGAGCTGCGGCGACATCTGCCTGTTTGAGTCCCGCTCGTTCGCGCGTAAGCGCGAGCACGCGTCCGAGGACGACGAGCTCGCCGGCGAGCCTGGCTTTGGTGGAGATGCGGTCCGCGCCGCCGTGACGCGTTGTCATTTCTGCCACCGCATGAAGATGAAGTAGGGAACGCGCGCGATCTTCGCGAACCGCGGCGACAACTTCAGCTCCTCCTCGGTCGGTTCCGCCTCGGAAAATTCTCTGAGCACGAATCCGGCGCCGATCGCAGCGCTGAGGTAGTCCTGCAGCGGACGATGGTGCCGCAGCACCGGCGCGGCGAAGCGCTCCGTGACCTTGCTCGGCCACGTCGCGCGATCGAAATAGCGATCGACGGCGAACGTTTCGAGGCGGCGCTGATCGTCGCGGATCCAGTGCGACACCGGCGCGGAGAAACATGGGTGCGTGATGCTCATGAGCAGCTCGCCGCCCGCACGCAGAAGGCGATGAGATTCGCCGATGGCGCCCTGGTAGTCTTCGACGTCCATGAGGCTCATCGCTGCGATGACGACGTCAAACGAATCCGAGTCGAGTGGCGTGGCGGCAGCGTTCGCGCACATGTAAGTGACGTTCTCTTCCGCCGTCCGCTCGCGGGCGACTTCGATCAGGCGTTCGCTTCCGTCGACTCCCACGACCGACGCTCCGCGCCGCGCGAGCTCACGGCAGTACCCGCCTTCGCCGCAGCCGAGGTCGAGGATGCGCCGGTTGCGTGGATCACCAAGCATCGCCAGCATGCGCGGCATCAGAAAGAAATTGCGGTAGTCGTTCGTGTCGGCGTGCCGGACCCAGTCGTCTGCGACTGCGTTCCACGCATCGGTCGAGGGATCACCGGACATGTTCACTCCACGTGGTAAAGGGGAATTGTCCCGTCATTCCGAGCGCCGAAGAGCGCGAGGAATCCGGGCGGGGGCGCGATTCCCCCGCCCAGATTCCTCGCCGTCTTCGCGGCTCGGAATGACCTTCGGCCGTCATGCGGCGCGAGTATAGAGGCGATACGATGCGCGCCATGCCCGCTCCGGTCGTCGCGCGGCTCACGCGCTTCTTCACGCAGCTCATCAGCGAAACGAGCGGCCTCTCTCTCGAGGACACGCTGGCTCTGGCCGATCAGTCGCCGCAGCTCGAGAACGACGCCGAGCTCGCCGAGTGCATCCGCGAATTCCGCCGCCTCCTCGGCGGCTTTCGGCTGAACGACACGCCAATCGAGAAGCTGTTCGCGCATCCCGTCGCGCAGTCGCTGATGAATCTGTTCCGCGCGTTCCCGATTCCGTTTCGCGACGAGCACATCCACCTCAGCGGCTCGCTCGACGCGGAGTTCGTCTACGAGCGGCTCGCGCCGCTGCTCGAAGGTCCGCATCGCGCGCTGTACGAGAAGAAAATCGCGGACGTGTACGGACCGGGCAGCCTCCCGATCCGCAGCGCCCGCGACGTCGACCGCCTCATCCGCCTCGGCGACGGGGATCGATTCGACCGCTACCTGAAGATCCTCTATCTGCCGAAGCTGATCCTGACGAGCCGCGACGCGCATCGCGCCGCCGCGTACCACATGGCCAGCCGGCTGTATCGCACCTCGAACGTCGGCGCGCTGCGGCTGAAGTTCACTCTTTTCCGCGAGACCACAGATCCCACGGAGCAGATTCCCGGAATCGAAGAGCTGCAGCCGGAAGACGTCATGCTCGGCCTCTACGACGGCTTCCGCGAGTTCCAGCGCGAGGTGCCGGCGTTCCGCTTCATCCTCTCGCCGAGTTTTCGCAAAGAAGCCGGCTTCTACGACGCCTCACGATATCCGTCGAAGCGCGCCAGCTTCGACGCGCAGGTCGAACAGATCGCCGGCATGCTCAAGCGGCATCCCGAGCTCCGGGACGTCGTCACGGAAGTCGACACCGTCGGCAACGAGCGCGGCTTCTATCGCAAGGTGCACTTCCAGGAGATGCGCGTGGGCATGCGCAAGCTGCAGGCGTACGGGCTGCGCACGCGAAGCCATCACGGCGAGACGTGGGACACGCTGCGCCACGGCGTGCAGGCGGTCGACAACGCCATGAACATCTGGCACGTCGACGCCGTCGAGCACGGCCTGAGCCTCGGCATCAATCCGAATTACTACTTCCACAGCATGCTGCAGCGGATCCTGCGCGCGAACCGGCGCGGTGAAGCGCTGCCGGCCGGCTCGCGCGAACACGCCGAGCTGTCGGACATGGACACGAGCGGCCGCGAGGACATCCGCGACAAGCTGATTGCCGGCGTGCCGCTGTCCGAGGCGGAGGCGACGCTGGCGACGAAGACGAAGTTCCATCACGCGCGCGAGGTCGAGCACTACCAGCACGACGTGCTGAATCGCATGATCGACAAGCGGCTCACGCT
>DASWBH010000194.1:0-4778 GCA_036390755.1 Thermoanaerobaculia bacterium
GCCGCCGCAGCCGTGCTCCTCTCAATGATCTTCACCGGGCCGGCGTCTGCACAGCAGTGCGGACCGATGGATGTCGTGTTCATCGTCGACAACAGCGGCTCGATGACGAACGTCATCAACGAGATCCAGACGCAGGTCGGCAAGATCGCCGACTCGGTGCAGGCCGCGTCCGGCGGCGACTACCAGTTTGGTCTCATCAGCATGCCGGCGAACGACGTGGACGTCCTGCTGGATCTCGGCACGAACAACCGCACCGCGCTCGATGCCGCCGTCAAACAGATGAGCGCAATCTCGAGCTCCGGCGCCGGCATCGCCTACGACGAGGCGCTCAACACCGTCCTCAATCACCTCGGGCCTCGCAAAGGCTCGATCGGCCAGCAGACCGGAACGTTCGCCGGGCAGTTCCGCGCCAGTGCGTCGAAGATCATCATGGTCATCACCGACACCGGTCCGCAGGGCTTCGACGACGCGATGGGCACGCATGACCAGAACGCGCATCAGATGGCGCTTCTGGCCTCGAAGAACGACGTCCACATCACGTCGATCTTCGTTCCGACCGGCGGCGGCGTCGATCCGGCGATCGACCGTCCGATCCTGCAGGACCTGGCCACAACTTCCGGCGGCCTGTTCAAAGAGACCAAGCCCGACGCGAGCGATCTCTCCGACGTCATCGTCGACATCGTGAAAGCGTGCGGCGGCGCCGCGGGCAGCGCAGGTTCGCAGCTTCTGATCGAGCCGCAGGAGATCGTTCTGACCAACGGCGAGACCGGCCAGGTTCACATCACGAATTTCGCACCGAGCAAGAACGAGACGCCGACCCAGTTCACCGCGACTCCGGCGGAGGAGGGGCAGTTCGTCACGTCGTTCCAGCCGGTCGCCACTCCTGCCGTCGCGGGCACGGAAGAGACGGACCTCTCGATCACGGTCGGTCCGGACACGTTCCAGGGAACGCACCTGATCGCAGTGCAGGCAACGGCGAATGGCCACGATGACTTCGCGATCATTCATGTCATCGTCGATTGCCAGCCGCCGTTCTTCCTCAGCCGCGGTCAACCGCAGAGCCAGACCGTCAAGAGCGGCGCGACGACAGTCTTGAACGCCGTCCCGGGCGGCGACGGGCCGTTCCACTTCCAGTGGTTCCGCGGTCACACCGGCATCACCTCGTTCCCGATTCCGGGCGCCACGCTCCAGCAGTTGACGACCGATCCGGCGACGACGCCGGGCGAGTTCTGGGTGCGCGTATCCAATGCGTGCGGTTCACGCGACAGCGCGACCGCAGTGATCACTCCGCAGTAATCGTCATTCTGAGCCGCGGAGACGGCGAAGAATCCGGGCGGCGGTTTGTCGCCACCGCCCGGATTCTTCGCGCTCTGCGGCGCTCAGAATGACAATTCGTCTTGATGCAACCGCATACGCACGCCTGGGGCACGCAGCCCGAAATGTTCGGTCCTCGCCACGAGCATCGCCTCGGCATGATCGTGCGCGAAGTCGAAAGGCTGCCGCGCGGCGCGCGCGTGCTCGACGGCGCAGTCGGTCTCGGACAGCTCGCGCAGCGTCTCGCATCGCGCGGTTATCGCGTCGTCGGAATCGACTACTCGTTCGAGGCCGCGCTGCACGCTGCGCGCAACGGACTTACGGCTGTTGCCGGCGATCTGACGCGTATGCCGTTCCGCAGCGGCGCGTTTGACGGCATGACGACGGGCGAGACGCTCGAGCATCTCGACGACGATCGTGCTGCGGCGAACGAGATCGCTCGCGTCGTGCGCAGCGGAGGAACGGTCGTCGCGACGGTGCCCGCGTTACAGATCCTCTGGAGCGCGTCGGACGACTATTACGAACATCGCCGCCGCTACTCGCGCTCTGCGCTGCGCGAGCTGTTTCGCCGCGCCGGCTTCGCCATCTCGAAAGCGTCGTTCTGGGGCTTTCCCATCGTGCTGATCTACGACACGCTCTTTCTGTTGCCGATGAACAAAAGGCGGGCGCGGCACGACGTCGGTACGGATGCCGGCCTGCAGTCGATCGCCCGCGCCGGTCGTGCGCGCTGGCTGGTCAACGCCGTGCTCGCGGTGTTCTCGCTCGACCGGCTCTTCTCGTGGATTCCGTTCGGGCCGGGGCTGCTGCTCGTCGCGAGAAAGAACGGCGAGTGATCATTCTGAGGCCGGGCGAAATCGCGGATCTGGAACCGGCGGTGATCGCATCTGCGCGCGAGTGCGTCATCGCCACAGCGGACGGCGCAGTCGGCGGCCGCGCCGCCGCTGTGATTCTGCTGAGCGACTACGCCGTCGCGACGCCGCGGAGCGTCATCACGATCGACAGCGCGCAGGCCTGGGCGGGGGTCGTGTGGCGCGTTGGCGCGGACGCGCTGCGCCTGCACGCGTCCGGCGCGACGCACTTCAACGCAACCCAGGCGTCCGAGGCCGGCTTGATCGACGCGATCGCAGCCGATCTCGACGAGTGGCGCGCCAGCTTTCTCGAGAATCGCAGCGCGATGGCGCTCGACTCCGCGGCTGCGCTCATCGCGAGGCGAGGAGGCGACGCGCTCGAGCGCGCCGAGTTCGCGCGGCTGTTCGCGGCAGGCGAACCGCAGCGCGGCCTCAGCGCTTTTCTCGAAAAGCGGAGGCCGCGCTTCTAGTTCTCAGCGGCGAACGATCACGGTCGCGGTCTCGCTGTCGACCGAGCCACACGGATTCGAGACGCGGACCCAGAACTCCGTCGTCTGAGTCAGGGTCGGCGTGGCGAGCCGTGAATCGGTCGCCCCGTCGATCGGGAATGCGGTCGAGCCGCGGTGACCGAGGAACCATTGAAATGTGAACGGCCCGCTGCCGGAGGGATTGACTTCGAGCTGCACCGCCTGGCCCGGATTGATCACCGTGCCCCTCGGCTGATCGACGCCCAGGATCATGGGCGAATCGCAGAACACGTGGACAAGAATCGACATGCTGGCTCTGACTGCGCCGGAGCGTCCGGTCACGGTGATCCGTGAATCGCCCGTGGTGATGCCGTTGGTCGTTCCGATCGTCATCGTTGTGACGCCGGTGCCCGGCGATGCGATCGTCGCCGGATCAAAGCTGAACGTGAGGCCCCGACTGGCTGACGCTGTGAACGAGACATCGCCCTGCGCGTTGAACATCGCCGTCGTCAGTCTCGCCTTCGCCGTGTCGCCCGTCGTGAGGCTCACCTCAGGGGTCGTGGTGGAAAGGAGCATCAGCGGTGTGGCCGGAGTCGGATTTGTCGGCGTCACCGGCGTGCCCACAGGCAAGCGGCCGAGGCCGGGGATGCGGCCGATTCCGCCACTGGCGGTGCCGCCGCCTCCACGCGTGCTACCGCCACCACCGCCCCCACCGCCGCCCGTCGTCGCGGGAGCGGCGAACGAGAATGTACCAATGACAGTCGTCGTCGCGGTGCAGACGAGGTTGAACGCACCCTGAGTCGTCTGCACCGAGCCGGTGGTGTCGGTTGTCAGCGCCGTGATCGTCACGGTGCCGCCGGTTGCCGAGCACGAGCCGAATCCGACGAGAGTCAGTCCGGCCGTGGCGTTGATATCGTCGATGACAAACGCTCCCGGTTTAATGCCCGCGTTCGTACCGGCGACTGCAAAGTTGAAGATCCAGTCTTCGCCGTTCTGCGGTGTGAAGCCGATCGCCTCCAACGACAACGTAGTCGGAAGAGCGGGCGTCCCGCCGGCGACGGTCGCTAAGAAATTCGCGTTGGCCGAGTTCAGCGCATTGCCCGGTGTCTGCGTGACGCCGAAGAACTGCGTCGGATCCTGCAGCGTGAACGTCCCCGTCGGACTGTTGCCAGTCGATTGCGCAACTGCACTGCCCACCACCACCACCACCACAACCAGATACACTGCCAATCGGACTTTCATGACGTTCTCCCGCCGGAAATTGTAGCGCGCGGATCAGAATTGGAGCGGGGGAGCGGAGGTTGCACCCTGCTTCGAATGCTGTGTACGCTTGACGACCTGGAGACTGCATGAGCCGGAACGAGCTTGAATTGACGCGGCCTGGCGCGGTGATCGCGCCGACAGAGGACGAACAGTTGTCGCTCTTCTCGCCGGAGGCGCTTAGCGCAATCCGGTCGGAAGAGGCGAAGTGGCGCCGCGAGGTCCTCGATCCGATGACGTCGAAGAACGCGCCGTGGAAGAGGGACTTCACGACGGTCAGCGGCATGGAAGTGAATCCGCTCTCCACCCCGCAGGACGTCGCCGCGCTCAACTTCGCGCGCGACCTCGCTTTCCCGGGCGAGTTCCCGTACACGCGCGGCGTCCATCCCACCGGCTACCGCGGCAAGCTCTGGACGATGCGGCAGTTCGCCGGCTTCGGAACGGCGAAGCAGACGAACGAGCGCTTTCATTACCTGCTGTCGCAGGGACAGACCGGACTCTCGACCGCGTTTCACCTCCCGACGCTTTACGGGTACGACTCCGACCATCCATACAGCGCGGGTGAAGTCGGGAAGTGCGGTGTTGCCGTGGACACGCTCGCCGACATGGAGACGATCTTCGACGGGATCAAGCTCGAGGACGTCACCGTCTCGATGACGATCAACTCGACCGCTCCCATCCTGCTCGCGATGTATCTGGCCGTCGCACAGAAGCACGGCGCGGACTGGAAGAAGATCAGCGGCACGCTGCAGAACGACATCCTCAAGGAGTACATCGCGCAGAAGGAGTACATCTTCCCGCCGCGTCCCTCGATGCGGCTGATTACCGACATCTTCAGCTTCTGCGCGTCAGAAGTGCCGAAGTACAACACGATCTCGATCAGCGGCTA
>DASWBH010000195.1:0-6521 GCA_036390755.1 Thermoanaerobaculia bacterium
GGAGGCGCCGAAGGGAACTCCCCTGCCGGCCGGCGGTGGCGAGCCGGCGAAGGCATGGCAGGCATATCGAAAGGCGATTCAGTCCGGAGACATCGCGGCGATTCGCAAGACGGTCTCGAAAGACATGGTCAAGGACACGGAAGATCCCGAGTTCAAGAACACCCTTCGCATGATTCAGGCGATGCAGCCGAAGAAGGTGAGGATCGACGGAGGCGCAGTCGACGGCGACACGGCGACGTTGCTGGTGACTTCGCTCGACGAGAAGAACACCACCGGAACGGTGACGCTGCGGCTGGAGAGCGGCCAGTGGAAGCTGGCCAGAGAGAACTGGAAGAGCAGCACGGACTGAGCGGCGCTACTCCGTCTCCCGCCCGGCGTTGCGCCGGCGGAAGTAATCCTGCCCGCGCTCATATCCGGCGCGGAACTCGTCGCTGCGGCACGGGCCTGGGTAGCACGTCTCGACGTAATCGACGACCTGGTCGTATTCGCGGCCGCGCGTGGTCGGATGAAGCGCCGCTTCAAATCCGGAGCGGTAGCCCTCCTCGATCGGCTCGAGCCGGCGTCCCAGCGAGTGCAGATGCTCACGCTCGCCCTGCCGCACGGCCTGCCACCACTCGCGCCGCGTCGCCCCCACCGGCCGCCCGCCCGCGCGCTCGATCAGGTTTCGCGCCTGCGTTTCCTGCGTCGCATCGCGCGCGTCCACCAGCACGACTGCCCGCCCGTCCCGCAGTGCTTCCTCGTAGAAATAGAGATCCTCGTTCGGGATCCCGTGCGTGTGCCGGCCCACAGCAGCACCGGCCGCCGTGCCGAGCGCCACGCCGATCAAACCGCTGGCGAGCATGCCCATGCCGAGGACCGGACCGAGTCCGGGAATCAGCGTCGCGGCGCTGAGGCCGAGGTAGCCGCCCAGCGCGGCTCCGGCCTGCTTTGCGTGTACCGGAAACGACGTTTCACCCCGCGCAAGAAGATTGAGCTGGCGATGTTCAAAGCCGTGCGCCTCCAGTGCACGCATCGCGTTTTCAGCTTCGCCGACAGACGGAAAGATTCCGGTCACAGTGGACATCGAACGCTCCTTCCGCGCGTGCGTGCAGAAGTTCGGCCAAGCGGGCGGAGGCTTTACAATCGATTCATGACGACAAATCCGGTCGTGCCGCTGCCGACCAGCGAAGTCGTCCAGCGCGGCTCGGCCCCCGAGCCGGCGCGCGCATTCCGCAGGCCGCCGGCCGAGGAGATCGCGGCGTGGGCGCTGCTGGGAGGGCTGCTCGTGTTCGTGCTCGTCGAGCACCTCGTCTCCGCTGCCGTCGTCGCGCTCGCGCTCTACTCGTTCTTCGAAGGTGTGCGCAAGCGGATGTCCGGCCGCATGTCCAGCAGCACGGCACGGCCGCTCGCGGTTCTGATCGTCAGCGTGATCACGATTGCCGTCGTCGTCGGCGCGATCGCGCTGGTCGTCACGATGTTCCGCCGCGGCGCGGCGAACATCCCCGACATGATGACGCAGATGGCCGAGATCCTCGGGTCCGTCCGCCTGTGGCTCGGCGGCATCGGGCACGAGTTCATCCCGGAGGTCATGACCGACGCCGAGGATCTGAAGCTGACCATCGCGACGTGGTTGAAAATGCACGCGGTCACGCTGCGAGCCGGCGGTCTCTACATCGGCATCGGCGTCGTGCACGCGGTGATGGGCGTGCTGCTGGCGGTGCTGGTCTTCTTCCGGCACATCACGCACCGCGATGCCGAGCTGCGCCGCCCGCTGGCGCGGCATCTCATCGAGAAGATCGACCGCTTCAACGATGCGTTCGCACGCGTGGCCACAGCGCAGATCAAGATCTCGACCGTCAACACCACGCTCACAGCGTTGTACCTGCTGGTGCTCCTGCCGCTGTTCGGCATCCACGTGCCCTTCGCGTCCACGCTCATCCTCGTCACGTTCGTGTGCGGCCTGATTCCGGTGCTCGGCAATCTGATCTCGAACACGGTCATCACGATTCTGTCGATGGGCGTATCGATCGCGACGGCGTTCGCGTCACTTGCGTTCCTCGTCGTGATTCACAAGCTCGAGTACCTGATCAACTCGCGCATCGTCGGCGGCCAGACCGACTCGCAGGCGTGGGAGATCCTGATGGCGATCATCATCGGCGAGGCGGCGTTCGGCGTCGGCGGCGTGATCCTCGCGCCGATCGTCTACGCGTTCGTGAAGCGAGAGCTCGCCGATCGCGGACTCGTGTAGCCGTCATTCCGAGCGCCGCAGAGCGCGAGGAATCTGGGCGGGGGAATCGCGCCACCGCCCAGATTCCTCGCCGTCTTCGCGGCTCGGAATGACGGCTTACGGCAGGATGCGATCGATCTTCGCGGCCAGAACGAAATCGCTTCGCGTCAGTCCGTCAACTTTGTGCGTCCAGATGTCGATTGCGACTTTGCCCCAGGCGAGGTGAATGTCGGGATGGTGGCCCTGGCGCTCGGCGATCGCGCCGACCGCGTTCGTGAACGACAGCGCCTGCTCGAAGTCGGGGAAGCGAAACTCCTTTTCGAGATGATGCTCGTCGATCACGCGCCACCCGCCGCCGAGCTCGCGAGCGACGCCGTGCAGCTCGCGGCCCTTCAGCGCCGGCACGCCGCCGCGGCACGGGACGCATTGCTCGTCGGCGAGGCTTGACGTCGATGCCGCCATCTTCCGTTCGCGGATGAGCCTCGCGAATTCATCGGGCGTGATGCTGTGGCGGAACAGCTCTCCGCCTCCGAGCAGGACGACCGGCACGTCGTTCTTGTAGCGGCGCTTCAACTCCGGATCGTTGTCGATGTCGATCTCTTCGATGCGCACGTCGAGGCCGGAAGCGAGCATCGCTGCCTTCGCCGTCTCGCAAAGGTGGCAATCGTGGCGGGTGTAGAGTGTGACCTCGACCGGCTCCACGGCGGGGAGCTTACTCGATGTCGTCGAAAATCGTTCTCGACCTCGGCGGGAAAGTTGTGCTCATCACCGGCGCGTCGCAGGGCATCGGCCGCGAGACCGCCCTGCGCATTGGCGAAGCCGGCGCGAACGTGATCGTGAACTATTTCCGCAGCCGGAGCGAAGGCGAGAAGGTCGCAAACGAGATCGGGAAGGCCGCCATCGCCGTTCAGGCCGACATCGCCAATCCCGACGACGTCCGCCGCCTCGTCGAGCGGAGCGTCGATGCGTTCGGCAGGATCGATATCGTCGTGAACAACGCGGCGATGTACGCCGAGAATCGGTTCGACGGCAGCGACTACGACGCGTGGCAGCAGGGCTGGCGCCGCACGTTCGACCTCAACGTATTCGGCGCGGCGAACGTCGCGTTTCTGGCGATGCGCTCGATGCGCCGGAGCGGCGGCGGCAAGATCATCAACGTCGCCTCGCGCGCCGCGTTTCGCGGTGAGACGGAATTCGCGGACTACGGCGCGTCGAAGGCCGCGCTCGTCAACCTCACCCGCTCGATCGCGCGCGCTTGTGCGAAGGACAACATCATCGCGAGCTGCGTCGCGCCGGGATTCATCGATACGGAGATGGCCCGCCCGTCACTGGAGAAAGAGGGCGAGGCGATCCGCGCGCAGATTCCGCTGGGTCGCGTCGGCACCGCTGCCGATGTGGCCGCCGTCATTCTGTTCCTCGCATCGCCTTTGGCCGACTACCTCAACGGCGTCACCATCGACGTCAACGGCGGCTCCTGGTTCCACTAACGGAGAATGGACTGGCCGCTCTGAAGCGGCTTGAAATTTGCTCTTTCCGGGAGTGAGGGGCTCCGGATGTCGGTCGTCATCACACTCGTCGTCATCGCTTTGGCAGTCGCGCTCGGCATCGCGCTCGCGTATCTGCCGATGCGGCTGCTCGTCTCACACATCGCCGCGAACGTGGTGCAATTCATCCAACGCCAGCGTGACCGCCGCACCACCGCGCGCGACACGCCCGACCGGCGCAAGAGCGCGCCCGAAGCGCCGCAGCAATAGGAAACCCGGGGAACCTAGCTGAGCGGCGGCCGGCCGGACTGGCCGAGGGCCGCTTCGAGCGCTTTGGTCAGCGACTCGTCGCCAGTGCTCACGATCCCGAAATGCTTCCACACGATCTTGCCGCCGCGGTCGATGAGGACCGACGTCGGGATCACCGTCGTCTTCAGCATCGTGGCGAGCTTGCCCTCGGGATCGACCGCGATCGGATACGACACCTTCTGGTCCTTCAGGAACGGCTTCACGTCACTGGCGCCGCCTTCGTCGATGCTGACGCCGATGACTTTGAACCCCCGGCTCGCGTACTGCGCATGCAGCTTGTCGAGCTCCGGAATCTCGAAGCGGCACGGGCCGCACCACGTCGCCCACACGTTCAGCAGGACTACGTTGCCCTTTTCACGTGCAAGATCGAATTTCGAGCCGTCGAGCCACTGCGACTCGTACGTGAGCGTCTGCGCGCCGGCCTTCTCCGCGTTCGCCTGCACCTTCGGCTGTGCGCGATGCTCGCGCCTGCACGCGGCGAGCGCGAGCAGCGCGACAAGTACCAGCACCTTCGATGTGGTCCGCATTACAGTCCCTCGCCAGGTTTGGTCGGCTCGGTCAACCACGCGTCATTCACGCGGTTGAAGTAGTTGAACAGGCCGGCCATCGCCGAGATCTCGACGATCTCCCCGTCATCATAGTGTTCGCGCAGTCGCGCAAAAAGTTTCTCGTCGACGCCGTGAGCGTCGAGCGTCAGCTGCTTCGCGTACGCGAGCGCTGCCTTCTCCGCATCGCTGAACGTACCGTTCTCGAAATCGACCAGGGCCTGCAACTGCTCCTCCGTCGCGCCGTGCCGCGCAGCCTGCGCGGTGTGCGAGCGGTTTCAATACTCGCACCGGTTGATCCGCGAGACGAGTGTGGCCACGAGCTCCTTGGTCCTCGCCGGAACGGTTCCGGTGTTGGTGATCGCGTTCATGTGCGCCACCATCGTCTTCAGGATCTCCGGACGGTGCGCGTAGATGCGGAACATGTTCGGCACATTGCCGCGCTGCTCGCCTGCGCGCGTGTAGAGGTCGCGGACGTCGCCGCTGACCTGGTCCTTCGAGAGCTTCGTCAGCCGAGCCATGTCTCAATTCTAAAAAGAGAAGGTCCCGCGAACTTCCGCGGGACCGATCACTGACAACCGGCAACCGAAAATCACTCTTCGGTTTCCTCCGTCTTGCCCTTCTTGATGACCTCGGGCTCGGCCGGTACAGCGCCCGCCTCGACCGGCTCCACGACTTCCGGCGCAATTTCCGCGCGAGCGTGCGTCACACCGACGACCACGCGCTCCGGATCGTCCATCACCTTCACGCCCTCGGGCAGCTTGAGTTCGGACACGCGGATGTACTGATGCATGCCCACTTCGCTGATGTCGACCTCGACCGAGTCCGGAATCGCGTTCGGCAGACACTCGACGTGGAGCTCGCGGACCTGCCAGTCGAGAATGCCACCTTCCTTCACGCCGATCGACGTGCCGGAGAGATGCACGGGCACGTTCACGCGGACGACTTCGTCCATCACGACGCGCACGAAATCGACGTGCGTCATCTTCCGCGAGATCGGATCGATCTGGATGTCCTTGATCATCGCGTGACGCTGCTGATCGGTTCCGGCCATCTTCAGCAGGAAGATCGAGCGGACGCCGTGGTCGCTCTTCAGAATCAGGTCGGCGATGGACTTGCGGTCCACCACGATCGCCACCGGATCACGTTTGCCGCCGTAAACGACGGCGGGCACCTGCCCCTGCCGGCGCAGTTTCTTCGCGATTTCTTTTCCCGTGCCTTCGCGGCGCGAGACTTCGAGAGTCACCTCAGCCATAACACTCCCCTCAACGGTTTTCGACAGAAGCGGTTAAGCCCGCCCGGGCGGCCATTATTCCACGCTTACATCTCGAACAACGAACTGACCGAGTCCTCGCTGTGGATCCGCTTGATGGCCTCGGCCAGGAGCTCGGCGATCGAGAGCGTGTGCAGCTTCGGGCACTCCTGCTCCTTGTCCGCCATCGGCATGCTATTGGTCGTGAAGACCTGGTCGAGGCGCGACTTGTTGATGCGTTCGATCGCCGGCCCCGACAGCACGCCGTGCGTGCACGCCGCCGCGATCGACCGGGCGCCCTTCTCGAGCAGCGCCTGGACGGCGTGGATCAGCGTGCCGCCGGTGTCGATGATGTCGTCGACTACGAACACATTCCGATCCTCGACGTCGCCGACGATGTTCATCACTTCCGTCTGGTTCGCACCGAAGCGGCGCTTGTCGATGATCGCCAGCGTCGCGCCCAGACGTTTGGCATAGGCGCGGGCGCGCTCGACGCCCCCGGCGTCCGGCGAGACGATCGTGAGGTCTCCCATCTCGAGCGTCTTCAGATGACCGACGATCACCGGAGCAGCGAAGAGGTGGTCGACGGGGATGTTGAAGAATCCCTGGATCTGCGCTGCGTGCAGATCGAGCGTCAGCACCCGATCGGCGCCCGCGGCGGTGATCAGATCCGCGACGAGCTTCGATGTGATCGGCACGCGAGGCTTGTCCTTCCGGTCCTGCCG
>DASWBH010000196.1:0-4073 GCA_036390755.1 Thermoanaerobaculia bacterium
CGTCGTCGACCTGTCGGAGCAGAAGCCGGGTGAGGCCATCTCGCCGAAGCCGGTCACGCGCCAGCTCGAGCTGCACGTCATGCGCACGCCGAGCAGTCCGAGCGAGATCCGCGAGCTGACGAAAAGCTTCGGCGTCGCGACCGTGCAGCAGCGGCTCTATGAAGCGCGGTTCCGCAACGTGGTCCTGGATGCGTACCGCGACCGATGCGCCGTCTGCGGATTGCACATCCGCGCGCTGATCGATGCCGCGCACGTCGGACACGACCGCACGCCGAAAGCAGCGATCGACGTTCGCGAGGGAATCGCGTTGTGCGCGACTCACCATCGCGCGTTCGACGCGAAGATCCTGCGATACGACGAAGACTACGCGATCCGCATCGCTCTTCCGCGCGCGTCCGGCGGCGAGGGCGAGATCGCGATGCTTCTCGCGTATGATGGAAAACGGCTGCTGCTTCCGGCAGCCCAGACCGATTGGCCATGCGCCGACGATTCCTTCCCGTCTACGGACTGATCATTCTCGCCATCGCCACGTCCTTCGTGTGGCAGATGTTGCATGGCGTCTGTCCGGTCCCGTAGTCTCGTTTTCGCGATCGGAGTGCTGCTCCTCTCCGGCTGCGCCTCCACTCCGCGCGAACAACCCGCCCTCCTCAAAGGCCACGTCGTCCTCGACGTCGACCCGAACCCGCTCGTGGCCCGGAAGGTCGGCAACGATGTTTACGAATTCGCCTTTGACATCATCATGCGCGAAGCCGGCGGCGTGGACGTGCGCATCCAGGACTTCACCGTCGACGCGATCGCCTTCAAGACCGTGACCGTGCAGTCGCAGACGTTCCCGGCGCAGTTCATCGTCGATCACGGCCTTCCGGCGTCGATCGCTGCCGGCAAATACCTCCGCTTCAGCTTCGTGAAGCGCTGGACGGTTCCGACGCGATTGCTTCTCTCGGGCGCGGCGCTGCACGTCTCCGCGCGAACCGTCGACGCGAACGGCCGCCACGATACGTCCGAAGTGCGGATCGGGGTGGTCGCAAAAGATTGACTTGACGCCACCTGGGCGTCACGCGTATAACGCAACCCGATGTTTGGAAAACCGACCTGCATGTGTCCTTGTACGACATCGCGGGTCGGTGTGCGCCACGCTTAGTAACCAGGCTCAGGCAATCAGCACCAACCCGCAACGGCGCGCCGTCGCGGGTTTTTTTCTTTGCCAGTGACAACGCGCTTTGCGGCTTCGAGAAAGGAAGCGCGCATGTCAGCGACCCGACGACCGATCATCATTTACTACGAGCACCCGCACTGGTTCAGGCCGCTCTTTCATGAGCTCGACCGGCGCGGCACTCCGCACGTTCGAATCGACGCCGGCCAGCATCGATTCGATCCCAGCGAGCCGCCGCTCAACGGCAGCCGTCCGGGACTCGTGTTCAACCGGATGAGTCCCTCGGCGTGGAAGCGCGGACGCTCCGCGTCCATCTTCTACACGCACGACTACCTCGGCCACCTCGAGCAGCAGGGCGTCCCGGTCTTCAACGGCGTCGCCGCGTATCGATTCGAAACCAGCAAGGCCCTCCAGGTCTCATTGCTCAAGCAGCTCGGCCTGCCCGTGCCGCGGACGCACGTCGTCAATCATCCGGCGCTGTTGCCCGCCGCGGCGGAAGGGCTGACGTTCCCGCTGATCGTGAAGCCGAACATCGGCGGCAGCGGCGCAGGCATCCGGCGCTTCGACGACTTTCTCTCGCTCGCTGCCGCGGCCGACGACCCGAACTTCGAAGCAAGTCTCGACGGAACGATCCTGCTGCAGGAGTACCACCCGCCCAAAGGCCGCAGCATCGTGCGGGTCGAGACGCTCGAGCACCGCTATCTCTACGGCATTCGCGTCCACCTCGGCGACGAAGCCGGATTCGACCTGTGCCCCGCTGACGTCTGCAAGACGACCGACGGCCGCGAGTTGACGTCTGCGGCGTGCCCGGTCGACGCGGTGAAGCAAGGCTTGTCCGTCGAGCCGTACGAGCCGCCACGGGACATCATCGAAGCAGTCGAACGGATCGCAGCCGCTACGCATCTCGACGTGGGCGGCATCGAATACCTCGAGAGCGAGCGCGACGGACAGCTGTACTTCTACGACATCAATGCGCTCTCGAACTTCGTCGCCGAGCCGCGCACGGTCCTCGGATTCGATCCGACGGAGCGCCTGGTCGATGCGCTGGAACGCCGCGCATCCGTCATTCCGAGCCGCGAAGACGGCGAGGAATCTGGGCGGAGGGATGCCGCGCCGCCGCCCGGATTCCTCGCTCCCGCTCGGAATGACAACGGGAGGGCGTCATGACTCTCCGCTTCGGTTACTGGATGCCGATGTTCGGCGGCTGGCTTCGCAATGTGGAAGACGAAGGCATGCAGCCGACTTGGCAGTACGTGCGCGATCTGGCGCTGCGCAGCGAGGAGATCGGATTCGATCTCACGCTTCTGGCGGAGCTGAATCTCAACGACATCAAAGGACCCGAGGAGCCGAGTCTCGATGCGTGGTCGACGGCGGCGGCGCTGGCCGGCGTCACGCACTCGCTCGAGCTGATGGTCGCTGTGCGGCCGACGTTCCACCATCCCGCGCTGCTCGCGAAGCACGCGGCCAACATCGATCACGTCAGCGGCGGCCGCCTGTCGCTCAACGTCGTGTCGTCGTGGTGGAGAGATGAGGCCGTGCAGTACGGCGTTCCGTTCGACGATCACGATGCACGCTACGTGCGGACCGCGGAGTGGCTCGATGTGGTCGACGGCCTCTGGAAGCAACCGCGCTTCAGCTACGAGGGAACGCTGTACACGATCCGCGACGCGATCCTCGAGCCGAAGCCTCTGCAGAGGCCGCGGCCGCCGATCTACGCGGGCGGCGAGTCGGAAGCGGCGAAGGACCTCATCGCGCGCTCGGCCGATGCGTACGTCATGCACGGCGATCCGCCGGAGCGCCTCGCGCCGAAGATCGACGACATGCGCCGCCGCCGGGAGCGGCTGGCGCCGGGAGAGCCTCCGCTGATTTTCGGCGTGGCCGGATTCGTCATCTGCCGCAATTCCGATGCGGAGGTGCGCTCGGAGCTGGCGCGCATCACCAACGTCAACGCCACCGCGCGCGGCTTCTCGAATTACGAGCAGTGGCTCGCCGGAACCAAGCTCGAGCAGCGGGTGACGCTCGAGGATTACTCCGTCTCCAACCGCGGTTTGCGAACAGGTCTGACCGGCAATGCCGAACAGATCGCCGAGCGGCTCGATCAGCTCGAGCGCACCGGCGTCACCGTCACACTTTTGCAGTTCAGCCCGCAGATGGAAGAGATGGAGCGATTCGCCAGCGAAGTCATCCCGCTCGTCCGGCCGCGAGCCACGACTCCCTCTTCGCGCGGTGCCTTCTTTGAGGCTGTGACTTGACCGATATCGACGCGATTGCCCTACGGGCGCGCGACGGCGATGTCCGCGCCCTCCGAGCGCTGCTGAGAAGCCTTCAGCAGCGGATCTACGACGTTGCCGTCCGCATGCTCTGGTATCCCGATGAGGCTCGCGAAGCGACGAACGCGATTCTGCTTCACGTGCTCAAGCAGCTGAATTCGTTCGGCGGCGAGGTGCCTGTGACGTCGTGGGCGTGGCACGTCGCTGCGAGCCATCTGCTGACGGCGCGCAAGAGCCGGCGCGAGCTCGACCAGCTGACGTTCGGCAAACTCGCCGTCCAGATCGAGAGCAGCCTGGGCGAGGAGCCAGTGCTGCTCGATGAGACGCAACGGCTTCTCTCCGAGGAGATTCATATCGGCTGCACGCATGCGATGCTGCTCTGCCTCGACCGCGAGTACCGTCTCGCCTACATCCTCGGCGAGATTTGCGACATCAGCGGCAAGGAAGGCGCGTACATCTTCGACATCACACCCGACGCGTTCCGGCAGCGGCTTTCGCGAGCGCGCGCGGCGATCCGGACGTTCAAGAACGACAACTGCGGCGTCGCGAATCCGTCGAACCCGTGCCGCTGCTCGCGGCGGATCGAAGACGCGCTGCGCACCGGATGGGCAGACGTCGACAACCTGCTCTTCGCGCGAGGCATCGATCCG
>DASWBH010000197.1:0-8297 GCA_036390755.1 Thermoanaerobaculia bacterium
CACTCCGGGTGGCGCGGCGCCGTGCAGAACATCACCGCCGCGACGCTCGACGCTGCGCCGATTGACCCCGCTCGCGCATCCGCCTACCTCGGTCCGACGATCCGCGTCTGCTGCTTCGAAGTCGGCGAGGAAGTCGCGCAGCAGTTCGCGGAAGAATTCGTCGATCGCAGCTACGCCAAGCCACATGTCGACATCGCCGCGATGACCGCGGCGCTCCTTCGCGAGAGAGGATTCGGCCCTTCGCGCATCTTCGATTCGGGCCTGTGCACGCGCTGTAACAACTCGATCTTTCACTCGTTTCGTCGAGAGGGAAAAGGAGGCGGCAGGAATCTGGCAATCGCGGCTCAGTGAGCATGGCGAACCCGAATCCCCGGCTGCCCCGCCGCAGAACTGTCTTCCGCATCATCTCGATCGCGGTCACGATCTTCATCGTCGCGATCGCCGGTCTTTTCCTCTTCATCTACAAGGAATCCGTCGGCAAGTTCCAGCTCCGCAAGCTCTCGCTGCCGACGCGCGTCTTCGCCGATTACACACCGCTGAAACCAGGTGCCCAGCTCGCGCCCGATGACCTGCTCGAGAAACTCGACCGTCTCGGATACCGTCAGGCGCAGGCGATCAGCCAACCCGGCGACTACATGGCCGGGCGAGGTCAGATCGATGTGTATCTGCGCGACTTCCGCCACCCCACCGGAGACTATGCGGCGCAGCCGGTCCGCGTCGTGTTCAATCGCGCGGGCGGCGTCGACTCCGTCGTCTCGCTTCGCGAGGCGCGGCCGCTTGACAACGCCGCCCTCGAGCCCGAGCTGCTGACGTCGATCCTCAGCGATCAGCTCGAGAACCGCCGCCCCGTCACGCTGAATCAGGTCCCGAAAAGTCTGCAGGACGCGGTCGTCGTCACCGAAGACGTGCGGTTCTGGCATCACCCGGGGATCGATCCGCTCGGCATCGTCCGCGCGCTGTTCCGCAACGTGCGCGCGCATGCCGTCGCCGAAGGCGGCTCGACGCTCACCCAGCAGCTCGTGAAGAACTACTACCTGACCAGCGAGCGGACGTACAAGCGCAAGATCATCGAAGCGTTCATGGCCGTGATCCTCGACGCGAAATACTCCAAACAGGAGATCCTCGAGGCCTATCTCAACGACATCTACCTCGGCCGCAACCGGTCGATCTCGATCCTGGGCGTCGGCGAGGCGTCGCGCTACTACTTCGGCAAACCGGTCTCGGAGCTCACCGTCGCCGAGTCGGCGATGCTCGCCGGCATGATCCGCAGCCCGAACAACTACTCGCCGTTCACCGATCCGCAGAGAGCGCTGGCGCGTCGCAACACGGTTCTCGATCTGATGCTCAGGAACAGGAAGATCGACCAGGCCACGTATCAGCAGGCCATCGCGGAGCCGCTGCCGCGCAAACCGTTCCGCGAGAAGAGCGGACTGGGATCGATTCCGTTCTATGTCGACCGCGTGCTGCAGGAGATGTCGCGCGACTACGGCGTCCAGGATGTGAAGGGCCGCGGCCTGCAGATCTACACGGCCATCGATCTGAATGCGCAGAACGCGGCCGCGCAGACGCTCGACGCCAGCCTGCGCGGGATCGAGAAAACGCATCCGCGGCTTTGGCGCACGGATAGTCCGCTGCAGGGAGTCATCATGCACGTGGACGTGCCGAGCGGCGAGATCCGCGCGCTCGTCGGCGGACGCAACTACGATCAGAGCCAGTTCAACCGCGCGCTGAATGCCAGGCGCCAGGTCGGCTCGCTGTTCAAGCCGTTCGTGTATCTGACGGCATTCGAGCCGAGCCTCTCGAGCCAGAACATCACGCCGGCGACGCTCGTCAGCGACTCGCGCTTCGTCCTGAAACGCCACTTCTCCGCGGACTGGTCGCCGCGCAACTACGAAGACACGTACCACGGCACGGTGACCGTTCGCGAAGCCCTCGAGGAGTCGATGAACTCCGCGTCGGTGCGCATCGGACTCGCCTCCGGAATCGACGCGATCATCAAGACCGCGCACACGCTCGGGATCCAGCAGGACCTCGACGGCAGCAATCCCTCGATCCTCCTCGGCTCCGCGGACATTCCGCCGATCGAGATGGTCGACGCTTACTCGACGATCGCACGCATCGGCTCGCGCGTGCCGCTGCGCACCGTCCGCTTCGTCACCAACGATCGCGGAGCGGTGTTGTCGGCGAGCGACGACATCAAGCCGGTGCAGGTGTTCCCGGCCCGCGACGTCTACATCCTCGTCAACGTGATGAAAGGCGTGCTCGATCGCGGCACCGCCTCCGCCGCGCAGAGCCTCGGCTTCCGCCGCATCGCCGCAGGGAAGACCGGCACCACCAATGACAAGAAAGACGCGTGGTTCATCGGCTTCACGCCGCAGACGCTCGCCCTGACGTGGGTGGGATTCGACGACAACACCCCGGTCGGCATGGCCGGCGGCGAAGCGGCCGTACCGATGTGGACGCGCTACATGATTGCTGAAACGGCGAGCCAGCCGAACGCCGACTTCGGCGTGCCCGACGGTATTTCATTCGCCGACGTGGACGAGACGAGCGGCGGGCTGGCGACGCCAAACTGCCCGCAAAACTCCATCGTGAAGGAAGCGTTCAAGAGCGGCACGGAGCCGACCATTCCGTGTCCGCTGCACAGCCCGCAGGCGCCGGCGATGCCGCAGGTCGATCAGTTCGGCAACCCGATTGCGCTCGACACCGCCGGCGGATTGACCTCGCCGGAGGCGACGACGGCGACGACGGGCACCGAGCTCGCCGGTGGCGTGTTCCGAACGGAGACCGCCGCGCCGCCACCGCCCGCACCGGCGACAACGACTCGCGACATGACCTCAGCGTCGCGCGACAACACGACGACCACGACGACGTCGACGGACACGGCGCCGCGAAGCGACCGCAATCGCGATCAGCGGAACAACAATCCGCCGCCGACCGACACATCGTCGCCGCCACCGTCGACGAACACGTCACAGCCGCCAGCGACCACGACCACCTGAGCGTCATTCTGAGCGCCGCAGAGCGCGAAGAATCTGGGCGGCGGAATCGTTCTCCCAGATTCTTCGCCGTCTTCGCGGCTCAGAATGACAGACGCGGCTCTAACGCCGGATCGCCCGCCGCTTCGGCCCGGCGTCGTCGAACACGTAGCTGAACGCATTCGCGAGCGTCGCTGTCGTGCCGTCCGGATTCTGCACGACCGCACTCACCGTCCCGGCGGCGTTCTGCGGAATCGTTGCGCTGATGATCTTCGACGACACGACGACGGCATTCGTCGCCGGAATGCCTCCGAACTTGACCGCGGCGCCGCTCTGGAATCCCACTCCGTTGATCACAACGGCCGTTCCGGGAGCGCCGCTGGCGGGCGCGACGCTCGCGACGAGCGGCGTGAGCGCGGAGCTCCTGGTCACCGTAACGGTCACGTCGCCGTTCAGGTTGCTGAAGTAGTTCGTGACGAGCAGCCGGATCGTGTCGCCCGCGTTCAGCGCAACTGTTTTCGTCGTGAACGACGACGAGCAGTCGAACGCGGTGCTGGCGTGCGGGACGCAGAGAGTATCCGCCGTGAAGGCATCGCACGACTGGCCGGTGTAGCCGATGAGCACCGCCGGAATCGCCGAGCCGCAGAGCGAGAACTGGTAGTCGCCCGCGGTCGCCGCGGTGAATGACAGCCAGGTCGACGAATCGAGCGTGAAGGGATAGCACGACGGCAACTGCTGCGGATCCGAGGTCTCGCTCGTCGCGAGATCGGTCGTGACCGTCGCGCTGTACGGGAATGGGCCGGACGACGGCAGCTGGATCGGCGACGCGCACGAGTCGCCGGCCTCCACGACATCGACTTCAACCGTCGCTGCGCCGATTCCGCCGCGCGAGTCGACGGCGGAGAGTCCCACCGGGAAGCGGCCCGCTCGCTCGAAACGGTGCTTCACCGCGATTCCGTCCGGCGCTGCGACCGACGTCCACGTATCGGGGAACATCCACGACGCATGCGCCGAGTCGTTCGCCGACACCGTGCCGGCGAACGAGAGCGTCGTTCCTTTCAGCACGACCACGACCGAAGTCGCCGGCGTCGTGATCGCAACCGACGGCGGCGCGTTCTGCGGCGGCGCGATGTCGAGCTCCCAGACGCCGCGGCCGTGCGTGGCCGCGCGGAGAATCGAACCGTCGGCGAGCGGCTCGAGGTCGTACACCGAAACTGCCGGCATGCCTGTGCCGAAGCGCTGCCACGATGCGCCGCTGTCGGTCGAGCGGTACACGCCGACGTCGGTCCCTGCGTAAATCGTGTTCGGGTCGGTCGGATCGAAGCGCACGGTCTGCGCGGAGAACGACGGCAGTCCCGTCGCGCGCGCGTGCCACGAGCCGCCGCCGTCGGTCGTCTCCCAGATCGAGGGTCCGCTCGTTCCGGCGAGCGCGGCCAGAGCGTGACGCGCGTCCGTGGCATCGATCTCGAGATGAACGATCGTGCGTCCGGGGAGATCTCCGGTGGTCACGTCGCTCCAAGTCGCGCCGCCGTCGGTCGTCCGGAAGATGCGACGCCGCGTCGTCGCAACCATGATCGCGTTCGGATCGGACGGCGAGACCGCGAGCGCCCGGATCGTCGTCTGCGAATCCGGCCTCCACGGGCCTCCGCTTGTCAGGTCGGTCGAGAGCGGCAGCCAGCCGTCTCCTCCGCTCATCGACTTCCACACGCGGTACGACACTGTGTAGAGCGTCGATGGATTGCGCGCGTCGACCTTCACGATCGAGAAGAACGGCGTCGTTTCGTCGCTGTCGTACGGCGGCGTGCGCGCGACGATCCGATTGAGCGTACCGGCGGTGACCGTGCGCTCGACGTTGCCGCCCTGAGTCGTCGAATAGACGATGGCCGGCGCGGCGGGATTCACGTCGCACGCGAAGCCGTCGCTGCCGGTGAAGCCGGACCACAACGTGCCGCCCGCGTCGCCGCGCATCACCGTTCCGTTGTCCTGCTGCCCGCCGTAAACACGGTTCCGGTTGGCCGGATCGTTCGCGATGTCATAGAACTGCCTGGTCACGAGTCCGGCGTTGTGCGCCGTCGCAGAGTCGCCGTCGTCGGGGCTCGTCCAGATGCCGCCGTCATTCGCGACCCACAGCAGGGTCGCTGCGTCGTAACGGAGCTCGTGCGCGTCGACGTGCACGTTGTTGAGCACGCGCGTCCAGTTCGAGCCGCCGTCGGTCGTGCGCACGTACGTGACGCCGCCCGCGAGCACGACGTCGGGGTTGCCGGGCGACACGACGAGCGTGTTGTCGTACCAGCCCTGCGTGCTCATGTACGTGTTCAGCGATGCCGAGCCGCTGAGACTCGTCTCCGTCCAAGTCGCAGCGTTGTCGGCCGTTTTGTAGATGTGCGCGGTCTCGCGGCCCGTCGCGCTGTCGAAGATCGACGTCGCGAGGTAGAGCGTCGACGGATTCGACGGAGCGATCGCGATCGACATCCTGTTCACGCGTTGGGTGGCGTCCGAGACGGGCAGCCCTTCCGCGGCCGGCGACCAGGTTGAGCCTCCGTCCATCGACTTCATGACGCTCGGCGACTCTACCCTCTGGCCCGCAGCGCACGCGTTGTTCGCGCGCGCACACCACGCTCGGCGGTCCCACGTCGTCACATACAGGATTTTGGGATCCGACGGGTCGCGCACGATGTCGGTCGCGTCTCCGAATCCGAGCGTGTTTCCCGACGTGAACTGCGGGATCATCGGCTTCCACGGGCCGTTCTGTCCGTTCGTCGAGCGGAGCAGGCCGGCGTTGCACGCGGCGAGGACCTCGCGCGCGTTCGCCGGATCGATCGCGAATTTGTAGAACTGCGTCGCGATGACTGCGGACGGCAGCGTCCACGTTTCGCCGCCGTCGCTCGACGCGAGCAGACCAATGCCGGGAATGAAGTCGCCGGCGATGCCGCCTTCGCCGGTGCCGAGGTAGATGATGTTGGGGTCGGAGGGAGCGTAGGCGAGGGCGCCGACCGAGAGGTTCGGGATGTCGTCGGTCAGCGCGCGCCACGTCTGGCCGCCGTCGGTCGTCTTCCACGCACCGCCGCCTGCCGCGCCGATGATTGCGGTGCCGTTCAACGACGGATGAAGCGCGAGCGCTGTTGCGCGGCCGGCGCCGTTCGTCGGTCCGATCGATTTCCAGACGCTGCCGTTGATGCTCTGCACGTTGAATCGCTGCGCGTCGAGCGTCGCCTTGATGTCGCGGCTCAACTCGAGCATCACTTCAGGGTCGATGCGGCCGAAGTCACCGTGCCGTTCGAGGTAGTCGAGAACGCGCTGCTCGGGACAGCCTTCGTCGGTCTCGATGAGCTCCGGCGGCGTCTGCGCGCGAAGAAGTGCGGCGGTGAACGTCAGGACGACAACTGCTCCTGCGATGCGCGACATGGTTCCCTCGGCAGACGGAGTGCGCCGATTGTACTCGGCCTCGGCATCGTCGGACCGTCTTGTGGGTTCTGTTCCTCGGGATCGCGCCGGCGCAGCTTACGGCGCCGCGAACCGCGTATCGGCGATGAACTCGTAATCGGTCAGCGACTCGAGAAACGCGAGCAGATCGCTCTTCTCGCCGTTCGTCAGCGCGAGCTTCCGCGCTTCGGAGTAGCGATCGATGACCTCGGCGAGCGTCGCGATGCTGCCGTCGTGCATGTACGGAGCAGTCAGCGCGATATTGCGCAGCGTCGGCACACGGAACGCTCCCGGCGTAACGCCGTTGCTGACGAGGTGCGGGCGATCCGGCTTCTTCCCCGCGTACCGCACTTCGCCGGAGAAGTTGAAACCTTGATGACACGACGAGCACCCGGCGTGCGCGGAAAAGAAGAGCTGCATCCCGCGCCACTCGGCAGGGGAGAGCGCGTTCTGCTCGCCGCCGTACACGAGGCGGTCGTATGCGGAGTGGCCGGAGATGAGCGCGCGCTCGAACGCGGCGAGCGCGCGCGCCACATGAGCAATGTCGATTGCGTTCCGCTCGCGCGGGAACGCGTCGCGGAACATCGATTCGTAGGCAGGATCGGCGCGCAGCCGCGCAACGATCTCCTTCTCGTGTCCTTTCACGCCCAGCTCGATCGGATGCTCGTTGAACATCGGCACGAGCGCCTGCTGTTCGAGCGTCGTGACGCGCGTGTCGGTCCAGGTGTAGCTGAGGTTGTAGCCCGCATTCGTGAGCGTCATCGCGTTGTGCGGATGCTGCTGGCCGGTCGAGCCGGCCGCGCGCGCCCGCCCGTCGCTGAACGCGAAGCGCTGCTGATGGCAGTCGCTGCACGACTGCTTTCCGTTCGCCGAAAGCCGGCGGTCGTAGAAGAGCCGCCGGCCCAGGTCGAACTTCGTCTGCGTCTGGACGTTCGCGCCCGCGATCGGCAGCGGAAACCCGGCAGGGAGTTTCCAGTCGAACGCGACGAGCGTCAGCGCGAGAAGAGCAGTTACCAAGAGCGGAACGATGAGATCTGACTGTTGAGCGAGCTTGTCTGACCGGCGATGGTCGCGCGCTGCTCGACCCACTTCGCGAAGTCGTCGAGCTTCTGTGCATCGATTCCGCCTGCAGTCGTGCGGCGCTCCGCGATCCAGCTCTTCATCGACGTCATCAGGATGTCCGCGCGCTGCCGGTCACCGCTGAACAGCGTCATGTACGCGCTCTTCACCTCGTCGAGTTGATTCAGTCCCAGGTACGCCTCGGCGCGGTATTCGAGGGCGGGCGCGAAGTCCGGCTGCAACTGCAGCGCGTGGTCGTACGCGGCGAGCGAGTCGTTGTACTTGCCGAGCTTGCGCAGCGTGAATCCGAGCTCGCTGTACGCCTGATACAGGCGCGGATCGTAATTCGTGGCGCGCTCGAAGTCGTTCGCGGCCGACTCGAGGCCTTTCGTGATGTTCTGCTGCATTTTCGCAGCGCGCTGCGGGTCGGTCGCCGCTTTCATCTCATCGTGCATCTTCGTGAGCTTTTCGAGCCGGCGCTCGCCGTTGTTGTAGTAGTCGACCGCCTGGTCGTGCGGACTGCGCTGCTGCTGGGGCATCGAGGGCATCGATCCGGCGCCCGATGCGAGGAGTGTCGGGGCAACGGCGAGGACAAAAACCGCGGGCAGCATTCGTTTCATCGTGCTTCCTTTCTGTGGGGCAAAGATTTTCGAATCAGCGATTAGGGATCGGGACCGACCGTCCAAGGTTGTGATTATCCAAGCAATTTGCAAGCGAATTGTCAGGAAAGCCATGACGAACTTGTGGCAGTCGCCGATTTCGGCCATGTTGACTGCCGATGGCGGCAGCTCCCGACGACCGGCGCATCGCCGCAATCGTCATCCTCCTCGGCCTCTC
>DASWBH010000198.1:0-1532 GCA_036390755.1 Thermoanaerobaculia bacterium
CTGGTACTGCTTGATAAAGAAGCGGTCGAAGAGACGCCAGAGCGCGGGACGGTCGGGCGCGCGAAACGAGTCGATGCGCGCGATGTAGTCGCCGTGCGCGCGAACGGTGTTCATGTAGTCGCGATAGGTGCCGGTCGCGTAGATCGCCGAGCCGAACGCGATTCCGACGACGATGACTCCGATGATCACCGCGACGACCACGTCGCGAGCTGGTCTCCGGAACGTCGCCAGCGCACCGGGAAACAGCCCGACGAGCAGGTTCTGCGGACGGATGCCGATCGACAGCGCGAGGAGGAACGTACCGAGCCAGTAGTCGCGTGTCGAATCCCTGCCACGAAGGAGGAAGACGGCCGCGAAGATGACCAGCACGATCGACGGCACATCGCTGAACGCCGTGCCGCCGAAGAACCAGACGTTCGGAAAGAATGCGAACAGCGCCGCGGCGATGACCGACGTTTCGAAGCGCAGCTTCAGCTCGCGCGCCAGCAGAAACATCGCCGGAAAGACGAGCGCTCCGGCGATCAGATTCACCGCCTGCAGCGCGCGAAAGTCGCTCGGAATGACGAAGCGAAGCAGCTTCGCCATGGCAATGTAGACCGGGAACCCGGGCGGATGCGGGTGATGCAGCGTGACGTCGTAGCTGCGCATGCCGAGGCAGAAGAGGGCCTCGTCCCAGTCCCACATCGAGCGCGCCATGGCCAGAAAGCGCGAGGCGGCGCAGACTGCCGCAACGCTCCAGAAGACGATGCGTTCGCGCGGCGAGAGTGGCGTCACGAGCTACGCGGATAAACGGCGTAGAACTTCGCGTCGCTGACTGCGAGCCGGCGCAGCGGCGCGGTCGCCGAGAAGCGAGGACCGAGCCGCGCCGCCAGGTCGTCGAGGCGCGCGACGATGTACGGCGTGCCGAGCGAATCGGCGTAGCGCAGCAGCCCGCCGCGGAACGGCGGGAAGCCGGTGCCCATGATCATGGCCAGGTCGAGATCGGCGGCCGAGCCGGCGATTTTCTCTTCGAGGATCATCGCCGCCTCGTTGATCATCGCGAGAATCGTCCGCTCGACGACGTTCTTTGGATCGGCCGCGTGCGGCGTGACGCCGAGGAGCTTGTACACGGACGTATCGGGGCCTTTGCGCTTGCCGCTCTCGTACTCGTAAAGCCCGCGGCCGTTTTTCTTGCCGTGGCGGCCGTCGGCGTAGAGCACGTCGACGACGCGCGAGCGGCCGCTCATGCGATCCGCGAATGCTTTCGAGAGGATGTCGCCGACTTTCGCCGCGACGTCGATGCCGACTTCGTCGAGTAGCGCCATCGGTCCCATCGGCATCCCGAAGTCGATCATCGCGCGATCGATCGACTCGATCGAGTTGCCTTCCTCGAGCAGGAACCCGGCCTCGTTCATGTACGGACCGAGAATGCGATTGACGATGAATCCCGGTCCGTCATTGCAATAGACGACGGTCTTGCCGAGCTTGCGGGCGATGTTGGCGACCGTCACAGCAGCGACGTCCGACGTCCTGCGGCCGCGAATCACTTCGAC
>DASWBH010000199.1:0-2339 GCA_036390755.1 Thermoanaerobaculia bacterium
CCCTATCAAGCACCGCAGTTCGACAAGATCAACGACGCCGACTTCCAGCCGGCCATCGAAGAAGGCATGCGCCAGGAGCTCGCCGAGATCGAGTCGATCGCGAGCTCGCCGGAGCCGCCGGCGTTCGCGAACACGATCGAGGCGATGGAGCGCTCCGGCGCTCTTTTGCGCCGCGTGCAGCGCGTCTTCGGCGGCCTCGCGCAATCGAACACGAATCCGACGCTGCAGAAGACGCAGTCGGAGCTCGCGCCGAAGCTGGCCGCACATCGCGACGCGATCTTCCTCAACCCGAAACTCTTCGCGCGCGTCAAAGCCGTCTACGGCGAGCGCGCGAACCTCAATGGCGAGGCCAGGCAGCTCGTCGAGCGTGACTACCGCGAGTTCGTCCGCGCCGGCGCGCTGCTTTCCGACGCCGACAAGACGACGCTGCGCGCGCTCAACAAGGAGCAGTCGCAGCTCACCACGCAGTACCGCAACAAGGTCCTCGCCGGCACGAATGCGTCCGCGGTCGTCGTCGACGATCCGACGCTCCTGGCCGGACTTCCCGACGCCGACATCGCATCAGCGGCTGAAGCGGCGAAGAGCCGCGGCCTCAACGGCAAATGGCTCCTCACGCTGCAGAACACAACGCAGCAGCCGCAGCAGACCTACCTGAAGAACCGCGCCCTTCGCGAGCGGCTGTTCAATGCCTCGTCGCAGCGCGGCAATCACGGCGGCGACAACGACACCAAGGCGATCATCTCCCGCCTCGCCCAGCTTCGCGCCCAACGCGCCAGACTCCTCGGCTTCCCGAACTTCGCGTCGTTCAATCTCGACGACCAGATGGCCAAGACGCCCGAGAACGCGTTGAAGCTGATGACCGACATGGTCCCGGCGACGCTCGCGAAGACCGGCGACGAAGCGGCGCGCATGCAGAAGCTCATCGATTCGGAGAACGGCGGCTTCACGCTGCAGCCGTGGGACTGGCAGTACTACGCCGAGGAGGTGCGCAAAGCGGATTACGACCTCGACGAGGAACAGGTCCGTCCGTACTTCGAGATCGATCGCGTGTTGCGCGACGGCGTCTTCTTCGCCGCGAACAAGCTCTACGGGATCACGTTCAAGGAGCGGAAAGACATTCCCGTCTATCAGCCGGACGTGCGCGTCTTCGAAGTCTTCGACGCGGACGGCAGCGGACTGGCGCTCTTCTACTTCGATCCGTTCGCGCGCTCGAACAAAGCCGGCGGCGCCTGGACCTCCTCCTTCGTCGGCCAGAGCAAACTCCTCGGCACCAGGCCGGTCGTCACGAACACGGAGAACTTCACGAAACCGGCGGCCGGTCAGCCGGCGCTGCTGACGTTCACCGACGTCACGACGATGTTCCACGAGTTCGGCCACGCGCTGCACGGCATGTTCTCGAACGTCACGTATCCGACGCTGGCCGGCAGCAGCGTGCCGCGCGACTTCGTCGAGTTCCCGTCGCAGATCAACGAGCACTGGGCGCTCGAGCCGGCGGTGTTCGCGAATTACGCGAAGCACTACAAGAGCGGCGAGCCGATGCCGGCCGCGCTCGTCGAGAAGCTGAAGAAGTCGCGCACGTTCAACCAGGGCTTTGCCACGACCGAGTACCTCGCCGCCGCGCTGCTCGATATGGCCTGGCACACGCTGCCCGCCGACGCGCCGCAGCAGGACGTGAACGCATTCGAAGTCGACGCGCTGAAACGCTTCAAAGTCGATGTGCCGCAGGTGCCTCCGCGCTACCGCTCGACGTACTTCTCCCACATCTGGGGCGGCGGCTACGCGGCCGGCTACTGCGCGTACCTCTGGAGCGAGGTGCTCGACGACGATGCGTACTACTGGTTCCGCGAGCACGGCGGAATGACGCGCGCGAACGGCCAGCGCTTCCGCGACATGGTCCTCTCGAGAGGCGGGACAGAAGATCCGGCAGCGATGTACCGCGCGTTCCGCGGCCGCGACCCGATCGTCGAGCCGCTGCTGATCGAGAGAGGACTGAAGTCGCCGGCGGAACCCGCATCGCCGAAACAGTGATCTGAAAGCAGAAAATCGGCACTTCGAATCCCGAATCCCGAACCCCGAACCCCGAACTCCGAACCCCGAACCCCGAACCCCGAACCCCGGAGGCAACAATGCGCCGCCTGATCGCCGTAATCATTTCGTTGTTCGCACTTGCAGCAACCGCCCAGGACGTCTCGCTCCTCAAGAACCTGCAGTGGCGCGAAGTCGGCCCGTATCGCGGCGGACGCGCCGACGCGGTCGCCGGCCTCGCCGACCAGCCGAACGTCTACTACTTCGGCTCGTGCGGCGGCGGCGTGTGGAAGACGACCGACGGCGGACAGACA
>DASWBH010000200.1:0-1660 GCA_036390755.1 Thermoanaerobaculia bacterium
CACGCCGCCCATGCAGGTGTGGCTGTCCGTGGCCTGAATGAAGTCACCGGGGTCGATGATGAACTCGCGTGCAACCTCGTGGCAGATTCCGGGCGAGACGTTGTCCTTCGCCGCGAAGTCGCGGCAGCCGGTGTGCGCCTGAAACTCGCGCTGCAGTCTGCGCAGCGTCTCGATCTTCGGAATGAACGGCCGCATGCGCACGACGTCGTCGGCATAGATGAGGTGATCCTCGAATACAGCGAACTTCTGCGGGTTGACGATCGTGTAATCGGGCCCGTATTCCTGCCCGAGGAAGTAGTGCACCTGCGCGGTCGTGAACTCGTGCGAGTAACCGCCGTCGACTTCGACGACGACTGCATCTCCCGGTTTGACGTATCTGCGCTCTGCGCTGTGCGCTCCGCGCCCTGCCACCATGTGCTTCGCGAGAATCTTCTCGCCCATCGTCATCGGTCGCTTCGGCGTGCCGGGCACCGGCAGTTTGATCTCGCCGCGCTGGACCGCTTTTGAGAACGGGAACAGGCCGCCTTCGCGAATGATCAACTGCGTGATCGGATCGTGACCTCTCGTGAAGTCCTCGAGCGGGACGCCTTCGCCGGCCTGCAGGCGAACCAGCATGTCGTGGTTCGCCATCAGCAGTCCCTGATTGACGTTGTTGCCGGCGTGAATCGGCGCGAACGACGCCGCCACGGCGATGCGGATGCCGCTGAACACTTCCGACTGCGTGGCCTGCTCGCGCGAGCTGCCGACGCCTTTGCGATACCCGCTGACGATCACCTCGAAGTTGCCGCTGCGGAGCGCGTCCTGCGGAACGAGGCGCTCGCCGTCGACGACGAGCCCCGCGTACGCGTTGCGCGCGACGTCCTCCGGCTTGTGATCGAAGCACGCCCACGCCGGGGCCATGGCGTCGGTGTTGATGTCGTCGAGCAGATCCTCGACGCGCAGATCCTTCATCTGCAGATCGAGCTCGCCGCGGAGCTGCTTGCGGATGAGCTCGGGATCCTTGGTGAGGAAGAGGACGCGTTTGGCTTTGGTGAGCGTGATGGTCTGAGGAGGCTTCATATCGCAACTTTATTCTGAGCCGCGTAGACGGCGAAGAATCTCCTGCGAGAACGGCGATGCGTACAACCACGAGCTGTGCACGTGCGTTCCCGCGTCGCCGTCCTCGCAGGAGACCCTTCGCCGTCTTCGCGGCTCAGGGTTAACTTCGGGTTACCGTCTGGACATCCCCTTCCTCGCCCGAAGCACAAAATGAATCGGCGACCCCACGAGACCCAGCGCCTCGCGAAACCGGTTCTCCAGGTACCGCCGATACGAAAAGTGCAGCGGTTCGTCGACGTTCGAGAACAACGCGATCGTCGGCGGCTGCGTCTTGAGCTGCGTTGCGTAGTAGAAGCGCCGCGGCTTCCCGCGCACGCTCGGCGGCTGATGCGCCGCGATGGCCGCTTCGAGAATCTCGTTGAGCTCGGAGGTCCGAAAGCGTTTGCGGTAGCCGGCGACGATCTCGTCGATGCGCGGGAAAATCTTTTCGACGCGACGGCCCGTCTTCGCGGAAATGAACTCGACGGGCGCGTACGCCAGAAACTTCAGCTTGAACCGGATCTGATCCTCGAATTTCTTCGCGTCTTCCTGCGAGTGCTCCTGGGCGTCCCACTTGTTCACC
>DASWBH010000201.1:0-3536 GCA_036390755.1 Thermoanaerobaculia bacterium
TTCCCGCGGATCATCATCGTCGTCGAGAACGGCGAAGTGCCGGCGCAGCAGATGCTCGTCACGGTGACGAAGCCGGTCGAGGAAGCGATGGCGGGCATCCCGGGTATCGCGCGCATCAAATCCATCACGAGCCGCGGCGCGACGGAGATCGATCTCTTTTTCGACTGGCGCGTCGACGTCGAGCAGACGTTGCAGATCGTGCAGGCGCGCGTGTCGCGTCTCGCCACGACGCTGCCGCCGGCGGCGACGATCAAGCGGGTGGAGCGCCTTACTTTCGCGGTCTTCCCGATCATCGGCTATTCGGTCACGTCGCCGAAGCGCGACCCCGGAACGCTGCGAACGCTCGCCGAATTGATGATCCGCCCGCCGCTGGCGCGCGTGCCGGGCGTGGCGACGGTGGCCGTCGACGGCGGCGAAGTGCGCGAATATCACGTGAACGTCGACGCGGGACGGCTCGAGGCGCGCGGCCTGGCGGTCTCGCAGGTCGCCGACGCGCTGAAGAGCACGAACATCATCGAGTCGCCGGGTCTCATCGACGAGAACCATCAGCTCGAGCTCGCGCTCGTCAGCGGGCAGGCCACGTCGATCGACGACCTGCAGCGCATCGTCGTCGGCAACGTGAACAACGTGCCGGTGCTGCTGTCGGACGTCGCGAACGTCACGCCCGGATTCGAGCCGCGCTACACGATCGTGACGGCGGACGGCAAACCGGCGGTGCTCGTCAACGTGCTGCGCCAGCCGACGGCGAACACCGCCGCGCTGGCCGACGCGATCAAGCGCGAGCTCGACGCGGTCAAGCGGCAGCTGCCGCGCGACGTCGAGATCCGCCCGTTCTACGACCAGTCGCTGCTCGTGCGCGCAGCGGTGGGGTCGGTGCGCGACGCGATCGTCATCGGCCTCGTGTTGTCGGTCCTGATCCTCTGGGGATTCCTGCGGAGCTGGGGGACGACGCTCGTCGCCACGGTGGTCATTCCCGTCACGATCCTCGTGACGACCCTGGTCATGTGGCTCGCCGGTCTGTCGTTCGATCTGATGACGCTCGGCGGCGTTGCGGCGGCGATCGGACTCGTCATCGATGACGCGATCGTCGTGGTCGAGAACATCTACGCGCACGTCGCCGCCGGCGAGAACCGCATCGACGCCGTGCATCACGCGCTCGCGGAGATCTCCGGACCGATCATCGGGTCGACGATCACGCCGGTGGTCGTGTTTCTTCCGCTGACGCTGCTGACCGGCGTGACGGGTGTGTTCTTCCGCTCGCTCGCGCTGACGATGACCGTCGCGCTGCTCACATCGCTCGTGCTGGCGCTGTTCTTCACGCCGGTGCTTGCGATGCGCTTCGTCGCGTCAACGTCGCAGAAGGAGGAGGGCGGGCGGTTCCTGCATCGCGGCATCGGTCTTTACGAGCGCGTGCTCCAGCGTGCACTGGCGCGGTCGCGCATGGTGCTCGTGCTCATCGCCGCGCTGCTCGTCATCGCGTACGTGATCTACCGGATCCTCGGCAGCGAGTTCCTTCCCGAATTCGATGAAGGCGCGTTCATCCTCGACTACGCCGCGCCGCCGGGCTCGTCGCTCGTCGAGACCGACCGGCTTCTGCGCCACGTGGAGCGGTTGCTGAAGGAGACACCGGATGTCGAGAGTTTCTCGCGGCGCACGGGACTGCAGCTCGGCCTCGCCGGCGTCACGGAGCCGAACACCGGCGACTTCGCCGTGAAGCTGCGCGACAAACATCGCGCCGGCGACGAGGTCATGGCGGAGCTGCGCCACAAAATCGAGACCACCGAGCCCGCGCTCCGCGTCGAGTTCCTCGGAATTCTCAGCGATCTGATTGGCGACCTGGCCAGCTCGCCGTCGCCGGTCGAGATCCGGTTGTACAGCGAAGACAGCAGCGCGCTGCAGCGCACAGCGAAGGAGATCGCGAAGTCGATTACGAAGGTGAAAGGCGTCGTCGACATCTTCAACGGCATCGTCGTGAGCGGGCCGGCCATCACGTTCCGCGTCGATCCCGAGCGGGCGTCGCGGTTCGGCGTGACGACGCTCGACGTCGCCGCCACCGTCGAGGCGGCGCTCGGCGGCACGCCGGCGTCGTCGATCATCGAGCGCGGACGCGCCATCACCGTGCGCGTGCTGCTGCCGGGCAACTACCGGACGTCGCTCGATCAACTGCGCTCGGTCCGCGTGCACTCCGCGACGACGAACGCGTTCGTGCGCGTCGATCAGGTCGCGGCGGTCGAGTACGACGCCGGGCAGACGGAGATCGATCGCGACGGTCTCCGCCAGTCGATCGCCGTCACTGCCCGCCTCGAAGGCAGCGACCTCGGCACCGCGATCCGGCAGATCCGGTCGCAGCTCGCGCGCGACGTCCATCTGCCGGCGGGCATGTCGCTCGAGTTCGGCGGGCTGTATCAGGAGCAGCAGGCCAGTTTCCGCGAGCTCGCCCTGACGCTCGCGCTCGCGGTCGCGCTCGTGTTCCTGGTGCTGCTCGTCGAGTTCCGGTCGTTCGCCCATCCCGTGGCGATCGTCACCGGCGCCGTGCTCGCGCTGACGGGATCGCTGATCGGGCTGCTCGTCACGCATACGACGCTCAACGTCGTCTCGCTGATGGGCATGATCATGATCGTCGGCATCGTCGCGAAGAACGGGATCCTGATGCTCGACACGGTCGAAGATCATCTGAATGCCGGCCACGATCTGCATGCCGCGCTCGTGCGCTCGGGACGGCGGCGGTTCCGCCCCGTGCTCATGACGTCGCTCGCGGCGATGCTGGGTATGCTGCCGCTGGCGCTGGCGATCGGATCGGGTTCGGAGCTGCTGCAGCCGCTCGCGATCGCCGTGATCGGTGGCCTCGCGTTCGCGCTGTTGCTGTCGCTCGTCGTCACGCCGGCGGTCTATGCGATGATCCGGCGATGATCCGCAAACTCCTGATCGCCATCGCACTGCTCTGTGTTTCGTCGGCGTCTGCCGAGGAACATGACTACATCGTGAAGGACGTTCACTTCGCCAGCGGCGAGTCGATGCCGGAAGTGCGCATGCACTACGTGACGATGGGCACGCCGCAACGCGACGCCAAAGGTGTCGTGCGCAACGCCGTTCTCGTCCTGCACGGAACGACCGGTTCATCGAAGCAGTTTCTAGGCGACAACTTCGCGGGTGTGCTCTTCGCGCCGGGCGGACTGCTCGATGCGTCGCGATACTTCATCGTGATTCCCGACAATATCGGCCATGGCAAGTCCACCAAGCCGAGCGACGGTCTGCACGCGCGTTTTCCGCGTTACGCGTACGCGGACATGATCGACCTGCAGCACCGGCTGCTCGTCGAGGGGCTCGGCGTCGATCACCTGTATCTCGTCATCGGCACGTCGATGGGCGCGATGCACGCGTGGATGTGGGGCGAACAGTGGCCGGACTTCATGGATGCGCTCGTGCCGCTGGCGAGTCTGCCGGCGCAGATCGCGGGGCGCAATCGCGTGTGGCGGAAGATGGCGATCGACGACATCCGCAACGATCCGGAGTGGCACGGCGGCGAGTACAAGGAG
>DASWBH010000202.1:0-6124 GCA_036390755.1 Thermoanaerobaculia bacterium
GATGAATGTTGAGCGGTGGACGCTGAGCATAGAACGCGAATCTTAGTTCAGCGTTCGTCGTTTACGGCCACCTCGTCCTCGACGCCGGCGCTCGACTTCGTGTGAATACCGAGGCGCTTCATCATCTCGTTGAGCGTCGAGGGCTTGAGCTGCAGCAGCTCGGCGGCTTTCTTCTGCACGCCGTTCGCAAGCTCGAGGGACTGCAGGATCATCGCGCGCTCGTATCGCGAAACGGCGTCCTTGAGCGACAGGCCTTCGGCGGGAACGACCATCGAGGGCTGATCGGTCGAGACCGGATAGCGGAGGTACTCGGGGAGGAGCTCCGGCCCGATCTTGTCGCCGGTGCAGAGGACGACGGCGCGCTCGATGGTGTTCTCCAGCTCGCGGACGTTGCCGGGCCAGGGGTTGTCCATCAGGATGTGCATCGCTTCGGGCGTGACCTGCGGAATCGTCCTTTTATTCTCTTCTGAATATTTGTCGAGAAAATGTGTAACGAGAAGTGGGATGTCTTCACGTTTCCGCCTCAGCGGCGGCAGGGACATCGTGATGACGTTCAGGCGATAGAAGAGATCCTCGCGGAACTGCCCGTCGCGCATCAGCTTCGACAGATCGGCATTCGTCGCGGCGATGATGCGCACGTCGACCTTGATCGTCTCGACCGAGCCGAGGCGCATGAACTCCTTTTCCTGGATGACGCGGAGCAGCTTGGCCTGAGTCTCGAGATTGATGTTGCCGATCTCATCCAGGAAGATCGAGCCGCCGTCGGCAACTTCGAACAGACCGCGCTTCGTCGCGATCGCGCCGGTGAACGCGCCCTTCATGTGGCCGAACAGGCTGGATTCGAGCAGCTCCGGCGGCAGCGATCCCGAGTTCACCGTCACGAACGCATTGCGCGCGCGCGGACTGGCGTGATGAATCGCTTTGGCGACGAGCTCCTTGCCGGTGCCCGACTCGCCGAAGATCAGGATGTTCGAGCGCGACGGGGCGGCCTGGCGGATGAGGTCGAAGACCTTCCGCATGATCTCGCTCTTGCCGATGATGTTCGAGTACGCGTACTTCTCGGAGAGCTCGGCCTTCAGCCGCTCGTTCTCGCGCGACAGGCGCCGCTGCTCGAGCGCCTTGTTGACGGTGAGCACGACTTCTTCGTTCTTGAACGGCTTCGGGATGTAGTGAAACGCGCCGTGCTTCATCGCCTCGATGGCGCCGTCGATCGACGAGAAGGCCGTGATCACGATGACGGGCAGGTTCGGATTGGCGATGCGGATGGCGCGTAGCGTGTCGATGCCGCTGATCCCCGGCAACATGATGTCGAGGATCACGAGGTCGACCTCGTCGTTGTCGAGGACGTTCAGTCCTTCTTCGCCGCTCGCGGCGAGAACGACGTCGAAACCTTCGCGGCGCAGAACCGCCTCGAGTACGTCGCGAAGAACTTCCTCGTCATCGACGATGAGTATGCGCATAAGTGTCTCGAAGCAGCGCCCGGACGCTACGCCTGCGTCGCTTCGCTGCGATCAGCATGACACGATCGCACAGCGAGCGGCAGCGTGACGGTGAACTCCGCTCCCTCCCCCGGCGTGCTGCGGACCGCGATGTCACCATCGTTTGCGTTCACGATGCGTCTGCTGATCGCCAGGCCGAGTCCCGTGCCGCCCTGCCCCCGCTTGGTCGTGACGAGCGGCTCGAAGATCCGGTCGAGAATCGCCGCGTCGATGCCGTTGCCGTCGTCGCGAATGCAGATGGCGACTCGTTCCTCTCCTGCTCGAACGTCGATCCAGATGTTGCCATGCTGCGCGACCGCGTCGCGCGCGTTGAGCAGAATGTTGGTCAGAACCTGCTGCAGATCCTGAAAGTTCCCCCGCACTTGCGCCTCGGACATTGCCGAGACATGCAGCTTGATGTGCTTCGCGTTGAGCATGTCCTCGTGCAGCGAGATCGTGGAGCGCACGAGCTCGGGCACGCTGACCATCTCGCGAGTACGCGGCCGGTTCGCGATCAGATCGAGCAGGTTGTTCACGAGGTTCGAAGCGCGGAAGGTCTGCTGCTCCATTTTTTTCAGGAGCTTGTACTTCGGATCTTTCGGGTCCGTTTCGGAGAGCAACAGCTGCGCGTATGACGAGATGCCGGTGAGCGGCGTGTTCACTTCGTGCGCGACTCCGGCGGCGAGCAGGCCCAGTGAAGCCAGGCGTTCTTTCTCCTGCAGCTCGCGTTCGAGGCGCACGCGTTCGGAGATGTCGCCGATCACGAGCACGCGAGCGCTTTCATGCGCCTCGTCGGCGTGCAGCGGACTCGCCGTCACCGTGACTTCCTTCGACTCGCCGTCGCGATTCGTGAACGTCGTCGCGACCGTGCGCGGCTCGCCGTGACGAACTTCCTCATACGGCGGGAAGAGCGTCGAGATCGGTTCGTCCTCGTGCTCGGCGCCGACCAGCTCCCAGAACGCGCGGTTCGCGGTGAGCACCGTTCCGTCGTTCGACACGACAGCGATCGCCGACGACGACGACTCGATGATGTTCTCGTTGTACTCCTTGAGCGCGCGGATCTCGTCGAGCTGGCGGCGGAGGCGCCCGTAGAGTCGCGAGTTCTCGATCGCCAGCGCGACCGGCGCGGTGAGGCTGCCGAGAAGATGAAGGTCATCGCGCGACAGCGGTTCCTCGCCGCGCTTCGTGCCGAGGAGCAGAAGCCCTTGCAGCTCGCCGCGATTGCGAAGCGGGAAGACGTAGCGATAGCCGGCTTTCAGCAGAAGCCACGGAAGCTCGCTGCTGTCCGGAAGGCGCGGCTCGGTGAGCACGAGCGGACCTTCTTTCGGGAGGAACGGGAAGTCGGATGCCGCCGACCGGCGCGGCACTCCCGTTTCCGGCGAGTAGATGATCAGCGTCGCCCCGTCGCGCGTGAAGAGATTCATCTTCTCGATGTGCAGCGTCGTCCGCAGACGCTCGCGCATCATCGCGATGAGCTCGTGCACGTCGTGGAACGTAGCCAGCTCCTGCGCGAAGTCCACCATCGTGCGGCGGTGCCGGTACGACTCGCGGTAGAGGAACATCTCGATGACCGACTCGATCTTCCCCTTCACCGGGATCAGTACGCCGGCGATCAACAGACCCGACGAGAACGCGAGGAAGTTGCGCTCCATCGCTGCGCGCTCTTCGATGACGTGCGACAGGAAGAGGTTGACCGTCGAGAACGCGATCACACCGAACACGAATGTGACCGAGTAGGCCAGGACCTCCTTGATCACGACCTCGACGTCCCACAGCTTGTACTTGAGGATCGACACCGCGAAGGCCAGCGGGATCAGCGCCAGCGGCAGAATCGAGATCGTCGAGTAGAGCGGCTCGACCGAGCCTTTGATCAGGTACGGGATGATGTAGATCGCCAGGAACGGCAGGAACCCCAGCGCCATGCCGAGGTACATCCATTTGATCTGCTTCTTGCCGACGGCGGCGGCGTTGCGGTACGTGAAGCCGAGAGCCACCATCGCCAGCGTGAAGTAGACGCCGAAGTCGAGGATCTCCCACCGGTCGATCGCTACGAGCGAACTGCGCGGCGACGCGACCGCGATCGCGTTGTTGAACAGGAAGACGTCGACGTTCCACAGAATCAGCAACGCTGCCGGCGCATAGAGCCACGCCAGCTGCTTCGGATTGCGGATGACCGGCCGCGGGAACAGCAGGAAGAAGTTCAGCGTCAGCGGCGGCAGAAGAATCCGCGCGAATTCTTCGGTGAGCGACAACGCCTTGTAGCTCCAGTCGACGTCGCCAGCCGGCGTGTAGACGTACACGACAAACGACAGCAGGGTGACGAAGTAGAACAGTGCCGATTCGCGCGTCTCGCCGCGGAACAGCGTGAACAGCCCGATCGCGAGATAGAGGAACCCGATGAAGCTGAGGATCAGGTACGGGTAGTCGATCTTCAGCTCGGGTGCGCGATAGGTGATCGTGAACGTCCGCCCCCCGCGCGCGACCACCATCGGAATCGGCTGGCCGATCCGGCGCAGCGTCTTCTGCACGCCTTCGACTTCGCTCGACGGCGTGTCGCCGATCAGCCAGATCTGATCGCCGGGCCGCAGTCCGACGTGTTCCGCGCCGCTGCCGGCGTCGACCGTCTTGACGACGATGACGCCGTTCTGGCGCTGGAACGTGAAGTCGATCCGCTCGAACGACGAGCGCTTTCGCTGAAACGAGGCAAACGCCCCGACGACGAGGATCGCCGTGAGAAGGCTGATCAGGATGTTCGTCAGGACGGATTTCCGCATGTGGACGGATGGACTTATTCAACAGGGGTGCCGCGGCAAAAATGCGGTTAACTCATTGATGCGGAACGGCTGCGTGCATGTCGGCGCATGCGCTCTGAACCGCCTGCTCCAACAGATTGGATTCCGCGGTCGGAAAACCGAACGCCATTCACGGCACTAAGATGGCGTGTACATCGCGCAGCAGTCTCGACGCAGAGCAGTCGGGCGTTGACGATAAGATTATTGAATGTTCCGCCCTTTCCTGGCCATCGCCACGGCCGCAGTCGCGCTCGCCGGGCACGCCGACGTCGAAGTCAGCACGCCTTCGCTCATCCGGCACGCGCCGCACCAGACGCATGCGAGCGTTGCGTCCTCCGGATCCGACTTCCTCGCCGCGTGGGTCGACTCGACCGAGTTCGACATCCGGGCGGTTCGCGTCGCTGCGGACGGCACCATCGTGGATGCGTTGCCACTGAAAGTCAGCCCGGCGGAGATGCAGTCGACCGACGACCCTTCCGTCATCTGGAACGGATCGGAGTATCTCGTTGCGTGGGACAGCTCGGCGCGCTCGTACGTTGCGACGGTCTCGCGCGACGGACTGGTCGGAGCACCGCAGCGTCTCTTCCAGTCGTTTGCATATGCACCCGCGCTGGCGTCATCGGCTGCTGGTACGGTGGCGATCGCTACTGCGCAGGGCGGCCTGGCCATCGCGACTCTCGACCGCGACGGTCATCCAACCACCGAGCACCCCCTCGGCTCGTTCGTCAACAAGCGCCTCATCGCGCCAGTCGGCGACGATTTTCTGATCGCATGGCGCGGCGATGCCGAAGGACGCCGCGGTGTCGTTGCTGCGATCGTGTCCTCGCATGGCGATGTGGTTGTCGCACCTCATCAACTCGGCAGCGAAGACGGTGATCCCGTCGCTGTCGCCGGGAATGGCGATCAGGCGCTCGTCGTCTACGACACCGCCGCGTCGATTCCGTTCGCACTCGGTGGCGCGACTGACCTGGTGGGCCGCATCCTCACGCACACGACAACGTCGGCTGCGATTCCGATCGCGTCGACGGCCGAGCCGGCGATCCGCGACGCCTCGATCGCCGTCGATCACGGATCGTGGGTCGTCGCGTGGATGCAGATGACGACAAAGATCGACAACTTCCTGTCCGTGAACATGGAGATCCCCGCGTTCACGCCGCTGTACGACATCGAGCGCGCGGTCGTGACAAGCGACGGCTCGGTCGTTCCCGCCCCGCCATTCACCTCTTCGAGCGACATCTCCGACGAGCAGCCGGCGATGGCGAGCAACGGCGCGAACGTGTTGCTGGTCTGGAGCGAAGAGAGCCTGATTCCGTCCAGTCCGATCATGCGCATTGCCGGCGCGTTCGGCCCTCCATCGGCACCCGCGCAACGGCTCGACCTCGCGCGCAGCGCGCCGCGCCAGACCACGCCCCGAATCGCTACCGCTGCTGATGTCGCACTGGCAGTCTGGTCGGAAGACACGAACAACGATTCCGGGCGAGCCATCTTCGCTCGGCGGATGAAGGCGGCCGGAGAGTTCCTCGACGCGCCGCCTGTCCGGATCGCCGACGCCAGCACGAACTCGTTCCCACCTTCGCTCGCTGCGAGCCGCGATGCGTTCGTCGTCCTGTGGGTGAACGACTCGTTCCGCACCGTTGTCCAGCGAATCGCAACCGATGGCACGCTGATCGATCCCCAACCACTCGACATCGGCCGCAGCGATCAGCAGTCGCCCGTCGCCACGTCGAATGGCGAAGACTTCGCGTTCATTCACGTCGAGAACAGCTCGGCCGTTCTGACGATCCTGAAGCGCTCGGGCGCGCTCGAACAGCACGTCGTTGCGCACGATCAGACGGGCGCCGACTTTCAGCACGC
>DASWBH010000203.1:0-10175 GCA_036390755.1 Thermoanaerobaculia bacterium
CGCGACGACGATCCCGTGCTCTTTATCGAGCACAAGTTCCTCTACCGTCGCATCAAAGAAGCCCTGCCAAGCGAAGACTTCACCGTGCCGATCGGCAAGGCGAAGGTGCGGCGCAAAGGAAAGGACCTGTCGATCATCACCTGGGGCGCCATGATCTACGTCGCCGACGACGCGGCCAATGAGCTGGCGAGGGACGGCGTGAGCGTCGAGATCGTCGATCTCCGCTCCATCATCCCCTTCGACGAAGAGGCGATCCTCGAGTCGGTCGCGAAGACGAACCGCGTCATCATCCTGCACGAAGCGCCGCTGACTGGCGGTGCCGGCGCGGAGTTCGCCGCGCGCATCGCCGAGAAGGCGTTCGACTACCTCGACGCGCCGGTGAAGCGCGTCGCTTCGCTCGACGTCCCCACGCCCTACTCGCCGCCGCTCGAAGCGGCTTACCTGCCGAACAAGGACAAAGTCATCGCCGCGGCGCGTGAGCTGCTGGCTTACTGATCCGGAGGTTCCATGAAGCTCGGTCGAAGTTTGCTGGCGGCTTATGCCGCGTTGCTCACTCTTGTCCTCGCCGCCGTCCTTCTCCTCGGCGCCACGCGAAAGGCGGCCGCGTTCGACGAGGTCACGGTGCATCGCATCAACATCGTCGAACCGGACGGCACCCTGCGCATGGTCATCTCCGATCACGCGCGCCTTCCCGGTGTGATCGTTCGTGGCAAGGAGCAGCCGCTCGATCGTCCTCAGGCCGGCGTGCTGTTTTACAACGACGAGGGATCGGAGAACGGCGGACTCATTTTCGGAGGACGGCGGAATGCGAAGGGCGAAGTCGTCAACGCCGGCGGCAGTCTGTCGTTCGACCGCTACGGAGCGAACCAGATCGTGCAACTGATCGGGGTCGACGACAGCGAGGACCGATTCGCCGGCATGTCGGTGACGGACAGCCCGAGCGGCACCGACGTCCGCCGCCGCGTCTGGGTGGGCCGGCGCGAGGACGGTGCAGCAACCGTCGCGCTGATGGACGGCAGCGGCAAACAACGGATCGTCATGAGAGTCGCGGCCGATGGAGCGGCGAGCCTGTCGTTCCTCGACGCGCAGGGCAACGTCGTCGAGAAGCTCGCGCCCGATTCGAAAGCTACTCGACCGTAGGCCGGCCCGACGCGTTGCGCCACTCGCGCAGGATCGCGCGCCAGCGCTCGGGCCGGTCGCCGGTCGGATCAATTCGATTCTTCGGAAGGAGGTACGCCAGCTCCTCCGGATGATGTTCGCGCGCCCACTGCTTGAACTCTTCGAGTCGGCTGACAGGCGCCTCCGGATTGCTTTTCACCAGAACGCCGGTGATCCTGCTGCGGTCGTCGAGCCACCACGTCATCGTGTACGGCTTGGCATGCCAGTCCAGCATTCGCATGAAATCGTTGGTCTCTTCGACGTCGGCGATGACGGCGTTTCCCTCGACGCGCCAGTTCGTGAGCGAGTTGCGGCTGTGGAAGTACTCGTCCCAGTGACTCCATCGGCTGACGCCGCCCACTTTGTACGGCTCGCCTTCTCCGCTCCGGCTCTCGAACCACTGCCGCGCGTCCGGCGCGAGATAGCTCTGCGCGGTGACGAGATCGCCGCGATCATTTGCGGCGCGGAAATCCTGGACGCGCCGGATCAGGCGGTCCGAGGTACACGCGGTGGCGAAAACGATGATCACGGCGCAAAGGTTGCTCGTCGTACGCAGTTGCATTAAAAGCGTCTCCTGAGGAGCTTACGAATCAATGGCCACAGACGTTCTGATGCCGCAGATGGGAGAGTCGATCGCCGAGGGAACCGTCTCGCGGTGGATCAAGAAGGTGGGAGACAAGGTCGAGCGCGATGAGCCGCTGCTCGAGATATCGACCGACAAGGTCGACGCGGAGATTCCCTCGCCTGCCGCGGGCACGCTCGCGGAAGTTCTGGTGAAGGAAGGACAGACCGTCGCCGTGAACTCGGTCGTCGCACGGATCGCTGTGGAAGGAGAAGCGGCCGCGCCGAGCGCGCCTGCGGCCCAAGCGCCGAAGCCCGCACCCGCCGCTCCCCCGAAAGGCGCCGCACCGGAGCCGAAGGCTGCGCCGTCACCCGCACCGAAGCCCGCTCCGGCTCCGGCACCCTTGCCTGCACCTCAGCCAAAAGCCGCGCCCGCACAAGCCGCGACCAGCAACCAGCAACCAGCAACGACAAACCAGCTCCCGACAACCGGGAACCGACAACCGACAACCAATACTGACAATCTCACCTCGCTCGACGAACGACGCCGCACGAACTCCTCCCCGCTCGTCCGCAAGATCGCGAAGGAGAACAACGTCGACATCGGCCAGATTCAGGGCTCCGGCGTGTCCGGCCGCGTGACCAAGAACGACATCCTCGAGTTCCTGCAGCAGCCGCGAGTCGCTGCGGCCGCATCGTCGGCACCGGTCGCGGAGACCGCTGCTCGCACCGCCGCACCGCAGCAGCCGCGCGTCCAGTTCATCGGGGGCGAGAACCTCCACATCGAGCCGCTGTCGGTGATGCGCAAGAAGATCGCGCAGCACATGATCCTCTCGAAGCAGACCTCAGCGCACGTGACCACCGCGTTCGAGGTCGACTTCACCGCAATCGAACGCCTGCGGCAAGAGCACAAGCGGACCTACACCGAGCGCGGCGCGAAGCTGACCTATCTGCCGTTCATCGTGCAGGCGGTCATCGAGGGTCTGCGCGAATTCCCGGTGATCAACGCGTCGATGGACGAGAACAGCATCATCTATCACCGCGAGATGAACATCGGCATCGCCGTGGCGCTCGACTGGGGCCTCATCGTCCCCGTTCTCAAGCACGTCGACGAGAAGAACATCCTCGGCATCGCCCGCGGCATCAGCGACCTCGGCGAGCGCGCCCGCAGCAAGAAGCTGACTCCGGACGACGTCCAGGGCGGCACGTTCACCATCACGAATCCGGGCGTGTTCGGCGGCCTCTTCGGCACCCCGATCATCAACCAGCCGCAAGTCGCGATTCTCGGCGTCGGCGGCGTGCACAAGCGGCCCGTGGTCATCGAGAGCGAAGACGGCGACTCGATCGCGATCCGCTCGATGTGCATTCTGACGCTGACGTTCGACCACCGCCTGATCGACGGCGCGGTCGCCGATCAATTCATGGCGCTCATGAAATCGGTCATCGAGACCGGGCAGTTTACGATGTAAGTGCCCCGTCTCAGATTCAGCTTCCTCGTCCTGTTTGTCGCGCTGAGCGCACCCGCTCAGTTCGTCCCGCCTGTTCCGAAGACGGTCACCGGCGGCCGCGAGCTCCACAAAACGTTCGAGATCCCGCTGCCGTCGCCGAAGCAGCAGTGGGTGCGCGCGCGGTCGCCGCACTTTCTTGCGTTGAGCGGCGCCGGCGAGCGGCGAACGCGCGAGGTCGTCGCGGAGCTCGAGTCGGTCGCATCGGCGCTGCAGCAGATCGACCCGCAGCATTTCACGGCCGAGGCAGAGCCGGCGCGGCTGATTCTGTTCGGGAGAGGTCGTGAGGCCGCGCCGTACTTCGATCTGCTCCTAGGACACCGCACGCCGGGAGCGTTCGTCCGCAGCCCGGAGGGATCGGGGACGATGCTGATCGATGCGTCGTGGACCGCTTCGAGCGATCGCAGCGTCTTCCACGAGCTTGTTCACGACCTCCTCGCGAACAGCGGAACGCGTCTGCCGCTCTGGCTCGAGGAAGGTGTGGCCGAGTACTTCAGCACGGCGCAGGTGCGCGGCCGGTCGGTCCGGGTGGGAGAAGCGATGTCGTCACAGTTTCTGCTGCGACAGGGGCCGCTGATGCACCTGCCCGATCTGTTCGCCGTTGACTCATCGATGGAGATCGCGTCGACCTCGTTCTTTTACAGCGAGTCATGGGCGGTGGTCGACTGGATGATGCGGACGAATCGCGCCGCGTTCTACGCGTTCCTCGCCGACGTCGATCGCGGCGCCAGCTCGCTCGATGCGCTGCGGCGGCACTTCAACATCGAGCCGGCGATCATCGAGCGCGTCATCGAGTCGCGCAATCTTCCTCCTTCCGCGATACAGACGGTGCGTCTGCCGGATGACGCGAAGGAGCCGGAAATCGAGCCGCTGAGCCGGTCCGACGTCATCATCGAGCTCGCGAAGTTCCTTGGATCTTTCGAGGCGACGCGCAACGACGCGACGCGATTCCTTCAGACCGTGATCGCGGAAGAGCCTCAAAACGCGAGTGCGATGGCGGCGCTCGCCGAGCTCTCGGCGCGCGAACGACACTACGACGAGGCGGCGCGGCTGTACGAGACCGCGCTGAAAGTCGCTCCGAACGACGCGCAGGTCCGGCTCTCCTTCGCCGAATCGCTCCTCGGCAACGCCATCGGTCCGTTCACGGGCACGGTCGAAGTCGACGCGAGCGACGCGCCGAAGTTCCGTCGCGCACGGCAGCTCGCGACGGAAGCGCTTGCCGCCGGCGGCGACGCCGCGCGCGCGTACGCGATCATCGGAACGAGCTACCTCTTTGACGACGATGTCACACCCGGCGTCGACGCGTTGCGGCGCGCACGCGAGATGCGCCCGAGCCGCTACGACATCGCCCTGAATCTGTACGCGCTGCTGCTGCGGTCCGGCAAGAGTGACGAGGCCCAAAAGCTGTACGACGAGATTTCCTCGCGCGCGAGAACGCCACAGGCGATCTTTGCGGCGCGGTCGGCGTACGTGCGCGAGCAGCTTGCGCTCGCAAACCGGCTGATCGCGAAAGGCAATTACGACGACGCAATCGTGATTATCAAACACGTCGCCGACCTCACGCCTGACCCGAATGCGAAGGCCGACCTCCAGCGCCAGCTGATGAAGCTGCGCGAAACGGGAGACACGAACAGGCAGATCACGACGTACAACCAGGCCGTCGCCGCCGCGAACGCAGGTCAGACCGAGAAGGCCATCGAAATCCTCGACCATCTGCTCGAGACGGCGACCGACTCGGGTGTGATCAGCGATGCGACAACGCTTCGCGCGCAGCTGCAGAAACGCAGCAAGGGAATGCGCCGCTCGCCACGGGCGCTATAGCCATTGCGATGCGGCGCTGCGATCTTCATCAGCTCCATCTCGTCACGTACGAGAATGGATTGAAGCTTCAGCAGAAGCTCGCCGAAATGCGTCAGCGCGACGAAGTCGATGACCAGCTCCTTCTCCTCGAGCACCCGCCGGTGATCACGCTGGGCCGCGGCGGCGATCCCGCGAATCTCCTCGTTCCTGAAGACGTCCTGCGCCGCGAGCACGTCCGTTTTTTCGAGACGACGCGCGGGGGCGACATCACCTACCACGGCCCCGGCCAGATCGTCGGCTACCCGATCCTCCACCTCGGCGAAGGCAGCCGCGACGTCCGCAAGTACGTCAGCCGGCTCGAAGAGGTGCTGATCCGCACCGTCGGCGAGTACGGAATCACAGCGACGCGCGCCGACGGCAAACGCGGGATCTGGGTCGGCCCGAACAAGATCGGCGCGATCGGTGTGCGGATCGCGCGCTGGGTGACATCGCACGGGTGGGCGCTCAACGTCAACACGAACCTCGATCACTTCCGCTTCATCACGCCGTGCGGGCTTCACGGCACCGGCGTGACGTCGATTGCGCGCGAGGTCGGTCATCCCGTCGACCTCGACGAAGTGCGGCAGGTGCTCGCCGCAAAATTCGCCGAGGTGTTCGAGCGCGAGCTCGTGCTGAAGAGTGAGACGATCAAGCTCGTGAAGATCGTGGTGCACGACGGAACGCGCGTGCTGCTGCTTCACCGCCGTCGCGAGCGCGGCGACTTCTGGCAGCCGATCACCGGCTCGATCGAAGGCGGCGAGTCGCCGTTCCAAACGGCGCGGCGCGAGATCATCGAAGAGACCGGGCGCTCCGCAGAGCCGGTGTCGCTCGGCATCACCCAGTCGTTCATGATCGAGTCGCATTATCTCGCCTCACGATTCCCAAGCCCGATCATCGCGAGCGAGGTCGGGTTCGCCGCCGCATTCGACTCGAGCATCCCCATCCGCCTCGACTCGCAGGAGCACGATTCTTATGGCTGGTTCACGTTTGGCGAGGCGTATGAAAGGATTCACTGGACGGACGATCGCGAGGCCTTGGAGATCGTCGAGAGCCGCCTTAGCAAATGAGCAGCGCACCGATCAACAGACGAGCAGGCACGCGCCCCGAGTGGCTTCGCATTCGCGTACCGGGCGGTCTCGATCAGCTTCCCGTGTCGAAGTTGATGAACGACCTCGCGCTGAACACCGTCTGCCAGGAAGCGCGCTGTCCGAACATCTTCGAATGCTGGAACGCCGGCACCGCGACGTTCATGGTGCTTGGCGACGTCTGCACGCGCCGTTGCACGTTCTGCGCGGTGACAAAGGGTAAGCCGCTCGCGTCCGATCCCGACGAGCCGCGTCGCGTCGCGGAAGCGGTCGATCGCATGGGCGTGCGGCACGCGGTGATCACGATGGTGAACCGCGACGACATGCCGGACGGCGGAGCCGCGCACATTGCCGACACCGTGGCTGCGGTCCGCGCGCGCACCGGAGCGAACATCGAAGTGCTGATCTCCGATCTGGAAGGCAACCGCGACGCGCTGCGCGTCGTGATCGCGTCAAAACCAGAGGTGCTCGCGCACAACATCGAGACGGTGCCGCGGCTGTACGCGCAGGTGCGGCCGGTCGCGAAGTACCGGCGGTCGCTCGACGTCCTGCACTGGGCGCACGAAGAGCGCACCCGGGACATGCTCACGAAGTCGAGCCTGATGCTCGGCCTCGGCGAAACGGAGGACGAGATCCTGCAGGTCGCCTCTGATCTCCGCGAGTGTGGCGTCGACATCTTCACGATGGGCCAGTACCTCGCACCGACCGGCCACCACCACCCCGTCCGCCGCTACTACACGCCGGACGAATTCGCCGAGCTCGGCCGCCGGGCCCGAGAGCTCGGCTTCCGGCACGTCGAGTCGGCACCGCTCGTGCGAAGTTCGTATATGGCGCACCGCGCCGTAGAATCCAGCGCCAATGCCGCGAGTCACATTCGCTGACGAGCAGAAATCGGCAGAGTTCCCCGCAGGCAACAGTCTGCTGTCATGCGCCGGCGCAATGGACGTGACGGTCAGTCACGTTTGCGGCGGTGACGGCGCGTGCGGCACGTGCAGGATCGAAATCATCGAAGGATGGGACAATCTGACGCCGCCGACGCCGGACGAGACCTACAAGGAGCTCGAAGCGCCGCATCGGCTCTCGTGTCAGGCGAAGCTGATCGGAGACGTCATCGTGAAGGTGGCGAAGATTGAGTGAGGCAAGCATGACCGTAACAACCGACACGTCGGCGACTTTAACGGCCCGGCAACTCGGCTTGGTGTTCCAATACACCATCGAGGCGTACAAGACGTTCGAGAAGCTCGCCGAGAACCTGCCGAATCCTATGACGGCAGCGACGTTCAAGCAGTTTGCGATCGACGAGCGCGAAAACCGCGATCTCATCGAGATGAAAGTCGCCGCGGGGGCGAACTCGCGCGTGCCCGTCACGCTCGGCGGCGATCTCGTGTTCCAGGACATCCTCGAAGGAAGCCTGTCGTATCGCGAGACCACGGAGTTCCTGATCGCGCGCGAACGGGCCATGGAGCGCAAGCTCGGCGAGTTCAGCCGTGCCGTCTCGCCGGTCGACCGGCACCTGCTGGTCTACCTGATCGCCGTGAAGCGGGCTCATGTTGTGGAACTCGAACGCGAGCTGGAGTTGTTGAAGCTCGATGCCGACTGGTTCCGCCGCGAAGACGCAGAATGGCGGATCGTACACGGCACCGGACAATCATGAATCTCTCCGTCTCCCCCGAAGCCGCGCAGCACCTCGCCGATGATCTCGACGGCCGCATGCTGCGGATCGCGTTCACGACGGGATGCGGCGGCAGCGGCTACCGTCTGAGCTACGCCGACGCGCCGAACGACGGCGACGAGATCCTGAACATCAACGGCTTCCGCGTCGCACTCGACGACATGGCTGCATCGCGGCTCGACGGCGCGATGATCAACTACGACCCCGACGATGACGGATATCTGCTCGACCATCCTGACGCCGTCAACGTCGCCTGGTGCGGCTGAGCGATCGGGGGCATCAGGGCACACCGTTCGCGATGCCCGCCGGCGAAGCGGCCTAGTTCAGAGGCATCGACCAGCGCACTCTGCCGTCGGCGCCGACCGAGACCAGCTTGCGCGTGATCGGCCCAGACGTGGCCGAGACGACGATGGCGTACACGCCGCCGTCATTCGACGACGTCACACCCATCGCTACGCCGTCGACGTCAAGCGTCCACTGGGGATTGCCCGACGCGATCGATAACGCTATCAACTGCGACTTCACCGTGAGCGCCGGAAACATGCCGGTCGTGCCGAACGACGAAAGGACGAGCGTCGTCGGAGTGAGTGCGCCCATGATCATCATCGAGTTGCCGCCGAGGGCGTGGTGCCATCCTTCGGCGCCGCTCGCCCGTACGGCGACGATCTCAGTGCCGTTGGACGCAGAGGTCCGGTTGACGAAGACCGTGCCGTCGCTCGCAACCGGCAGGGCCATGCCGTCGCCGCTCATCATCATCGACGAGACGTCGCCGATGCCGCGCATGCCTGCCGGACGTCCACCCATCATCTGAGCAGAACCGGCAGTGGCCAGAGAGAAGACGAGAATCAGGACGGCTGGAATTCGCATGGGGCTCCTTCGCTTCCGAGCATCATGAGGTCGGAGCAGTCGCATGCCACCGTGAGTCGCATCACGTGCGCGTGTGCGGAACCACACCGGGCTTCGTTGCGTATCATCTAGAGTGCTGATCATGAGCTGGAGCAACGCGATACGGAGAGTCAACGCGCAGCACATCGCGCGCGCGGCGCTGCTCCTCGTGTTTGCCGCGGCGACTGTTCTCCCCTTCTGCACGTCGTTCTTCGCGTGCACCATGCCGTGCTGCCATCACGGATCGACGAAGGGCACGCACGCAAAAGCGGCTACGCCGGCGTGTCCGTTGTCGAGCAGCGACTGCGACCCGACACTGAAGAGCGCTGACCGCGAAGTCTTTGCCGTCGCCGCGAAGGCGCCCGTCCGAACGGCAACGCTGATCATCGTTCCGGTTGCGATACCACTTCCGGCGAGTCATTTCTCCGTCTTCGAAGCGGCACCTCAGCCGACTGGTTCCGCTGTTCCGCTGCATCTCCTCAACGAAACGTTCCGCATCTGATCCCGGTCTCCCGCCCTTCCTTTCCGCACACGTAAGGAGACCGAGTTGTGCGACTTCATCTTGTCGCTTTATTGCTGATCGTTCCGGCGGCGTTGTCGGCGGCGGCATCCGGACCGCTCACGCCCGCTGATCCGATCGCCGACCATCTCGTCGCGGAGGCACTGGCGAAGACTCCGGAGATCGCTGCGGCACGCGCGACCGTCGCGGCCGCCCAGCGGCGGATCGAGCCGGCGCGCGCATTGCCGGATCCGAATTTCTCCGTCTCGTATCAGAACGACGGCCGCAACCTCTCGCTCGGAAAAATGGAGGGCAGCTTCGTCGGATTCTTCGCGACGCAGCCGATCCTCTGGCCGGGCAAACTCTCGCTGGCCGGCCGCGCGGCGGAGAGTGCGTCGCGCCAAATCGAGCTCGCATCGACCGGCCGCGTGGCGCGCACGATCGAAGCGCGCGTGCGCAGCTCCTGGTACGACTTCGTCCTCGCTCACGCCCTGCAGCATCTGCTCGACCACCACTTCGCCACGGCGCGCCAGATCGAGGAGACGGTCCGGCAGCGATATTCCGCCGGCCTGGCGATTCAACAGGATGTGCTGCGAGCGCAGGTCGAGCTCGCGAAACTCGATGAGTCGCGCATTTCTCAGGATGCAGCGATCGTCGCGGCCGCAGCAGGCATCAACCGCCTGATTGGACAGCCGCAGGGCGCGCAGATCGATCCCGACGCGGATCTTCCCGATCCGCTCGCGGCAGTCGATGCGGCAGCGGTCATCGGTGACGTTCGCGACCGAAGTCCCGAACTGGCGGCAGCGCAGCAGGCCATCACCTCGGCGCAGATCTCGACGGAGATCGCCAGGAAGAACTTCCTCCCCGACCTCAGCATCACCGGCGGCTCGATGTACCGCGCTGGATTCGAAGCAGGTCCGATGTGGCAGGTTGGAGTTGGCGTGTCACTGCCGGTCTGGGTCGACAAGCGC
>DASWBH010000204.1:0-8489 GCA_036390755.1 Thermoanaerobaculia bacterium
GACTCCGGTCACGTTCGAGCTGCTCGCGCCGAACGGCCGGCCCGTCCAGGTCACGCGCGATCTGCGCAGCTTCTGGAACACGACATATAAGGATGTGCGCAAAGAGCTGCGCGGCCGGTATCCGAAACATCCCTGGCCGGACGATCCGTGGAGCGCGAAGGCGACGCACAAGACGAAGAAACGTTAGCCCTCGCCCCGCGAAGCGGGGAGAGGGTGGCCGCAGGCCGGGTGAGGGGCCCGTGCAAACCGTCACGCAGGCGCCCCTCATCCGCGCTTCGCGCACCTTCTCCCCGCGCCGCGGGGAGAAGGCAGAATATAGAGGCATCATGCTGGCGACTCTCGCAATGGCTGCAATCCTCACGACGAACACCGAATCAGCGCTCGTCGCGAAGTACGGCGAACCGCAACGCGCGCGCATTCATCGCGGGATCACACAGGTCGCGGAGTTCTGGCGTCCGGAAGACGGCGACCAGAACGCATTCGACGAATTCGTCCGCACGAACTTCGCCGGCGACGAGACCACGCTCGACGCGCTCTTCAATCGCATGCAGTTCGTCTTCGAGTCGCTCGACGGACACATGGCCGAAATCTCCCGCGACTGGAAATGGCAATCCGACCTCGACCTCGGCACCATCTATCCGTTCGACGAAGTCACAGCCGCGTACGATCCGTCCGCGCACGTCACCGACGACCTCTTCGCAAACAAGCTCGCCTTCGTCGTGCTGCTCAACTTCCCGCTCACGACGCTCGACGAACGCCTGACGCAGGGCAACTCATGGTCGCGGCGGCAATGGGCAGAAGCGAAACTCGCACTGCGATTCTCGAAACGCGTTCCGTCGGACGTCAGCGTCGCCATCGCCAAGGCCAGCGCGGACGCGTCGCAGTTCGTCGCCACCTACAACATCTACGCGGGGCATCTCGTCGACGACAAGGGCCATCACCTCTTCCCGGCGAACCTGCGACTCCTCGAGCACTGGAACCTGCGCGACGAGATCAAGGCCGAGTACTCGCTGCCGGCGCCGGAAGCGCTGCCGAAACAGCGCATGATCGCGCGCGTGATGGAGCGCATCGTCGACACGTCGATCCCGCCGCAGGTCGTCGACAATCCGAACGTCGACTGGAACCCGTTCGCGAACGACCTCAAACCGGCTGAAGGGAAATCGCGCTACGACTTCATCCTCGAGACGTTCCGCGCGGCGAAGAAGGTCGATCCCTACTCCCCCACCGCGCCCACCCACATCGCGCGCAGCTTCGACGAAGGGCGGCAGATTCCCGAGCCGCGCGTGCGCGACATGCTCCAGCAGGTGCTGACCTCGCCCCTCGTCCCGCGCGTCGCTCACCTCATCGAGCAGCGCCTCGGACGTCCGCTCGAGCCGTTCGACATCTGGTACAACGGCTTCCGTCCGCGCGGCACGTACTCCGAGGCACAGCTCGACGAGATCGTGCGGAAGCGGTATCCGACAGCCGACGCCTACAAACGCGACATCCCCAACCTCCTGCGCGGCCTCGGATTTTCGGACGAGCGCGCGAAGTATCTCGCCGCGAACATCGAAGTCGATCCGGCGCGCGGATCGGGTCACGCGCTGCCGGCGTCGCGCCGCGGCGACAACCCTCATCTGCGCACGCGCGTCGGTCCCGGCGGCATGGACTACAAGGGCTTCAACATCGCCGTGCACGAGATGGGGCACAACGTCGAGCAGGTCTTCTCGCTGAAGAACATCGACTACTACACGCTCTCCAGCGTGCCGAACACCGCGTTCACCGAGGCGCTGGCGTTCGTCTTCCAGCACAAGGATCTGGAGTTGCTCGGACTGGCGCAGCCGACCGCGCAGACGCGCGCGCTGCAGACGCTCGACGACTTCTGGAACACGTACGAGATCGCCGGAGTCGCTCTCGTCGACATGGGCATGTGGCACTGGATGTACGACCATCCGGACGCCACGCCGGCCGAACTGAAGTCGGCGGTCGTGCAGATCGCGAAGGACGTCTGGAACCGCTACTACGCTCCTGTCTTCCACACCCGCGACGTCACGCTCCTCGGCGTCTATGCGCACATGGTCAACAGCTTCCTCTACCTGCCCGACTATCCGGTCGGACATCTGATCGCGCACCAGATCGAGGCGCAGATCGACAAGTCGGGGGCGATCGGACCGGAGTTCGAGCGCATGGCGAAGTTCGGCAGCGTGGCGCCGGATCTGTGGATGATTCACGCGACCGGCGCGCCGGTCGGGCCGAAGGCGCTGCTCGATTCGACCGCGAGCGCGCTCGAGCAGATCACGAAATGAAGCGGCTGCACGATCTGAGGCCTGCGGACCTGCGCATCCATCCGGTCTGGCGCTACGAGGGTGAGATCGACGAGGTGGCAACCGTGCGCGCGACCGATCACGCCGAGCTCTCCGACGAGGAGAAGGACATCTTCATCGCCGCGACGCAGTTCGTGCTGGCGAACGGAGCGCAGCACATCGGGTTCTGCACGCCGTCGGAGGACGCGACGCTCGACAGCCTGCAACCGGTGATCGTCACGGTCGAAGGCCACGTGTACTTCTGGTTCGACCAGCCTCCGTCGCGCGAGGCGCTCTATGCGCAATGGCGCCTCCTCGGCGCCGCGGACGGTGAGATCTTCCCGGTGCACTTCCGCTGCACGGTGCCGCTCAACGGGAACTACGTGACGGGAGTGATCGAGGAAGAGGACCTGACGGGAGCAGCGTGAAAAACGTCCTCGGTCCGCGGTGCCTCGGTCCTCGGTTTCCACCACCAACCGAGGACCGAGGACCTCGAACTACTCTTTCTTCTTCACGGTCTCGAGGTTGATCGCGATCTTCACGTCGTCGTCGAGGAGGTATCCGCCCTGATCGAGGGCCTTGTTCCAGTTGATGCCGAAGTCCTTGCGGTTGAGCGTCGTGTTCAGCTCGAAGCCGGCGCGCTCGCCGCCCCAGGGATCCTTCGCGAATCCGTTGAAGACGACCGGAAGGGTGATGCGCTTCGTGACACCGTGCATGGTGAGGTCGCCGGTCACATCGTACGTGTCCTTCGCCTTCGCCGGTGCGACTTTCACGCTCTTGAAGGTGATGGTCGGGAACCGCTCGACGTCAAAGAAGTTGGCGCTGCGCAGATCCTTGTCGCGGTCGGGGGTGCCGGTGTCGATGCTGGCCGTCTGGATCGTGAACTCGACCGACGAATTCGCCGGATTGCGGCGGTCGACGTTCACCGCCCCTGCGAAGTCGCCGAACCTGCCGCCGACGTTGCTGATCATGTGACGGATCTTGAACTCCGCGGCCGAGTGCACTTTGTCGATGTTGAACGTCTCTGCTGCGGCGAGGGGCAGGCTCGCCAGAAACGAGATGAGAACCACTACGCTGCGGGACAGTTTCATCCAATCCTCCTGGTGCTGTTGATTTGATTTTTCGAGCGGCGCTGCGTGACAGCGGCGCTCAAACCGGTGCGTGCCTTGTCGAGAAGTGTGACGAGCGAAGTGAGCTCGCGCGTGGACAGCTCTGCGAGCGCCCAGTCGTCCGCGTCGCGGATCGGACCGTCGAGCTTGCGGAGAAGAGCGAGCCCTTCGCGCGTGATGGTGCAGAAGACCTGACGGCGATCTGTTTCGCAGCGCTGACGCGAGACGAGATCCTTCGCTTCGAGGCGATCGATGAGGCGCGTGATGCCTGGCGTCTGCTCGATCATGCGCTCGGCGATCTCGAGCGTGGGCAGTCCCTTGTCGCCGGCGCCGCGAAGGATCCGCAGCACGTTGTACTGCTGCGGCGTGATGTCGTGCGGCTCGACGATCGCGCTGACGGCGCGGCGGACCATGTCCGCAGTGCGCATCAGGGCGACGGCCGCTTCCTGCGAGCGAGTGCGGAAGGGGCGGCTCTGCTTGATCTCTTCCTGGATGCTCGGCAAGGTGCGCGTACATTACTGCTCAATAGTTGATTAGTCAACTAATCGCCGGTTACGAGTCCGTCAACAAGCTCTCAGCTCTCAGGAGAACGAACGGCAGCGGCGAGCACGGCAGCAACGGCCGCCCGCAATGGCGCGGGTTCTACCGGCTTTGAGATGAATCCGTCGAAGCCCGCGGCATCGATCTGATCGCGATCTTCCGGCCGGGCGTACGCGGTCAGCGCGATCACCGGAACGCTCGAAACTCCATCGTGCAACGACTCGCGGATACGGCGCAGCAACTCGTACCCGTCCATCTCCGGCATGCCGATGTCGGTGATCACGACATCCGGCTTCTCCTGCTCGAGCAGCTCCAGCGCCTCGGCCGCAGAGGCGGCGGTGCGCAGTCGAGCGCCGCTCTCGCGGAACACGGCCGTGGCGTAGTTGCGCACTGACACTTCATCGTCCACGAGCACGACTCGCGCGCCCTGCAGCGCCTCGGCCACGCCGCGCTCGTCGACGCTGCGCTGAGGCTCGCGCCGCGTGCCCGGATCGAGCAGCGGCAGGCGGACCGTGAACCGCGCGCCTTTGCCGGCGCCTTCGCTCTCCGCCTTCACCGATCCGCCATGAAGCTCGATGAGATTGCGCACGATCGCCAGGCCGAGTCCGAGACCGGTGTAGGAGCGCGTGGTCGAGCTGTCGGCCTGGCGGAAGCGCTCGAAGACGTGCGGCAGAAAGTCGGGTTCGATGCCCTGACCGGTGTCGGTCACGGTGATGCACGCCTGACCGTCTTCATCGCGCACCTCCACATCGATCGTGCCGTCGCGCGGCGTGAACTTCACCGCGTTCGTCAGCAGGTTCGAAAGGACTTGCTGAATGCGGCTGGAGTCGGCGTTGACCACCATCGGCTTGTCGGGCCCGCGCTTCCGCACCGTGACACCCTTCGACTCCGCTGCAGGCGCGACCGCGTCGATCGCGGCATCGACGATCGGCACGAGATCCACGGCCCGCGGATCGATGCGCATCTTTCCGGCGGTGATTCGTGACACGTCGAGCAGGTCCTCGATCAGCCGCGCCTGCGCGCGGCCGCTCTTCTGGATGGCGTCGACGGCGTCGGCATGCGTTTCCTCGTCGAGCGGATCGGCCAACAGCTTCGACCAGCCGAGGATCGCCGTCATCGGGGTGCGGAGCTCGTGAGAGAGCGTGGCGAGGAACTCGTCCTTGGCACGGTTCGCCTGCTGCAGCTGCGCTTCCGATTGCCGCAGTCGCTCGGCGGTGCGCTCGGCGTTCGCGCGCGCGTGCGTCTGCAGCCGGATGAGCGCGAAGAGCAGGAACGAGATCGTCATGCCGAGGAGACATGTCGCCGCGGCGACGAGGAACGGCACGCCGACGCCGGTCCGTTCCGACGCAAAGCGGATCGTCCACATTCTTCCGGCGATGGGAAATGACGATTGCGCGGTGAAGCGCGGCTGCGCCGTGTTCTCGGGCTGACTCGCGTAGAGCTGCTCGTTGCCGTCGTAGATCGCGAAACGGATCTCGGGATGCTGCGTGCTGACGACGCTGCCGTTGAACAGGTCATCCGCGCGGAACGGCGCATAGACATGACCGTAGAGCTCATGACGACGTTCTTCGATCGTCGCCGGAGTCGCCGGGACGCGGTAGATCGGCACGTAGATGAGGAATCCGGGCTGCTTGGTCGCGTCGATTTCCTGCACCAGCGTCAAGCGTGGAGTGGCGACGGCGTCGGCGATGTCGCGCGCGCGATCCATCGCCTCGGCGCGCGAGGGGTCGGTGTGCATGTCGAAGCCGATCGCCGCGCGATTGCGGCGGTCGAGCGGCTCGAGCGCGACGATCGTGTAGTACTCCGGCCGCGGCGACTCCGGCCAGATGTGAAAGTCGGGAAAGTCGTTCGCGCGGAGATCGGCGACGACCTCGCGCACGTGATCGGGATCGACGCGCAGAGACAACCCGACGCCCTGCACGCCGGGGTAGCGCTGCTGAACCTGCAGATGCCGTACGTACGCACGGAATTCGTCGCGCGTGGCGGCGCGATTCGCGGCGAAGAGTCCGCTCGCGGCGTGCAACACGTTGACGTACGTCTCGAGCCGGTAGCGAATCGCGACGCGTGTCGTCTGCACGGCCGTGTCGAAGCGTGCCCGGTCCGCGAGTCGCGAGTTCTCCCAGACGTAAACCGTCGCGACCGCGGTGATGACGAGAAACACCGCGAGCACCACCCACGGCACGTACGCCGCCAGTCGCCTGCTCTGTGCCTCGGTGTCGCTCACCATCTCCGACTACGCTCTTGCCGCTCCCATTCCTGCCAGCCGTCCGCTCGCCCACGCCCACTGGAAATTGAAGCCGCCGATCTTCCCGTCCACGTCGAGGATCTCGCCGCAAAGAAAGAGGTTCGGGCAGATGCGGCTCTCCATCGACGTCAAATCGATCTCCGACAACGGCACGCCGCCCGCGGTGACCTCGGCGTAATCGAAGCCGCGGTCGCGAGCGATCGGAAGCTCGAGCGCGGTGAGGTCGCGCGCGGCGCCGCGCCGTTCCTCGCGGGAGAGCTTGCTCAGCACCGCGGCCGGTGCGATGCGATCGAGAACGCGATCGGGAATCGGGCCGCGGAGCGTACTGCTGACTGTCGCGCGCGGATTCGCTCTGCCGCTCTCGATGAGGAGACGGTCGAGCGAGTCGAACGTTTCGTCCGGAAGGAAGTTGGCGAAGAGCCCGGCCTCGCCCTCGCGTCGCGCCGCGATCCAGTGCCGGCTGATGTCGAGCACAACCGGACCGCTGATGCCGAAGTGGGTCATCAGCATCGAGCCGCGCTCGCGGCGGAGCACGCGGCCGCTCGCGCCGCGCAGCGTCAGCTCGACGAGCGCGCTCGTTCCGCTGAGCTCGCGGATCCAATGCGCGCGCTCGATGACCAGCGGCACGAGGCCGGGAAACGTCTCGGTGACCGTGTGGCCAAACGAGCGGGCGATGGAGAAGCCGTGGCCGTCGCTGCCGGTTTTCGGCACGCTGCGGCCGCCGGTGGCGAGGATCACGCGCGTCGCGTCGAGCGCGGCGTTGATCGAGAAACCACACTGAACGGTCTCGACGCGAAAGCCGCTCCGGATCTCCACGCCGCACCGCGTCGCCTCGGTCAGGAGCGCGTCGAGGACGGTTTGCGCGCGGTCGGTCGTCGGAAAGAGCTTGCCGGTCTCCTCGCGCTTGAGCTGAACTCCCATCGACGCGAACCAGTCGACCGTCTCCTCGACCGTGAACGAGCGGAGCACTTTCGCGATCGCGTTGCGGCTGCCGTTGAAGTCGTCGGGCGTGATGACGTTGTGCGTGACGTTGCATCGGCCGCCGCCGGAGATGAGGATCTTCGCGCCGATCCGCTTCGCGCTGTCGAGCGCCACGACGCGCCCGCCGGCGCGCGCCGCGAAGATGGCGGCCGTGAGGCCCGCCGCCCCCGCCCCCACGATCGCTACGTCATGCACGCGCGGAGCGTATCCGGAATCCGGTGACCGGCTACCTGTTACCCGTTACCGGTTACCGTCAGTTATCCTCCGCGGCGAATGCTCAAACTGCACAAACTCGCCATCGCGCTTCTTCTGCTGCCGCTCGTCGCGGAGGCACGCACCGCCTCCGAGATCCAGCTCCAGCTCAAGAAGCTCACCGTCGTCGGCAGCGCGCTGTACGTGGCCGCGCATCCGGACGACGAGAACACGGCCATGCTGGCGTGGCTCAGCAACGATCGTCTCGTGCGCACCGCCTATCTCTCGTGCACGCGCGGCGACGGCGGCCAGAACCTCATCGGCAACGAAAAAGGCGAGCTCCTCGGCATCATCCGCACGCAGGAGCTTCTCGCGGCACGGCGCATCGACGGCGCCGAACAGTTCTTCACGCGCGCGCTCGACTTCGGATACTCGAAGTCGCCGCAGGAAACGCTGTCGATCTGGGATCGCGACAAGGTCCTCGCCGATGTCGTGTGGGTCATCCGCGAAGTGCAGCCGGACGTGATCATCACGCGATTTCCGACGACGGGAGAAGGCGGCCACGGACATCACACCGCGTCAGCGATCCTGGCGGAGGAGGCGTTCAAAGCCGCCGGCGATGCGGCGCGCTACCCCGAGCAGTTGCGCTACGTGAGCGTGTGGCAGCCGAAACGGATCTTCTGGAACCGCTTCTCGTTCCGGCCGCTCGATCCGAAAACGCCCGAGCTCGCCAATGACATCCGCATCGACCTCGGCGGCTACAACCCGCTCCTCGGACGGTCGTATACGGAGATCGCGGGCGAGAGCCGCAGCCAGCACAAGAGCCAAGGCTTCGGCGCGGCGGAGCGCCGCGGCACGAACATCAACTACTTCAAGCAGACCGGCGGCGATCCCGCGCACGGCGATCTGTTCGAAGGCGTGAACCTGACGTGGTCGCGCTATCCGGGCGGCGAGCGCGTCGGCGCGCTGCTACAGCAGGCGTACGACACGTTCGACGTTCGCGATCCGTCGAAGTCGATCCCCGTTCTTCTGCAGGCGCTGCAGGAGCTCGAACGCCTCGCGACGACCGACGCGTGGTCGTCGAAGACGAATCCGTGGACCGACGTGAAGCGCCGCGAGCTGCTCGAAGCGATCCGCAAC
>DASWBH010000205.1:0-6459 GCA_036390755.1 Thermoanaerobaculia bacterium
CAGGAGGGACACACACACCATGGATCAACGGCTCAACTCAACGTACTGGCTGCTGCGCATTGCATTCGGCGCAACGGCTTTCCTTGCCGGTCTCGATAAATTCTTCAACCTTCTGGCGCGGTGGGAGGACTATGTCAGCCCGCTCGTGCGCTCGATCCTGCCGTTCTCGGCGACGACGTTCATGCACATCGCCGGCGTCATCGAGATCGCCGCAGGAATCATCGTCCTGTTCAACCTGACGCGTTACGGCGCCTACGTCGTGATGGCGTGGTTGACATGTATCGCTCTCGCTCTGCTGACGAACGGCCGCTACTTCGACGTCGCGGTGCGTGATCTCGTAATGGCTGCCGGCGCCTACTCCTTCGGGCGTCTCGCGGAGATCCGCGAAGAAGCCATCGTGCGCCAGCCGGTTGGCGCTCTGCGCACCGCGTAACGCCTCCTGTTCTCCTTCTTCTCTTCCTTCTCCTTCTCCAGTGGCAGCCGGCGTGCAGTGATCTGGAGCGCCGCGCCCGAGGTGGCGCGGTGCTCCAGAGGAGACGAGCATGCCGAAAGAGCCACAAAGCTACGGAAGTCAGGGTGACTGGGTGGGTGGGAACGTCGGCGAGGGCGGCGGAGTCTCTGACCTTCAGGTCATCGACGACGTGCCGGACGTCTGCGCGCCCGCAGTGGACGAGGACCTCGCCGCAAAGAAGGTCACCGATCAGGATGGCGGCGCTAAGCGCAGCGGATTCTTCAAGAAGCGGGATTACTGAGGTCGAGGCGCCCGCCGCGCGACAGTTCAGCACGCCAGGTCTTAACGCCGGTCGGGTTACCATGGACCTCTCGTCCAAAGGCCCGACTTGTCTAGTTTCAACGAACTGCTCTCCAGCGGCAGCTATGCGCCGACCGGTCTTTCCGTCGCTAACGGAATTACCGCCGGCCTCGTCCTGCTCATCGGGATCGCGATTCTGCTGCGCGGCCGGACGGCGGCGCCCGCAGTCGCATTCTTCGCGATCACGGTGGCGACGGCCTCGTGGCTGCTCTGTTCCGCGTTGATGTTCGCGTCGCCTGACGCGCGCATCGCGACGCTGTGGGCGCGCTTTGCCGTCGTGCCGATCGGCGTCATCGCCGCGGCTGCGCTCCACTTCACGTTCCGGAATGTCCGCCCTTCGCTGCGGCGTCCTCTCGCCGTCCTGGTCTGGCTCGGCCTCCCGCTGGTCGGCGTAATGGCTGCGGCGAATCGGTTTTTCGTGAGCGGCGTCCGGCGTCACGCCTGGGGTTTTTACCCCGTCGCCACTCCACTCACCGCCATCCTCCTGGGATGTCTGCTCGCGACGATGCTGCCGGCGACACTGCTCCTGTGGCGCGCGTCGCGACGGTACCAGGATCTGGCGCAGGAGAGCGCGCATGCGCTGACGATCGCCACGATGCTCGGGCTCTCCGCGTTCCTCGACTATCTGCCCGCCGCCGGCATCGACGTCTATCCGATCGGCTACATGTCCGTCTTCGCGTTCGCGCTGGTCGGCGGAAGCGCTCTGTGGCGCTATCACCTGATCGACCTGACGCCCGAATTCGCGTCGGCGCAGATCCTGGAGACGATGAAGAGTGCGGTGCTGCTCGTCGACATGAGCGGACGCATCCGCGTTGCGAATCGCGCCGCGTGCACCATGCTCGGCTACTCGCCCGAAGATCTGATCAGCCGTCCGCTGCGCAAGATCCTGCAACCCGATCCGGACATGAACAGCGGGAAGATGCTCAGGAGCGGCGGAATCTTCGAGCAGAACATGGTGTGGCTCGGCGCGGGGGGAACGCCGATCGACGTGCTTGCGTCGTCGTCGTACATCCGCGATGCTGACGGAGCGCCGGTCGGAGTGGTCTATGCCGCGACCGACCACACCGAGCGCCGCCGCGCCGAGGATGCGCTGCGGGAGAGCGAACACCGCTACCGGACGTTGTTCGATCTCAACCCGCTGCCGATGTGGGTCTACGACTTGGAGACCCTCCGCTTCATCGCCGTGAACGATGAAGCGGTGAAGCATTACGGCTGGTCGCGCGACGAGTTTCTGTCGATGGACATCCTTCAGATCCGCCCGGAGGAGGATGTGCCGTCGGTCAAGCTGCTGGTGGCGCAGCTGCCGGACCGCGTGAACCCTGCGATGTTCCGGCACGTGAAGAAGGACGGAACCGTGATCGACGTCGAGATCTCGTCATTCGAGTTCGACTCCGACGGCCGGCGGCGCCGGCTGGTGATGGCGCACGACATCACGGAACGCCATCGCGCCGAGCGCCTCGTGCGTGAGAGCGAGGCGCGATACCGGCTCTTGTTCGAGCGCAACCTCGCCGGCGTATACCGCTCGACGTTCGACGGGCGCTTCCTGGACTGCAACGATTCCTGTGCACGAATCTTCGGCTACAGCTCGCGCGAAGAATTGCTCAAGCACAACGCCACTTCGCTCTACTTCGACCAGTCGGAGCGCGGGGCCCTGCTCGAACAGCTGACAACTCAGGGAGCACTCACCAATCTCGAGCTCCGCCTGCGCCGCCGCGACGGCACGCCCGTCTGGGTCCTCGAGAACATCAACATGGTCGACGGGGAATCCGGGGTCATGGAAGGAACGATCATCGACGTCACCGATCGCAAGTACGCCCATGACGAGATCGAGTTCCAGGCGTACCACGACGTTCTGACCGGCCTGCCGAACCGGCTGCTGTTCCGCGACCGCATCGGCGTGTCGCTCGCGCACGCGCGCCGCACCGCGCGTTCGGTCGCCGTCATGTTCCTCGACCTCGACGACTTCAAGTCGGTCAACGATTCGGTGGGCCACACCGTCGGCGACCGGCTGCTGCAGGCGGTGGCATTGCGGCTCGTCGGCGCGGTCCGCGCGGAGGACACGGTCGCGCGCATGGGCGGCGACGAGTTCACGGTGCTTCTCTCCGACGTCACGGACGGCCGCGGCGCCGCGACCGTCGCGCGCAAAATCCTCGACACCGTGAGCGAGCCGGTGACGATCGACGGCCACGAGCTGAAGGTGACGACGAGCATCGGCATCGCCGTCTTCCCCGGCGACGGATTCGACGGCGAGACGCTGCTGAAGAACGCCGATCGCGCGATGTACCGGGCCAAGCAGCTCGGCCGGAACAACTACCAGTACGCGACCACGCCGCCGCTCGACGACCGGCTGATCCTCGAGCGCAGGCTGATGCAGGCGGTCGAACGCGAGGAGCTGATCCTGCATTACCAGCCCATCGTCGAGATCGCGAGCGGCCGCGTTGTCGGCGCGGAGGCGCTGGTGCGGTGGAACGATCCGGTCAAGGGAGTGCAGCAGCCGGAGAGCTTCATCCCCATCGCCGAAGAATCGGAGCTGATCCTCTCGATCGGCGAGTGGGTCCTCCGCACCGGCTGCCGGCAGATGAAACAATGGCACGACCTCGGACTGGGACGTCTGCGGCTGGCCGTGAATCTGTCGCCGAGGCAGTTCCAGCAGCGCGATCTCGCGTCGCGGATCGCGCGCGTGCTCGACGAGACGAAGTTCCCCGGCAACTGCCTCGAAGTCGAGATCACCGAATCGACGGTGATGCAGAACGCGGAGGTGTCGCTCTCGACGATGATCATGCTCAAGACCATGGGCGTGCGCATCTCCATCGACGACTTCGGCACAGGCTACTCGTCGCTCAGTTACCTGAAGCGGTTCCCGATCGACACGCTGAAGATCGACCAGGAGTTCGTGCGCGATCTGTCGGCCGATGCCAACGATCAGGCGATCATCACCGCGGTGGTATCGATGGCGCGCGCTCTGAAGCTGCGCGTCGTCGCCGAAGGCGTCGAGACCGAAGCGCAGCTCGGATTTCTGCAGCGCGAGGATTGCGCGGAGATGCAGGGATTCCTCTACAGCCGGCCCGTCGCAGCGAATGAATTCGAGCTCGCGCTGCGCAAGGCCGTGCCGGTCGCCAGCGACCCGCGCCGAACACCAACTGAGGTCGGCTGAGGTTGACAGACGGGCGCGTGGCCCGCAGTATGCCCGCCTCAGAACGCATGACGAGCGACGTGCACAAGCGCGTTCTCGTGGTCGACGACGACGACGAGGTACGCAAGATCCTCACTGCCGCGCTCGTCCGGCATGGACTGGACGTTGATTACGCGTACGACGGCGAGCAGGCCCTCGCGCTTCTTCGCGAGCAGACCTATGCGGTCGTTCTCCTCGATCTGCTCATGCCGAACATGGACGGCTTCAGCGTGCTCGATGTCCTGAACACCGACTCGATGCAGTCGCCGCCGGTGGTGCTCGTTCTCACCGGCGCGGACAACAGCGTCGTCGATCGTCTGAATCCGCAGCGCATCCACGGCCTCGTCCGCAAGCCGTTTGATCCGCAGGATCTCGCCGCGCTCGTGGTCGCATGTTCCGACATCAAGAGGCGAGGGACGTTCGAAGCGATGGCCCTGGCGACGATGGTCTCGGGCGCGCCGCTTCTGGCCTGGCTGAACCGCTTCGGCGGCTGATCACATCAGGCGCTGCCGGAGCAGATCGGCGAGAAGCAGAATGACACCGCTCGTCATGAAGCTGCCGCGCGACGGCCACTCGTCGGCGCATTGCTTCACCGCATTGAGCAGCATCTCCACCTCGAACGGCTTGGAAATGACCGCGCAGACGTCGTAGGCATGCACGCGATTCAGCTCGTTCCGTGTCAGTGCGGCCGTCACGACGAGCACGCGGCGCAGCATCTCCGGGGCGTTCGCCTTCAAGTGATCGAGCACGCCGAAGCCGTCCATCTGCGGCATCAGCAGATCGAGAATGACCGCGGCGTAGGTGCTGGTGCGCAGCTTTTCGATCGCCTGCAGACCGTCGGATGCGATCTCGACCTGAAAGTCCTTTTGCAGCAGCGCGGTGAGGAGCGTGCGCGTCGGCTCGTTATCGTCGACAACGAGGACAAACTGCTTCTCAGTTTTATCCATTTTTGTAGGTCCGGACCGGGAATGATGGAATTCTACAAGACTATTCGGCCCTCAGTTGCCAATGGCCTCGAGTGAATCGGAATTGCGCGGCGCCGTCGTGATCTCGGTCGCCAGCGGCCGCTGTCGGGTGTTTCGGGACGGCGTCGAAATCGAGTGTCTGGTCTCACCGGACATCGCCATTGAGCAGCAGAGCAAATTGGCGGTCGGAGATCGCGTGCTCTTATCGGATGACGGAGGCGCGTGGAAGGTGACAGACGTTCTTCCGCGCCGGAGCGTGCTCGCGCGGCCCGATCCCCTGCACGCGCACCGGCAGCGCGTCATCGCCGCGAACATCGACGTGGTCATTCACGTGGTGTCAGTCAAAGCGCCGCCGCTGCGCCCGCGCCTCATTGACCGTTTTCTCATCGCGATCGGGCGTGGCGGCGCGCAGCCCGTGCTCTGCGTGAACAAGATCGATCTGCTGGATGCGGAGCCGCGCGCGACCGAGCTCGCGAGACTCGACACGTATCGCGAGCTGGGCGTTCCGGTGATCCCGTGCTCCGCGAAAACGGGGGAGGGACTCGACGCGCTGCGTAACGAGGTGCAGGGGAAAACGTCGGCACTGGTGGGCCATAGCGGGGTGGGGAAGTCGACGATCCTCAACGCGCTCGACTCGCGCCTGCAGCTCGCCACGCGCGACGTGCAGAAGCGCGGCACGGGCCGGCACACGACGACTTCATCGACGTTGTTCGATTTTGGCGACGGGACATACCTGATCGACACGCCGGGAATCCGCGAGTTCGGATTGTGGGACCTCGACCGCAGTTCGCTGCGCGACTACTTCCCGGAGTTCGCCGAGCCGGCCGAGTGGTGCCGCTTCAACGACTGCGTGCACGTCCACGAGCCCGGTTGCGAGGTGAAGGAGCGCGTCGAGCGCGGAGAGATCAATCGCGCGCGCTATGACACGTACGTCCGGCTCTATAACGATCTGGAACAATGACCGAGCTGGTCATCAACCCGCGTGAGACGGGCTTCGCGCAACTCGATTTGCCCGAGCTCTTCGGCAATACGAATCCCGTCATCGTCGAAATCGGGTCAGGGAAGGGGCGTTTCCTCATCGGCTCCGCGACCGAGCGGCCCGACCGGAACTTCATCGGCATCGAGAAATCGCTGCACTACCACCGCGTCATCCGCGACCGTGTGACGAAGCGCAACCTGACGAATGTCCGTCTCATCAACCACGATGCGTTTCCGGTGTTGCAGAAGATGTTCGCCGGCGCCTCGGTCGCCGAGGTGCACGTCTACTTTCCCGATCCCTGGCCGAGGAAGAGAGAGCAGAAGCGGAGGATCATGCGGGCCGAAGTTCTGGCGGAGATCCGCCGCGTGTTCGTCGACGGCGGCAGCGGAATCTACGTGACCGATCATCGCGAGTACTTCGAAGCCGCCGCGCCGTTGATCGCGGAGTATTTCCAGTCCGAGACGCGCATCCCCGGACCGGACGATCCGCCGCGGACGAATTACGAAGCGAAGTATCGGGCGGAAGGACGGCC
>DASWBH010000206.1:0-1669 GCA_036390755.1 Thermoanaerobaculia bacterium
TCGAAGCCTGCGCGGGCCTGGAGCTCGAAGCGACCGCGGAGTCGATCGCGAAGACGATGCACGCCCACCCGACGCTCTCCGAGGCAATCATGGAGGCGGCCGAGGACGTGGCCGGACATTCGATCCACCAGTGACCGCCGAGATCACCACGACCACTAACGCGCACGGTCTGAGCAAAGAGGAATTGCTCGAGATCGCATACTTCCTGCATCTCACGCGCACGCTCGAGGAGCGCCTGGTCGCGCTGTTCCGGCAGTCGAAAGTGATTGGCGGGCTGTATCGCTCACTCGGCCAGGAGGGCGAATCGGTCGCGGCGGCGTACGCGCTCGATTACGACAGAGGCGACGTCGTCCAGCCTCTCATCCGCAATCTTGGATCGCTGCTCGTGGCCGGCGCGAAGCCGGGCGACATCATCAAGCAATACATGGCGCGAGGAGACAGCCCGACGCGCGGCCGCGAGCTGAACATCCACTTCGGCGATCCGGCGAGGGACGGCTTCATCGGCCAGATCTCGATGCTCGGCGACATGATCCCGGTGATGGCCGGCATCGCGCTCGCCGGCCGCATGCAGAAGAAGAATCTGGTCGGGCTCTCGTTCATCGGCGACGGCGGTTCGTCGACCGGCGCGTTCTGGGAAGGGCTGAACTTCGCCACGGTGCTGAAGCTGCCGCTGGTCGTCGTCCTCGAGAACAACGGCTACGCGTACTCGACGCCGACGAGCCGTCAGAGCGCACTCGAGACGCTCGCGAACAAGGCGGCCGGCGTCGGCTGCACCGGCGAGACGGTCGACGGTAATGACGTGCTGGCAGTGTATGGCGCGGCGCGGCGGGCGGTCGAACGTGCGCGCCGCGGCGAAGGCGTCACGCTGCTCGAGGTGAAGACGTTCCGCATGAAAGGTCACGCCGAACACGACAACGCCGCGTACGTCCCTCCCGAGCTGCTGAACGAGTGGAAAGTGAAAGATCCGTTGCCGCGCTACGACCGCGTCCTTCTGGAGAGCGGCGTCGCGACGCGGCATGACCTCGAAGAACTCCAGCATCGCGTGAAGCAGGAGGTCGATGCCGCGACCGAAGAAGCGGAGCGCTCGCCGATGCCGGACGGAGGCGATGCCGGCAAGGGTCTGTTCGGCGGAGACGGTTACTGGAATGCCTGAAATCACCTATCTCGACGCGATCCGCGCGGCCATGCTGGAAGAGATGGACCGCGACGAGCGCGTCTTTCTCATGGGCGAAGACGTAGGCGGCTACGGCGGCGCATTCAGAACCAGCGCGGGACTGCTCGAGCGCTTCGGCCCCGGGCGCGTGATCGATACGCCGATCTCCGAGATCGCGATCGTCGGTGCCGCGTCCGGCGCGGCCCTCATGGGCATGCGTCCGATCGCGGAGATGCAGTTCATCGACTTCATCACCTGCGCGTACGACATGCTCGTGAACTTCACGGCGACGAATCGCTACCTGTACGGGCGCGCCTGCCCGCTGGTCGTGCGCGGACCGGCCGGCGCCGGCGTGCACGGCGGACCGTTTCACTCGCTCAGTCCCGAGGCGATGTTCATGAATCGGCCGGGGCTGAAGATCGTGTCGCCGGGAACGGCGTACGACGCGAAAGGTCTGCTGAAGAGCGCCATCCGCGACGACGATCCCGTGCTCTTTATCGAGCACAAGTTCCTCTA
>DASWBH010000207.1:0-10870 GCA_036390755.1 Thermoanaerobaculia bacterium
TATTCGCACTTCTGATCGTCTTCGCGACGGCCGCGTCCGCCAATGAGATCTCCTACCACTCGCTGCAGAGCGGCTGGCTGGGCTTCGGCACGCCGCTGTTCGATCACGGCATCCATGGCGAGGGGCAGGTCGTGGCCGTGCTCGACACAGGACTCAACTGGCAGAGCTGCTACTTCGCCGAGCCCGACAACTCGCGCCCGCCGATCAACACCGGCTCGCCGGAGATCGGCCTGGCGTGGGAGAACGTCGACAACTCGCGCCGAAAAGTGATCGCGTATGACTTCCTCTACTCGTGCGAGCAGTTCCCGGGCAGGCCCGACTGCGATGACCCGGCGCTCGACAGCGCTTACGACAATCAGGGCCACGGCACGCACGCGGCCGGATCAGCCGTCGGGGACAGAGGCACGCCGATCTACCACGATTTCGGCGACGCGATCGCGCCGGGCGCGAAGCTGATCGTGCAGGACGCCGGGCTTTCCGCCACGGACAACTGCACCTTCCGCCCCGGGATCGGATGTCCGGTGAACATCACGCCGGCGCTCGACCAGGCGTACAAGCAGGGCGCGCGCATCCACTCGAACTCGTGGGGCGACCACGGTTCGCCGACCAGCGGCTACGCGCAGCCGGCGCTCGACGTCGACGCGTTCGTCTACTCGCATCCCGACATGCTCGTCGTCTTCAACACGGGGAACTTCAGCAGCGCGGGAGCGCCGCCGGCGAGTTCGCTCTCTTCGCCCGGCTCGGCGAAGAACACGCTGCAGGTCGGCGGCACGCGCGGCTTCAACAACAAAGATGACAGCGTGCTCGCGGGCTACAGCCTTGTCGGGCCCGCACGCGACGGTCGCATCAAGCCCGATGTCGTCGGGCCTGCGTACGTCTACGCGGGCGACATCGACACCGACAAGAATCCTGCGACGTGCGACGCAAGCTTCCAGGGCGGCACGTCGTGGGCTTCGCCGACGATTGCCGGCGCGGCCGCCCTCGTACGTCAGTACTACACCGACGGTTTCTATCCGACCGGATCGGCTGTCGCGTTGAACGCGTTCACGCCGAGCGCGGCGCTGCTGAAAGCGACGCTGATCGCCGCAGCGCATCCGGTTTCGCAGCGCTACTTCGGCAGCGGAGTGCCGACGGCCGCGCAGCCCGTTCCGTCCGCCGAGCAGGGCTGGGGCTTCCCGATTCTCGACGAGGTGCTGCACTTCCCCGGCGATGCCGCGAAGCTTCACGTCGACGACATCCCGCTGTCGCGCGGACTCGCGCAGGGCGAATCGGCGACGACGAAAATCAACGTCACGTCGGGCGTCCCCTTGAAGATCGTTCTCGTCTGGACCGATCCGCCGGGCGTCGTGCGCGCGGCGAGCGACACGACGCCGGAGCTGGTCAACGATCTCGACCTGCGCGTGACTACGCCGACCAGCGAGGTCCGTTTCGGCAACGACACGCTCCATCCCGGCCAGCGCGATCGCATCAACAACGTCGAGAGGCTCACGTTCGATGCGCCGGTTGCGGGCACGTACACGATCAACGTCGATGCGACCTCGATCGCCAGCGGTTCGCGCCAGAGCTACGCACTCGTGATCACGGGCGGAATCGAGTCGCAGCCGCAGCCGGTGAAGCGGCGCGCCGTGCGAAGGTAGAATTCGCGCGCATGCTGGCGCGCGAATACCTCCGGGAACATGCAGACCAATACCGCTCCGCGCTGAAAAACCGCGGTGCGAACGTCGACATCGACCGCTTCATCGAGCTCGATGCCGAGCGCCGCCGCACGATCGCGCGCGTCGAGGCGTTGAAGAACCAGCGGAACGTCGCTTCGCAGGAGATCGCCCAACTCAAGAAGAACAAGCAGGACGCGTCGGCGCAGATCGAAGCAATGAAACGCGTCGGCGACGAGATCAAACAACTCGACGACCGCCTCGGCCTCGTCGAGGACGAGCTCCACGACCTCGAGCTGTACTTCCCGAACGTGCCCGACCAGTCGGTGCCGGTCGGTCCCGACGAATCCGCGAATCGCGTTGAGCGCACGTGGGGCGAGAAGCCGAAATTCGGATTCGCGCCCAAACCGCACTGGGACGTCGGTGAAGCGCTCGGCATCCTCGACTTCGATCGCGGCGCGAAGATCACCGGCGCGCGATTCACGGTGCTCGTCGGTATGGCCGCGAAGCTCAATCGCGCGCTCATGAATTTCATGCTCGACGTGCACGCCGAGCAGGGCTACATCGAAATCCTGCCGCCGTTCATGACCAACGCCGACTCCATGCGCGGCACCGGTCAGCTGCCGAAATTCGAAGAGGATCTGTTCAAGCTTGCCGGCGAGAAGCAGTACTACCTCATCCCGACCGCGGAAGTGCCCGTGACGAATCTGCACCGCGATGAATTTCTCGACGCATCGCGCCTCACGCTTTCGTACACCGCCTATACGCCGTGCTTCCGCGCCGAAGCGGGAGCGGCGGGGCGCGACACGCGCGGACTCATTCGCCAGCATCAGTTCGAAAAGGTCGAGCTGGTGAAGTTCACGATGCCCGATCGCTCCTGGGACGAGCTCGAGCGCCTCACCAGCGACGCCGAGGAAATCCTCAAGCGCCTGGGACTTCACTATCGCGTGGTCACGCTGTCGACCGGCGACATGAGCGCGGCGTCGGCGAAAACGTACGACATCGAAGTGTGGCTGCCGGGGCAGGACACGTTTCGCGAGATCGCGTCGTGCTCGAACTTCCTCGACTATCAGGCGCGCCGCGCGAACATCCGCTACCGCACCGCAGACAAGAAGACCGGCTTCGTCCACACGCTCAACGGATCGGGACTTCCCCTCGGACGCACGCTCGTGGCGATTCTCGAGAACTGCCAGCAGGCCGACGGCTCGGTCGTGATTCCACAGGCGTTGCGAAAGTACATGAGCGGCGCCGACGTGATCCGCTAAATGTGCTGCCGGAAGAAATCGAGCGTGCGACGCCACGCGTCCGCAGCCGCCTCGGCGTTGTGCACCTGCGGCCGCGTGTCGTTGAAGAACGCGTGATCGGTATTCGGATACACCTTCAACTCGACTTTCTTCCCGAGCTGTTTCAGTTTTTTTTCGAGCTCACGGCCCTGGTCGGGCGATACGTTTTTGTCGTTTCCGGCATAAATGAGTAAAATCGGTCCTGATAATTGCTCCCATTTAATATCCAACTTCCTGAATCCGCCGTAGAAGCTGACCGTCGCCCCGGCGTTCTTCTCCTTTGCCCCGGTGTATTGCGCGAGCGCGCCGCCCATGCAGAAGCCGACGACACCGTAAGTCTTCGATGAGCACTCCGGACGTTTCAGAAGATAGTTTCCGGCGCCCGCGATCTCTCGTTCCGCGCGGTCCGCGTCGAGCTCCATCAGCATCTTGCCGGCTTCGTCCGGCGACTTCGTCGTCTTGCCGTGGAACAGGTCCGGCGCGATGGCGAGGAATCCTTCTTTCGCGAACCGCTCGACGAGATCTTCGATGTGCGGAACGAGGCCCCACCACTCCTGAATTACGACGACGGCCGGTCCTTTGCGGGACGCAGGCGTGGACAGATACCCCTGGCAGGTGTGACCGTTCGAGGGGAACTCGACGCGTTGACCCATGTTCTTCCTCCGAGCGGCGGATTGTAATTCGGGCGACGTTTTTGCGAGTGCTCACGTAACTGGAAACGAGCTGTGCGAGAATCGCTGAGCCGGAGAAAGAACTGATGCACATGACCAGGGAAGAGCTTGCGGGACTGGCAAACCGAAAGCGCTGTCCGCGGTGCGATTTCGACAAGACCATCGGCAACGCGCTCTGCCGGAGGTGCCGGAGCAAACTGCCGGCACACATGCGCGCGGGGCTGGAATCGATTCCCTCAAAAGACGAATGGGCCGTCGGCCGCGCGATGCGCGCCGCAGCGAACTACTTCAACGTCCACTTCCAGTCGGTCCGGAACTTTGGAGGCGGGAAGAAGCGCTAGCGGCCGCGGCGAGCTCTCTCGCCCGCGCATCATCCGGCGCTTCCGTTGCCAGCTTCTCCGCGGTGCCCGCGACGTCACCCCCTGGAGCGCCCGCTGTCAGGGACTCACCCCAGACCGCGCCGAGCGTCGCCAGACGATGTCGTCGCGATGCCGATGACCAGGTCCGCGACACGTCGGACGCGCGCACGTCTTTCGTGATCGTGTGGCGCTTGCCGTCGGCAACCGAGCGATAGCGAAGCGTCAGCGTGGCGATGACGGTCCGCTGCCACACGCCGGGTTTCAATTTCAGATCGACGAGACCCGTGACGGATGTGTTCTTGAGCAGCGTGGCCTGCATCTTCAGCTCTTCCGCGCCGATCAGGCGATGCATCGCGACGGCCTGACTGTTCAGCCAGATCTCGAGCTCGGCGCGCGTCGCAACCGGGGGCGAGGAGCTGCCCGGCGGAACGGCTTCACTCGGCGTGTCGATCGTAAAGCGCAGCAGCGCGGTGTTGTCCGGCGCGAGCGGCGCGCGCGACGCTTCGACGTCGAGGCGCAGGTCGTGGCGCGGCGGACGTCCGCTGCCGGCGAAGTAGTTCACGAGCGCGGCGACGTCGACGCTGCCCGCCGTGGGACGCTCGCCCTGATCGATGTGCTGCTTCACGCGATCGAATGCAGTCGGATCGACGGAGATGCCGAAGAGCGCACGAGGCGGCTCGAGCGCCAGGTCTGCAGCGCGAGCGCTCTTCACGATGTCCGAGCTCGCATCCGGCGTGGCTCTTCCCAGGACGGCCGGTGCGGCGGCCGTGATCGTCACGCTTTCCGCGGGAGATGCCGGTGCAGGCGCAGGTGCGGCGGCGGCAGCTGCGGGCGGCGGCGGCGCCGCGGCGAGCGTGCCGCCCACCACTCCACCCACCACTCCGCGTTCGGCTCCTCCTTCGACGCTGCGCTCCGCCTGCTTCGCGACAGGTTCGTTCTGAGCTTCGGCTTGCTCGATTTTGCGCCGGCCCTCGGCGACTACCTGCGGCGCGTACTGTCTCGCCGGCTGAGCGCGCCGGACTTCGTCGCGAAATGAATCTGCGTCTTTCTTTTTTTCGGCGACGTTGATCGTTACCTCCGCCGGCGGCGCCGCGGCAGGCGCCTGCGCGACTTTGCTGACCGTCGCAGGCGCTTGCGCGGGCATCGACACAAACCTCGCGTTTTCGCTGCGCGACAGCAGACGAACCGAGATGTAGACCGACGAGATCAGAACGAGGATCGATGCGGCGACGCCGAGGCTGAAGCGGGTGGAGCGGGAGAAGCGGTCGCGTTCGCGCTCGGTGCTCCGCAGATCGTACGGAATGTCCGCCTTGATCCGATCGGCTAGACCGGCCGGCGGCCTCGGCACGGAAGTCATGGACAACTTCCGCTGCAGTTCGGCTTTTCTTTTCTGATTCATCGCAATCCCTCGTCGAGAATCGACTCGAGCATCGAGAACGCCTTGTGCAGCCGCTTGCGAATCGCGACCGTGGTGATGTTCTCGATGCGAGCGATCTCCTTGACCGCCAGCCCTCCCCAGAAGTGCGCCGTCACGGTGAACCTCAGATCCTCGGGCAACTCCAGCACGGCGTCGCGCAACCGACCCGACTCCTCGCTCGAGGCGAGAACCTGCTCGGCGGTCGGTGCTTCGTCGCGGATCTCCGGCGCGTCATCATCATCGATTGAGCTCAGTCGCCGCGGGCGGCGGATGTGGTTCAAAAACGTCGTGTAGGCGATACGGTAAAGCCACGTGAACAGTTGCGAGCGGCCGTCGAAACCGGGCAGCGCGGCCCACGCTTTCTGAAAAGTCTCCTGTGTCAGGTCGGCAGCGAGATCGCTGTCGGCACAAAGTCGAAAGAGCGACGCGAACACCGCCGCGTACGTCCGCTCGACCATCTCCTCGGCCGCACTCCGGTCGCCCGAACGGATCGCGCCGAGCAGCTGGCGCTCGTCGGCCCACCGTGCGCGGACATCGTGCTCGGGCTGCCTTTGCGGAAACTCGGCGACGTTCGCCATTCGATCGGCCTGTTCTTTGGACACCGTGCCGTGACGGAAAGAAACCCGGCTCCGGAAGTATCCTACGCCCGTGAAGACGATCGTTCTTTTCGCTTTGCTGACAGTTGCGGTCGATCCGTCTGCCTACTTAACAGAGATCGTTCAGTGGCAGCACGAGCGCGCGGCGCGCCTCACATCGCCCGACGGATGGACCACGCTGGTTGGCCTCGACTGGCTGAACGAAGGCCGCAATGAGCTGAAGATTCCCGGCGGTCCGGCCGGAGCCGTGGTTCTGAAAAACGGGAAGACGACGCTGGAGCCGGCGAAGAATTCGAAGCTCACGATCAATGGAAAGGCGGTCACGGCGCCGGTCAAGTTGATCGACGACACCGCGCCGAACGGCCCGACGGTGGTGAAGCGCGGCTCGGCGCAATTCCAGATCATCAAGCGCAACGATCGTTACGCCGTGCGCGTGAAGGACGCGAACAGCGACGCGCGCGTGCACTTCAAGGGTCTTGCGTATTTCCCCGTCGATCCGAAGTGGCGCGTCGTTGCGCACTTCGTCCCATACAACCCGCCCAAACACATCCCGATCACCAACGTCCTCGGCATGACGAGCGACGAGGTCTCACCCGGCGCGCTCGTGTTCAAGCTGCAGGGCAAGGAGTATCGGGTTGATCCGATCGACGAGCAGGGCGAGCCCGATCTGTTTCTCATCGTCAAGGATCAGACGAGCCGCGATCTCACGTATCCAGCGGCGCGTTATCTGTACGCGAAGCATCCCGGCCCCGACGGCACGACGGTCGTCGACTTCAACAAGGCGTACAACCCGCCGTGCGCATTTACGCCGTTCGCGACGTGTCCGCTGCCCCCGCCGCAGAACGTGCTGCCGCTGCGGATCGAAGCCGGCGAGAAGCGATACGCCGGCGCGCACCATTGAGAGCTGTCATTCTGAGCGCCGCAGAGCGCGAAGAATCTGGGCGGTGGAATCGCGCCCCCGCCCAGATTCCTCGCCGTCTACGCGGCTCGGAATGACAGGGGACTACGACGAGCGTTCGTCGATCAGCACCTGCGCGACGCACGCTGTCAGACGCTTTGCGAAGTTGATGTCGAGAAACTCGTTCGGTCCGTGCGCGTTGCTGTGAGGTCCGAGGACGCCGGTGATGAGGAACTGCGCTTCGGGGTAGCGTTCGCCGAGCATTCCCATGAACGGAATGGAGCCGCCCTCGCCGAACGTCGCGACGCTCTTGCCGAAGTACGCGCGCGACGCGCGGTCGATCGACTTCTCGAGCCAGGGAGCGAGCTTCGGCGACTCCCATCCGTCGCCGCCTTTTTCTGATTCGAACGTCACCTTCGCGCCGTAGGGGACTTCTTCCTCGAACAGCGTCTTGAGCTTCTTGCTCGCCTCGTTCAGTTTGAGAGTCGGCGGCGTCCGCAGCGAGACCTTCACCGCGGTTTTCGGGCGAAGCACGTTTCCCGCTTGCACAAGGTCGGGCATGCCTTCCTGTCCGGTGATCGCGAGGGCCGGACGCCACGTGCGATTGAGGAGAAGCTCGACGGGTTCCTTCGTCACCGGTCGCATCTTGCCGATCCAGGGGAACTTGTCCCAGATTTCGTCGCCGAGGATCCTGGCGGTTTCGGCGGCGCCTTCGATGCGGTGGGGCGGGATGTCGACCCAGAGCCACTCCGGTTTGATGCGGCCGGTTTCGCCTTCCTCCAGTCGCTCCAGCAGCACGCGGAGGATGCGGAAGCTCGACGGCACGATGCCGCTGGCGTCGCCGGAGTGCACGCCTTCGGTCAGCACCTCGACGGTCAGATTGCCGACGATCGATCCGCGCAGCGACGTCGTGAGCCAGAGTTGCTCGTAATTGCCGCAGCCGCTGTCGAGGCAGATGATCAGCCGCGGCGTGCCGATGCGCTTCGCGAGTTTTTCGATGTAGTGCGGAAGGTCGGTCGAGCCGGATTCCTCGTCGCATTCGATGATGACGACGATGCGCGAGTGCTTCGCGCTCTGGGCCTGAACGGCGCGGATCGCCGCGATCGAGGCGAAGATCGCGTAGCCGTCGTCGGCGCCACCGCGTCCGTAGAGGCGTCCATCCCGCAAAACGGGCGTCCACGGGCCCAGCCCCTCCTCCCAGCCGACCATGGCCGGCTGCTTGTCGAGATGGCCGTACATCAATACTGTGGATGGGCCGTCGCCCGGCACCTCCATATAGATGAGGGGAGTCCGCCCTTCGCTCTCGAGCACCTCGAGGCGGAGACCGTCGACCTGCTGCTGCTCCGCCCACCGCCGCGCCAGGTCGACGGCACGGTTCATGTGCCCGTTTTCCTTCCACTTAGGGTCGTAGAGAGGCGACTGATTCGGGATGCGGATGTACTGCTCGAGGGTGGGAACGATGGACGAGTCCCACCGGTGGTCGACGTCACTGCGGATCTGCTCGGAATTCATAGAATCGCGGAGGATACCGCGGCGGGCGCCGCGCTTGCGTAAATTAGGTTTTTCTGACGTAAGTGTGGTACGTTCCTGTACGCCTAAAGATATTCTTAAATGCAGAAAGCGCCCCCACTGGTCCGTGGGAGCGAACAGCCAACTTTGCTCGACCCGAATATTCTCCACGGCGCACCGGCGTCTCCCGAAGACGCTCCGGTTGTCCTCCCGCTCCCGATCGAGGACGGCACGGCCGAGGTGCGGGAGGGGCGGGCGGTTGAGGTCGAGACGCTCTACACGCAGTACCGGACGCTCCTGCTCTCCGTTGCCAGCCGCAAGTTCCGCGTGCCGGACGCCGATGCGGAGAGCCTGCTGCAGGAAGTGTTCGTCTCGTTCCTCCAGACGGGCACGAAGATCGAGAACGTGCGGGCATGGCTGGTCGCGGCAATGTGCAACGCCAGCCGGTATTACTGGCGCTCGCAGGGAAGGTCCGAGCAGCTGCCGGAGAACTTCGTCGAGCACTCCGATCCGGTATCTCACTCGCTTCCGGAGCGGTTCGCGCTCGAGATCACCGTTCGTCAGGCGCTGCAGTACCTCCAGCCGCGGTGCCGCGAGACGTTGTGGCTGCATTACTTCGAGGGGCGCTCGGCGGCGGACGTGGCGCGCGAGCTCGAAACCACGACGCGTTACGCGGAGAAGCTGATTCACAACTGTCTGAAACGGGTCCGCGAAATCTACCTGAACATCACGAGTGTGAACCGATGATGGTCCACCGGCATTACGACGAAGAAGCATTGATTGCCCTGCTCCACTCGGGTGCGGATGCAATTTCGAGCGACCCGCACCTGGCCGGTTGCTCGTCGTGCGCGGACACGCTCGACTCCTACCGCGCCATCGTCGAAGTCCTCGGCGAAGAAGCAGTGTGGGATCTCCGGGAGGCACATCAGGATGAAGCGGCCCGCGGTGCCGCGTCGCTGCGCTCGATCGCTGAAGCGATGCACGCCGAGCATGAATCCGCGGCCGATGTCGTGGCAGAGCTTCTGAAGTCGCCGCGCCAGTGGTGGGTGGCGACGGTTCTGCGCGATGAGCGGTATCAAACGGCCGGCGCCGCGCGCCGTCTGATCGAAGTCTCCGAATCGAAGATCGACACGATGCCGCCGGACGCGATCGAAGCCGCGGCGGCTGCGGTCGCAATCGTCGGCGGTCTCGACGAAACCAATGCCGTTCTGCAGCTCTCCGGCGCGGCGTATCGCCAGCACGCGTACGCGCTGTTCTACACCGGCGAGTTCAATCGTGCCCTCGAATCGATCGAGGCCGCGCAACAGATTTTCGACCGCTGCGTCGTTTCGGAGTACGAGATCGCACGCCTCGACATCGTGCGCGCACTCGTGTACCGCGGCCAGGAACGCTACAACGAAGCGCTCGAGCTTGCGCGGAAGAGTGCGAACGTTTTCGCGGCGTTCGGCGATCGTCAGCGGCTGGCTTCGGCGCTGATGACCGAGGCGTACCTGCTGATGTTTCTGCACAACTTCCGCGACGCGCTGCCGATCCTCACGGATATCGATCAGCAGTTCGCGCAGGAGATCGATCTCGACACTCGCGCTCGAACCATCCACAACATCGCTGGCTGCCAATATAATCTTGGCCGAATCCCCGATGCCCTCAACTCTTTTCAGCTTGCGGCGGCGCTGTTCGACGAGCTCGGGAATGAGACTGAAGCCGCTCGAATTCGGTACAACGTGGCGGTCGTTCTGACGGAACAGGGAAGACACGACGAAGCGAAGCGTCGAATGCGCGCGGCACGATCCGATTTCGAGCGTCTGGGCATGGTGGATCGAGCCGCTGTCGCCGGTCTCGATCTCGCCGAATTCGCCCTGCTCGAGAACAACTTCAAAGAAGTCGAAGACCTTTGCCGCGCAGCAATACGACAGTTCGAGGCGTCGGGCGTCCCGTACTCCAGCGACGCGCTGACCGCGCTGACATTCCTACGCGAAGCGGCCGAACAGCGGCGCGCCACGCAGGAGATCGTCTGGCACGTGAAGACGTACATCAAACGCCTGCCCGACGAGCCTGCGCTTCTGTTCGCTCCAGCTCCGCTTCCGCCCGCATGATCTTTTTGGTTCGGGGTGGGTAGGGATTTAGCGATTTCGGTCACCCCCTAGCTTGGGAGGGCGCTTTTCGTCTCGAACGAGGGCGCCACCGCCACGCTAGGAGGGGTGTAAATGAAACGTCGTGCATCGAAGTCGGCCGCCGCTATGGCCGTCGCGCTGCTTCTCTCTCTCTCGACCCCGTCGCTTTACGCAGCGCAACGGGATGGCGGCATCGGCCAGCCTGATTTCGGCACGCGCATCGTCCGGATCGTCAAGCATTTCCTCAGTAAGTTCACGCTTGCCCCCTACGAATGCATCATCCAGCCGTCGCCCCCGAAACCGTAACAGCCGCTTCTCGTACAATTACCCGGCGTTCCAATCCTCTCTTGCAGGAGTTCACCGGGTAAATGCCT
>DASWBH010000208.1:0-5438 GCA_036390755.1 Thermoanaerobaculia bacterium
GAACTGACCGGCATGATCCACGTCCTCATCGTCGACGACTCCTCCGTCGTCCGCATGACCCTCGGATCGATCCTGATCAGCGCGCTCGACTTCACGCTGGACACTGCAAGCGATCCGATCATCGCGATGCGCAAGATCGCGCGGCGCCGCCCCGACGTCATCATCCTTGACCTCGATATGCCGCACATGGACGGTCTCACATTTCTACGCCAGCTGATGTCGACCGACCCGATTCCTGTAGTGATCTGCTCCGGGATGGAGGACCGCGAATCAGAGCTCGGCATCTGCGCGCTCGAAGAAGGTGCGATCGACATCATCTCGAAGCCGCAGCTCGGCGTGCGCGATGTTGCGGAGCATTCGTCGCAAACCATCATCGAGATCGTGCGCAGCGCGGCCGGCGCGCAGCTGCGCCGTTCCGTTGCGCCAATCCCCTTCTATCGCGCCTGGGCGCCGCGCGGCGCCCGGCAAGTCCGCTTCACGACCGACAAGATCGTCGCGGTCGCGGCGTCCACCGGCGGCACCGAGGCGATTCGCCGTCTCCTCCTCGGCATGACGCCGGATTGTCCGGGCATGGTGATCGTGCAGCACCTGCCGGCCGCATTGACGACCGCGTTTGCGAGCCGGCTGCACGAGATCTGCCGAATCGAAGTGAGAGAAGCGCAGCCAGGCGACAAACTCACTCCCGGCCGCGCGCTCATCGCACCGGGCAACCGTCACACGATCGTGCGCAAGCGCGGCGCGCACTACGTCGTCGACGTCTGCGACACGCCGGTCGTGAACCACCATCGGCCGAGCGCCGACGTGCTCTTTCGCTCCGTTGCGCAGGCGGCCGGGCCGAACGCGGTCGGGGTCATTCTCACCGGCATGGGCAACGACGGCGCCGCAGGCCTTCGCGAAATGCGACAGCAAGGCGCCGCGACGATCGCGCAGGACGAAGCGAGCTGCGTTGTGTTCGGCATGCCGATGAACGCGATCGAGTGCGGAGCGGTCGAGGATGTCCTGCCGCTGGACGAGATCGCGGACGCCGTGCTCCGATCGGCGTGCGCTGACAGAATGGCGCTCCGACAATGACGAAGGCGAGCGGCCCAATCGCGCAGATATCGGTGTGGAGCGCTGGTTCCGGGAAAAGGTACGACATGTCGCGTGGCGTTGCCGATCGTGCCGCGCATACGACGCCGTCGTGAACGACGCCTAAGCGAATGACCGATCGCCGGCAGGCAGGACCAGTTGCGCACGCAGTCCACCGATCGGTGCGGTGTCGAGCGTGAGCGATCCTCCATAGAGCTCGGCAAGCTCGCTCACGATCGCGAGGCCGAGGCCGGAGCCGGGCGTCACTTGATCGGCGCGCACGCCGCGCTGCAGCACGCGCTCACGGTTCGCCTGATCGATCCCCCGGCCATCGTCATCGACAGACATGACGACGCCGCTTGCGCTGCGTGAACACGTGATGCGCACCGCAGAGCGCGCCCACTTGCAGGCGTTCTCGAGCAGATTCCCGAGCATCTCTTCGCAGTCTTGCGTCTCGCATCGCACGGCGAACGGCCCGCCGATGTCGATCGTGAACTCGAGATTCCTGCCGGCGTGCATCCGGCTCATGGTGCGCACGAGCCGCTCGACCGCGGGCCGCACTTCGGCGCTCGTTCCCGACGCGATGCCGGCTGCCGACGCGCGAGCACGAGCCAATTGGTAGTCGATCTGCCGCTGCATTCGCTCCACCTGCTCCGCGATGATCATCGCGCTGTCGTACTGACCGGCGCGCTCCAGGCGTTCGGTCTCCTGCGCAACGATCGACAGCGGAGTCTTCAAACCGTGCGCGAGGTCTCCCGCCGCTGCCAACGCACGACGGCTCACCCGCTCCCGATGATCGAGGAGCTCGTTCATGTCGCGCACGAGCGGCTCGATCTCCGTCAGATCGCCAGCCTCGAGTCGCTTGTCTTCACCCGCGCGCAGCGCCAGCACGCGTCGCTGCACCGCATCGAGCCTCCGCAACCCGCCGCCGACGAGCAGCAGGCTGGCGATCACACACGACGTCGCGATCAGCGACATGACGAGATTCTCGAACGCGCCCGTCGAGTGGAACGTCCTTGCCGCGACCTTCGTCACGACGTTCATGATCACGAACAAGCCCACGTTCCACAGAAGCGCGCCGAGAACGATGCGCGCGCGCAGCGACCGGAGGATGACCCGAAGCGATCGCAGAATCACGGCGTGCCGATCCGGTAGCCGAGGCCACGCACGGTCTCGATCGCGGACGCACCGAGCTTGCGCCGCAGGCGCGCGATGAAGACCTCGACGGTGTTCGAGTCGCGGTCGAAGTCTTGCGCGTAAATGTGCTCGGTCAGCTCGCTCTGCGAGACGACGCGCTCGCCGTGATGCATCAGGTACGACAGAACCCGGTATTCGTGACTCGTCAAACGAACGGGAGCACCGTCCAACGTCACTTTGGCCGCGCGCGGATCGAGCGTCAGCGCGCCGCGGCGGATTTCCGGTTGCAACTGTCCTGCTGCGCGCCGGATGAGCGCCCGCACGCGCGCCATCACTTCCTCGATTTGGAACGGCTTGACGACGTAGTCATCCGCGCCTGCATCAATTCCCTCAACCTTCTCGTGCCACGATCCTCGCGCCGTCAGGACGAGAATCGGAACGGGATTCGCCGCCGAACGGCATCGCCGCAGGATCGTCACACCGTCGATCTTCGGCAGTCCGAGGTCAAGGATGGCCGCGTCGTAGTGCTCCGTGTGCAGGAGAAACTCTGCGCGCTCGCCGTCGAGCGCGACATCGACAGCGTATCCGGAGTCTTCGAACGCGGAGGCGAGGTGGCGTGCGAGCCGTTCCTCGTCTTCGACGATGAGCACGCGCATGGACCGAACTCTGAGGGCGCAAACCTGAACGTTCGCTGAACGACTCGTTCCGATGCCGTTCAGGTGACGCATCGCAGCATACCGCACAAGAGGAAACGATATGCGTCGACTCAACCCCGGCCGTTTCGCGGCGTGCCTTTATCTTCTCGCCTCAGCCCCGGGCTTCTTCAGCTACATGGTCGTCATGCCGAGACTCATCGCGACTGGAGATGCGGCGGCGACCGCGCGCAACATTCTCGGCTCGGAAACGCTGTTCCGGCTGAGCATTCTGTCCGAACTGATCTCGTCGATCGTCTTCATCTTTCTTGTGCTGGCGTTCTATCGCCTGTTCCGCGATGTCGATCGCTCACACGCCATCGCCATGGTGGTTCTCGTCCTGGTAAGCATTCCCGTATCGCTGTTCAATGTCCTCAACAACCTCGCTGCTCTCTGGCTGTTGAAGGGTGGCGGTTCGCTCGTTGCGATGAGTCAGTCCCAGCTTCAGGGACTGGCGATGATATTTCTACGCCTGCACGGCGCCGGCCTCAATATCGCGGCAATCTTCTGGGGGCTTTGGCTTCTTCCGCTCGGAGTGCTCATCCGCCGCTCGGGCTTCGTGCCGCGCATCCTCGGCACGCTGCTGCTCTTCAACGGCATTGCGTATCCGGCGGTCACGGTCATCTGGCTGATGCTGCCGGACTACACCTCGATCGCGGCACGCGTGGCTCTGATTCCGGAGCTCGGCGAAGCGTGGCTCATGCTGTGGCTCCTGATCAAGGGAATCCCGGCTCGTGTCGGCGATCAACCCGCACGTGCCCCGGAGCGCACTGCGACACCGAAGCTCGCAAGTGTGCTTGTGCTGGCAATCGCGACATTGTGTACAAGCGCGAAAGCGCAGACGAACAGCGCGGCGGCCGTGTACGAGAACGGACGCGCCGCGCTCGACCACGGCGATCCAGAGCGGGCCGCGAAGTACTTCGAGCACGCGATCGCGCTCCGGCCGGACGTTGCGGATTACCACCATCGGCTCGGCGATGCGTACGAGGTGAGCGCGCTGACGGCCGGCGTGTTGGAACGAATGTCGTTCATTCGCAAAGCCAAAGCGGAATGGGATCGCGCGGTGGAACTCGATCCGAATTGCATCGGGGCGAGGCAGTCACTCGCCGAGTTCTACGCCATGGCGCCGGCGATGATGGGCGGAAGCGAGTCGATGGCCCGAGAGCAGGCTGCCCAGATCGCAAAGCGCGACGCGATCGAAGGGCATCGCGCCTATGCACGCATTTACACCGCAACGAATCGGCCCGATCTTGCGCGCAACGAATACGCGGAGATGTTGAAGACCGATGGGCGCTCCGTCCGTGCGCATTATTGGCACGGTGTGTACCTGATGGCCACGGAGAAAAACTACAGCGCGGCGGCCGCCGAATTCGAGTCGGCGGTCAAGCTTGATCCGGCGTACATGCCTGCGTACTTCCAGATCGGTCATGTCGCTGCGCTCACCGGAGAGTCTCTCGCGCCGGGCGAACAGGCATTGAAGAAATACCTCACGTATCAGCCGAAAGAAGACGAACCGTCCACTGCACGCGCGCACTACTGGCTCGGCACCATCTACGAAAAGCAACACCGCAATGCCGAGGCACGCGAGAGATACGCGGCATCGCTGCGTATCAACCCGAACCAGAAAGACGTCCAAACGGCACAGCAGCGCGTGGCCGACTAACGAAAGGCAAGAAAGATGAAAAAGCTCCTCTGCGCAATGATTGTTTTGATCGTCTCGACCGCTTTCGGCCACGATGTCATCCGACGCGGCATACCGATTCCGGCCGGAGCGAGGCACGTGCCGCTCGCCACGATCCTGGTTAAGCCGGGCGACTTTACGGCGCAGCCCGTCGTCACCGAAGGTGTCGTGGCGAAGGTTTGCTGGATCGCGGGATGCTGGATGAACGTGGCGCCTGCATCGGGAAAGGCCGGCATGCATGTGACGTTCAAGAATTTCACCGTGCCTCGCAACAGCAGCGGCCAAAAAGTCCGCCTCCTCGGCACGGTGAGACTGAAGGACACGAAGACGTCGTTCGTGGCCACGGGCGTTGAGCTCGCGCCATAGGGTCTACACGTTTCTGGCAGCGCCGACGTTCCCCGACTGGACGTGGATCTCGGTTGGTTGCAGTGGCAACCGATAAAGGATTCATGAGCGAGCACATCATCCGTGCAATTGAAAGAAGAGCCGCTCACCGGTCGAGTCGCCGACGCGTTGCAGCCCGTCGTCACCGAAGGTATCGTGGCGAAGGTTTGCTGGATCCAGGGATGCTGGATGAACGTGGCGCCTGCATCGGGAAAGGCCGGCATGCATGTGACGTTCAAGAATTTCACGGTGCCTCGCAACAGCAGCGGCCAAAAAGTCCGCCTCCTCGGCACGGTGAGACTGAAGGACACGAAGACGTCGTTCGTGGCCACGGGAGTTGAGCTCGCGCCATAGGGTCTAGACGTTTCGGGCAGCGCCGACGTTCCCCGACTGGACGTGGATCTCGGTTGGTTGCAGTGGCAACCGATAAAGGATTCATGAGCGAGCACATCATCCGTGCAATTGAAAGAAGAGCC
>DASWBH010000209.1:0-15020 GCA_036390755.1 Thermoanaerobaculia bacterium
GACGACGAAAAGTCGCGGACTCCCGCCGTTGCCCTGACCGCATATGGCGGTCCTTTGCAGCGTCAGTTGGCCCTTTCTGCAGGCTTCGATGATTACGTGAAGAAACCATTTGCACCGCAGGACCTCGTCCGCGCCGTGAAATCCGTTTCGCAGCGGCCGTGGCGCGAGGCGCCAGCGGTCCGGCCTTAGACTCGCCGGCACAGCGAGATCCTCGGTATTCGCTCCTGCCTGCTTCTCTTGCGTCTGCGCCCTCGTGCGCATGCGCCGCCAGAACGGCCCCGAAGCCGACGAAGTCATCGGTGCTTTTGCGAACGGTGACGAGACGGGCGAGGCGAGCACGGAGCCTACGCCGATCCGGTTCGCTGCGATCGCAGTCGCGTGCGTTCGAACCAGCGGCCTGACTGCCATACGACGAGAACTGCCGTCACGAGCACGACGATGAGAAGCCATGCGAGGTGACGCACGACCTGCATGTACGCACCCAATGCGTTGAACGACGTCCACTCGTCGTGAAGCTTGCCGTCGGTCACCCGCCAGATCGTGATGCCTCGCATTTCGACGCGCGTCCCGGTCGGCGGCAATCCACCGTACCCCCACTCGGTGTGCGTCCCCCGAAACGTCCATAGCACCGTCACGTAGTCGCCCTCGGCGACCATCGCGTCAACGGTGATCTTCAGGTCGGGAAATGCCTTCACTTCACTCCGCGCATACGCCTGATCTTCGGCCAGCGAGAGCTGGCGGTGCAGCCCGTGATTGATGAAGTCTGGTGCGTAGATCTCTTCAGCGGCTTGCAACCGCTTCTGATTGAAGATCTCGTCGAAGACACGACGAGCGACTGCCTTATTTCTCTCGATGGTCGCGAGATCTGCACGCGCCGTGGTGGCCAGCAGGCAGGAAGCAAATCCGGTGATCAGCGCAATGACGGCCCTGGACCTGAGTTTCAACATCGCAGCCGAGTTCCGTCAGCGTATACGTCGCGCCTTCTCCACTGTTTCGCGTTTTGGATCTCCGGACCGAAGCCGGAGAAAGCTCGATACAGCCCATGTTTGCGGCGCTCCGTAAGGCGGAGCAAACGAGCCGACTGGCCCTGCCGATCTCGCCGCTGCCGCCGACGATGGAAAGGAAGCGCTGGACCGGCGTCACGAGCGCGACTCCACGTTGCATTGCGCTTCGGCTGTGACACGCGCGAGCGGTGACTCGCGCCGTTTGATGCTCCTTCGAAGCTTCCTATCGTCATGACGTGACGATCGACACGTTCGCCGAAGAGATTCGTCGCGCGGAATACATCAGCCGCTTCAACAAAGTCATCGACTACGTCCAGGCGAATCTCTCCGCGCCGCTGAGTCTCGACACTCTCGCTTCACAGGCGTGCTTCTCGCCCTATCACTTCCATCGTCTCTTCCACGCATGGATGGGAGAGACGGCGCACGACTTCATCCTTCGCCTCCGCCTCGAGCGCGCTGCCGTGCACCTGACGTACGACGCGCACAAATCGATCACGGAGATCGCACTCGAATGCGGTTTTGCTTCGTCTTCGGCGTTCGCGCGCGCGTTCAAGTCGCTTCACCGCATCTCTGCGAGCGAGTGGAGAGCGAAGCGCAAGATTTGTAAAACGGATCGCAAGAAAGGCGAAGAACTCGCCGCCCCGTCGCTCCGATATTCCACATCAGAAATTGGCCTCGGACCGTTCCGGGAGCAGACCGTGGAACTCAGAGTCGACGTCAAGCACTTCGAACCGATGCATGTGGCTTACGTCCGCCACATGGGCCCCTTCCAGCAGAACGCAAAACTGTTCGAGCACCTGTTCGGCCGTCTGGCGCGATGGGCCGGACCACGCGGCCTGATGGGAACACCGTTCAGCCGCGTGCTCAGCGTCCATCACGACAATCCGGACATCACCGATCCCCATCGGCTCCGGCTCGACGCGGCGGTGGCCGTCCCGGAAGACACGAGAGTCAGCGGCGAGATCGGCAAGCAGCGCCTCGAAGGCGGTGCCTACGCGGTCGCGAAAGTCCGCATCCGGCCGAATCAGTACACCGAGACGTGGGACGCGCTGATGGCCGGATGGCTGCCCGGCAGCGGCTATCAACCTGACGATCGCCCGTGCCTCGAAATCTACCTGAACGACCCGAAGTCCGATCCGGAAGGGATGCACGAGGTCGAGATCTGCCTCGCGGTGAAGCCGCTATGAACGCGCCGGTCGTCGAAGTCCGCTCCGTCTCGAAACGCTTCGGCCGCGTGCAGGCAAACGACAACGTCGACCTCACGCTCTCCGCCGGTGAGGTCCACGCGCTGCTCGGCGAGAACGGCGCCGGAAAGAGCACGCTGGCGAAAATTCTGTACGGCTACACGCGCCCCGACGGCGGAGAGATTCTGCTTGGCGGAGCACGCGTCGAACTGCACTCGCCGCGCGATGCCCGGGCCCACCGCATCGGCATGGTCTTTCAGAACTTCATGCTGATTCCGGCGCTCAGCGTCCTGGAGAACATCGCGCTGTTCCTGAGCGACCTGCCGGCGATCATCCATCCGCGCGACGTCGAGAAAAGGATTCGCGAATTCGGTGAACGGTTCGGCCTCGTCGTCGATGCGCACGCACCGGTCCGGCAGCTTTCCGTCGGCGACAGGCAGAAGGTCGAGATCCTCAAGCTCCTGCTCGCCGACGCGCGCGTTCTCCTTTTCGACGAGCCGACGAAAGTCCTCGCGCCGCACGAAGCAGAAGCGCTCTTCTGTGTGTTCGACGCGCTGAAAGCGGACGGCTACGCCATCCTCTTCATCACGCACAAGCTGCGCGAGGTGATCCGCTGCGCCGATCGCATCACGGTCATGCGACAGGGCCGCGTGACCGCGACCTTCGAGAAGCGCGACGCCGATGTCGACACGCTCGTCGAGAAGATGTTCGGCAGCGCTTCTCATGGCGCCGTCATCGCGCCACCCGGCCCCCAGATTCCTCGCTACGCTCGGAATGACATCCTCGAGCTGCGCAACGTCAGCGCGAACGCGACCGGCAGTGAAACGACGCTGCGCGATCTCAATCTGAACGTCCACGCCGGCGAGATCGTCGGCGTGGCAGGCGTTTCCGGCAGCGGACAGAAAGAGCTCGGCGACCTGATCCTCGGCATGCGGCCACTGGCCAGGGGAACGAAGTTGTTTTGTGGCGAGGACGCATCCTCGTGGTCGATCGCGCGGCTCCGCGAGAACGGCGTCGCATTCATCCCCGAGGATCCGCTGGGCATGGCCGCGGTCGCCGGTATGCCGGTACGCGAGAACCTGTCGCTCGGAACCGGGAGCCGATACCACCATCACCTCGACATCGACTGGCGAGCGCTCGAGTCAGCGATGACTGCGTCGTTCACTGCGCTCGAATTCCCGATGCCGCCGCTGGACCGCTCCGTCGCGACGCTCTCCGGCGGCAACGTGCAGCGCGCCGTTATCGCGCGCGAAATGGCACATTCGCCAAAGCTGATCGTGGCGCTTTATCCGACGCGCGGCCTCGATGTGCGAAGCGCCGCGTCGGTGCGCGAGCTTCTGCGGCGCGCCTGCGATCGCGGCAGCGGCGTACTGCTCATCTCCGAGGATCTGGACGAGCTGGCAGAGGTCGCGGATCGCGTGCTGGTGATGTTCGCCGGATCGATCGCGGGCGAGTTCGCGCGCGCGCGCTGGACCGCGGATGAAGTCGGTCACCTCATGACGGGGTCGACGGAGGTTCACCTTGTCTGAGGCAACGCTCCCACGTCTGACCGTGCGCTACAGCGCGATCGGCGGCGCGGCACTGGCGATGTTCGCGTTGATCCTGCTCGTCGCCGGCAAAGATCCGCTCAAGGCGTACATCGACACGTTCCACTACACGCTCGCGAACGCATACGGGTTTTCCGAGTTGCTCGTGCGCATGACGCCGCTGCTGCTCGCGGCGGTCGCGGTCGCGCTTCCGGCGCGGCTCGGCCTCATCAACGTCGGCGGCGAAGGGCAGCTCTACATGGGAGCGTTCGCGGCATCGGCGGCAGCGTTCGCGATGCCGCAGGCGCCGGCCTGGATTCTTCTGCCGTTCGTCGCACTGGCCGGATTCGCCGGCGGCGCGCTGTGGGCTGCGGTTCCGGGCGTGCTGCGCGCGGCGCATCTGGTCAACGAAACGATCTCGACCCTGCTCCTGAACTACGTCGCGCCGCTCGTCGTCAGCTATTTCGTATTCGGCCCGTGGCGCTCGACCGAATCCTCCGCATATCCGCAATCCTCGCAGTTTCCCGAGGCAGCGCTCCTGCCGTCGTATTTCAATACGCGCATTCACGCGGGACTCTTCATCGCCATCGTCGCGCTGATCCTCTACTGGCTTCTCGTGGAAAAGACGCGCTGGGGCATTGACATGCGCGCGATTGGCGGCAACGCCGAGGCAGCGAAGCGGCTGGGCATTCCGGTGTCGCGGTGGATCGTCATCGCGCTTGCGGCCGGCGGCGGATTCGCCGGCCTCGCCGGAATGGGCGAAGCGATGGGCATTGCCGGGCGGCTGCGGCAAGGCCTGTCGCCCGGCTATGGCTTCACGGGATTCCTGATCGCGTGGCTCGCCGGCGGACGGCCGCTCGCGATTCTGTTCATGGCGTTCCTGTTCGCCGTCATCACATCAGCCGGCGACACGCTGCAGATTACGCAAGGTGTGCCGTATGCGGTCGTGAACATCCTGCTGGCGATGATTCTCTTCATCGTGCTTGCGCGGCAGTCGGCGCGAAGGGGTGCGAAATGACGACACCGCTGCTGCTCGGACTCATCGCGGGCGCGATTCTTTCCGGCACGTCGCTCCTCTACGCCACGCTCGGCGAGACGATCGTCGAGCGCTCCGGCATCGTGAACCTCGGGCTCGAAGGCGTGCTGCTCATCGGCGCGTCGACCGGCTTCGCAGTCACCGCTGCAACCGGCAATGCGTGGATCGGACTCGGCGCCGCGGCGATCGCGGGTGCACTTGCCAATCTTTTGTTCGGCTGGCTTGTGGTCTCGCGCAAAGCGAATCAGCCAGCGAGCGGCCTCGCGCTCATGTTCTTCGGCTTCGGCGCGAGCGCGCTCATCGGATCGCGATTCATCGGCGCGATCATCGATGGCCTGCCGAAGTGGCGTCCGTCATGGCTCGCCGACCTGCGCTGGGTGAAGTCGACGACGCTGTTCAACTACGACCTGCTCACGTGGGTCGCGATCCCCGTCGCGATCGCGGCGTGGTGGGCGCTCTTCCGGACGCGATGGGGCCTCGGCGTGCGGGCCGTCGGAGAGAGTCCGGTAGCCGCGTACGCCGCAGGACGGAACCCGGCGTTGCTGCAGTACCAGGCGCTCGCGATCGGCGGACTGCTGGCCGGCGTTGCCGGTGCGCATTTGTCCGTATCTCTGACGAACACGTGGGCCGAGCACATGACCGCCGGTCGCGGGTTCATCGTCATCGCACTCGTCATCTTCGCGAAATGGAATCCGCTCCGCGCGATCGCCGGCGCACTGCTGTTCGGAGGAGCGGAAGCGCTGCAGCTGCAGATTCAGGCGCGCGGGTCGCTCATCTCGCCGTTCATCCTCGAGATGTCGCCGTACATCCTGACGCTGCTGATTCTTCTCCTCTGGGGTGGTTCGCGGCGTCTCGCCGCACCGGCGTACCTCGGCCGAACCGCCTACGCAATGGAATGACTCGATTGGAGGTCAATTCGTGAAACACAAACTCGGGATCGTCATCACAGCGGTGATCGTCGCCGTCTTCCTCGTAGTCGCGCCGGTCGACGCGCAACAGACGCGGCTCATCATCGGCGCTGTCTATGTCGGCTCGATCAATGATTTCGGCTACAACGCGTCGTTCCATCAGGCGCTCACGCAAGTCGCCAAAGACATCCCAGGCGTGAAGCTGGTCGAAGTCGAGAACGTGCCGGAGACCGGCGAGTCCGAACGTGTCATGGAAGGCATGATCCAGCAGGGCGCGAAGCTGATCTTCCCCACGAGCTTCGGCTACAACGACTCGGCGCGCAAAGTGGCGAAGCGCCACAAAGACGTCTCGTTCGCGTTCGCCGGAGACGGCGCCACGATGAGGAACTTCGGCGTCTTCTTCGGACAGACGCAGGCGGCGATGTATCCGATGGGCGTCGGCGCCGGAAAGATGACGAAGACGAACAAGCTCGGATTCGTCATCGGAATGCCGATCGGCTATGCGCTCGGCAACGTGAACGCGTTCCAGCTCGGAGCGCGGTCAGTCAATCCGAAAGTGAAGACCGTTGTTGTCGTGACGGGCGGATGGGCGGACAAAGCGAAAGAGGCGGCGGCCGCGAATGCGCTGCTCGATCAGGGCTGCGACGTCGTGGCGATGCATGTCGACTCGCCCGCCACGGTGATTCAGACCGTCGAGGCCCGCGGCGCAATGTCGATCGGCTTCCAGTCGGTCGACGCGCGAGCGCTCGCGCCGAAAGGGTGGATCACCGGCATCGGCTTCACCTGGACGCCGTACTTCAAACAGTTGGCGAACGATGTCATCGCGGGACGTTTCCGCGGTGAGGCCGTCTACAAGGGACTCGGCCAGATGGTCGCGATCGCGCCGTTCGGCGCGTCCGTGCCGGCCGACGTGCAGCAGGCCGTGAATCAGGCGGCGACGAAAGTCGCGCAGGGCTTCAACCCGTTCACCGGCCCGCTCACCGACAACCGCGGATCGCTCGTGCTGCCTCCCGGAGCAACCGTCGGCTCCGATCAGATGGGCAACATGAGCTGGTACGTCGACGGAGTCGTCGGAAAGGTGCGGTAGCCATGTCGCTGAAAGAACGAATCAACACCGCAAATGCCGAGGCGTTTCGGCGGATCACGGCAGCAGATCCGGTCCTCGTCGATGTCGCGCCAGCCGCTGAAGTGATTCCCGGAATGCGCGACCGCCTCATCCTGCATTCGGGTCCGCCGATCACGTGGGACCGGATGTGCGGCGCACAGCGAGGTGCCGCGATCGGCATGTGCCTCTTCGAAGGTTGGGCGCGCACCGCCGAGGAGGCGGAGCGAATGCTCAGCTCGGGTGAGATCGCTCTCGAGCCGAATCATCAGCACCGCAGCGTCGGCCCGATGGCCGGAACGATCACGCCGAACATGTGGGTCTGGGTCGTCGAGAACAAAGCGTTCGGCAACGTCGCGTATTGCCGTCAGGTGGAGAGCTACCAGCAGTTCGGCGACTACTCGCCGCGCGCTCTCGAGGCCCTCGCGAAGTGGCGAGATGTCTGGGCGCCGTCGCTGCGCGCCGTGATCCGCAAAATGGGCGGCATCCCACTCAAGCAGCTCGTCGCGCGCGCACTGATGATGGGCGACGAGATGCACAACCGTGTCGTCGCGGCGTCGAGCATCTTCGCGAACGCGATTGCGCCTGTACTGGTGACGTGCGACGTGCCGAAGGAACACGTCGTCGACACGCTCTACTACATCGGCAACCATCCGTTCCTCTTCCTTGGCCTTTCGATGGCCGCGGCAAAAGCAGCCGTCGACCCGGCGCGCGGAATCGAAGGCAGCACCGTCGTGACCGCGATGTCGCGCAACGGAACGGACTTCGGCATTCAGGTCAGCGCGCTCGATGGCGAATGGTTCACCGCTCCCGCGCCACGCGTGAACGGATTGCTTCTGCCCGGCTCGCGTGAAGAAGACGCGGGACTCGATATGGGTGACTCGGCGATCACTGAGACGGTGGGCTGGGGCGGATTCGTGATCGGCGGCGCGCCGGGAATTCTGAATTTCACGGGCGGCACGGCCGAGCAGGCGCTCGCGTTCAGCCGCGAGATGCATTCGATCTGCGTCGGCACCAGCCCCGATTATCTGATCCCTGCTCTGAACTTCCAGGGAACTGCCGTCGGCATCGACATCCGCAAAGTCGTGCAGACGAACGTCGTCCCGGTGATCGACACCGCGATCGCGCACAAGGAGCCGGGACACGGAATCATCGGCGGCGGCATCGTCCGCCCGCCGCTCGAATGCTTCACGAAGGCACTGACTCGTTTTCGCGAGAGGAGTGACGCGTGGTCCGAAAAACCGTCGTCCGAAAGAACAGATACTTTGATTCGGTCTTTCTGATGCAGGTGGCGCGGCGCATCGCCGCGCAGCCCGGTATCAGCGACGCGTCGGCCGTTCTCGCCACCGAGGCGAATCGAAAGTCGCTGACGAAGATCGGTTACGCAGGCGATGCCGGCTTCGACACGGCCGGTCCGAACGATCTTGTCGTTGCCGTCAGTGGCGATGAGCGTGCGGTGGATGCGGTGCTCGCAAACGTGGAGCAGTTCTTCACGCACGCGACCCCGATCGCCGATGCGCAGCCGCAGCGGCATTCGATCGCCGAGGCGGTGGCAGCGCGGCCCGATGCATCCGTCGCCGTAATCTCCGTGCCCGGCGAATTCGCGGCACGCGAGGCGCGCGCAGCGCTCGAGCAGGGGCTCAACGTCTTCCTTTTCTCGAGCAATGTCGCAGTCGAAGACGAGCTTGCGCTCAAGACTGACGCGCGGCAGCGCGGACTCATCGTGATGGGTCCGGACTGCGGCACTTCCTTTCTCGGAGGCGCCGGCGTCGGCTTCGCCAACGCAGTGCGCCGGGGCCCGATCGGGATCGTCGCATCAGCCGGTACGGGAATGCAGGAGCTCGCGAGTCTCATCCATCGCGCCGGCTCCGGCATTTCGCACGGCATTGGGACCGGCGCCCGCGATCTGTCCGAGGGGATCGGCGGCATCTCGACGCTCACGGCGATCGAGGTCCTCGAGAACGACGACGCGACGACGGTCATCGCCGTTCTGTCGAAGCCTCCGGCGGCGCACGTCGCGCGCGTGATCGAGGAGCGCCTCGCGCGCTGCACGAAGCCGACCGTGCTATGCCTTCTCGGCAGCGGCCGCAAACCTGCGACCATCGATGAGGCAGCCGCACTCGCGCTGCAAGCGGCCGGCGTGTCGCATCCCGCGCCTGCGCGTCGCTCCGACGAAATGCTCGCGCGCGCGCTCGACCAACTGAGTCCTGAGCGGCGCTACATCCGCGGCGTGTTTGCCGGCGGAACGCTGTGCTACCAGGCGCAGGTCATCTTCCGCGACGCGGGCATCGCCGTTCGTTCGAACGAGCCGCTGCCCGGCATGGCGAAGCTCGCGAATCCCGATGAGAGCCTCGAGCACTCATTCATCGACATGGGTGCCGAGGAGTTTGTGCACGGCCGGCCGCATCCGATGATCGACGCGACGCTGCGGCGTGAACGCATCGAGCGCGAGGGCGCCGATCGGTCGGTCGCCGTCATCCTTCTCGATTTCGTTCTCGGCGCGATCGCGTCGAACGATCCGGCCGGCGATCTTCTGCCGTCGATCCGCAAAGTGCAGCAGCAATCGCCGATCGTGTTCGTCGCCTCGGTCTGCGGCACCGATGAAGACACACAGAACTTCGCGGCGCAGACGCGCGCGCTCGAGGACGCCGGCGTGCTCGTCTTCGCGAGCGCCGCAGAGGCTGCAGCGTTCTCCCTCGACGTCGTGCGGCGACTCGCTGAGCGAAAGGAGCTCGTTCATGCAGACCAAGCTTGAAGAAGCCTTGCGCAAGCCCGTGTTCGTCAATGTCGGCGTTCGATCGTTCGGCGACAGCCTGCGCGAAGCCGGCTACGACGTGATCGATGTCGACTGGAAGCCGCCGGCGGGCGGCGATCTTCGCATCGCGGACCTTCTCGATGAGCTCATCTGATTCCGCCGGCCGCCTGCTGCACGCCGCGACGATCGGACCCGCCGCGTCGGCTGAACTGCGTTCCGGCACGGTCGCGTTGCGCGTTCATTCCGTCTTCACGTCGGCACTCAACATCGCGGTGGGCGATCGCGGAACGATGATCGCCATCACCGGACCGGGAGGTCGCGTCTATCCGCACGCGATCGCCGTCGACGTACCAGTTGATTTCACCGCGTACGCGATCGACCGCGGCGCGCCGGCGATTCTCGGCAACGACACGCTGTCGATTGATGCGACACGCCTGTCGGTCGATCTGACAACTGCGCAGCGGCGACCCCACCGATCGATCCCGGCGATCGCGAATGAAGTGTCGCCGTGCCTCGCCGCACGGCTTGCTGCGATCCAGGCGAGCAGAAGCTGCGACCTCCGCATCGACGAGCTGATCGCGCGGAGGTCCTTCCCTGCGCAGTCATGGCCGGACATGGTGTCATGGCTGATTGGATTCGGTCGCGGTCTCACGCCGGCCGGCGACGACTTCGTATGCGGCCTGCTCGCCGCCGCACACGCGCGCGGCGCCCGGCATCTTCTCGCAACAATCTCGACGGCAATCGAATCGAATCTGCAGCGCACCAGCGACATCAGCGCCTCGTTCATGCGTCTTGCGCTGCGCGACTACTGGCTCGAGCCGCTGATCGATCTCGCGTGCGCCGTAGCGAGATTCGAGACTCGAGATTCGAGATTCGCCGGTCGCTCAATTCTTGAATCTCGAATCTCGAATCTCGAATCTTCACTCGAGCAACTGTGCGCGATCGGACACACCTCCGGCGCCGACACGGCGAGCGGCTTTGTGTTCGGCCTGCACGTTATCCCTGTGCATAAGAGAGCGGGGTCGCCCCCGAAAGAAAGGAGTTACATATGAGACTCAGAGTTCTACGGATCATGGCTATCGCGATCGCTGTGGTGTTGGCGGCATTCGTGGCGAATGCAGCGGAGTGGAGCGACACGTATATCGGCTTCCGGACCGGACACCAGTACAAGGAGACCGGCAACGTGAACCCGATCCAGAAGTACATCCTCACGTTCGACCACGTCTCGGGCTACTCGTATGGACAGAACTGGTTCGGTGTCGACCTTCTCAAGTCGAACTCGAAAGACCCGTCGAACCTCGCATCGCCCGGCAACTCGGACGGCGCGCAGGAAGCGTACATCTGCTACCGCCACAATCTGAAGCTGAGCAAAGTGTTCCGGCATTCGCTGTCGTTCGGGCCGATCAACGACATCATGTTCACGGCCGGCGGCGACTACAACACGAAGAACACGACGTTCGCGCCGTCGACGCGCAAGATCTTCGCCGGACCGACTCTCTCCATCCGAGTTCCCGGCTACCTCAACCTCGGAGTGCTGTATGACCAGGAGTGGAACCACAACGCGTTCGGCGGCTTCGCCGCGCAGAACGGCGGCGCTGTGAACGTGACCTACAAGCCGACCTACATGGTCAGCGCATCGTGGGGCATTCCCGTCGCCATCGGTCCGGTGAACACGACCGCGAAGGGTTTCGCGAACTACACCGGCAAGAAAGGCCAGGACGGTTCTGGTGTGCAGAGCATGCCGGAGACGCTGGTGCGCGCGTACTGGATGCTCGATGCAGGATCATTCGTGGGCGCGCGCAAAGGCGCATGGATGATCGGGCCGGGCTGGGAGCTGTGGGACAACAAGTTCGGCGTGCCCGCATTCGAGCCGGGCGTACCGCGGCCGCAGTTCACGCAGGTGAACCCGCGCACGAACACTTTCGTGATGGCAGTGGAAGCGCACTTCTAGTTTGCGCACATAGCAACCGCGCGGAGGACAACCTCCGCGCGGTTTCTTTTTCAAGACAGCGTCATGACCAGAACAGCCGTCATTGCGATCGGCGGGAACTCGCTGATCAAGGACAGACAGCACGAACGGATTGCCGATCAGTACCAGGCGTGTGTCGAGACATGCCGCCATATCGCCCCTCTTCTTCGCGATCCCGATCTCCGTCTCGTGATCACGCACGGCAACGGACCGCAGGTCGGCTTCACGTTGCGACGGTCGGAGCTCGCATCGGGTGAAGTGCCGTCGCTGCCGCTCGATTCATGTGTCGCCGGAACGCAGGGTGGAATCGGCTACCACATCCAGCTTGCGCTGGCGAACGAGTTTCGCCGGCTCAACGTCGTGCGGACTGCCGTCAGCATCGTGACGATGTCTCTCGTCGACGCCAACGATCGGGCGTTCCTCGCACCCGACAAACCGATCGGCTCATTTCTCACGAAGGAAGAAGCGGAGCATCACCGCCGAATCGATCGATGGAATGTCGTAGAAGACGCCGGACGCGGGTGGCGGCGCGTTGTCGCGTCACCACGTCCCACAAAGATTCTCGAAGTCGACGCGATTCGCGCGCTGCTCGACCGCGGCTTCGTCGTGATCGCGGCGGGCGGCGGCGGCATTGCCGTTGTCGAGGATCCGGCTGGCGGCGTCCGCGGCGCGGAAGCGGTCATCGACAAGGATCTCGCGTCGAGTCTTCTTGCGCGCCAGCTTGGCGCCGATCTCTTGGTGATCTCGACCGCGGTCGAGAACGTATTTCTTGCATTCGGTACCGCACAGCAGCGAGCGATCGATCGAATGACCGCTGCCGAAGCGCACCGCTACATGCAGGCCGGTCACTTCAAGGCCGGCAGCATGCTTCCGAAAATTGAAGCGGCCATGTCGTTCGTCGAGTCCGGATGCGGAGACGCGGTCATCACCGACCCGCCGCATCTCGAAGCCGCGCTCGATGGCGCAGGCGGCACGCGCATCACTTTGGCGGAATGCGCCGCCCCCGCACTGAGCTACGAGCTGTGACACCGTGCCGGATGTACGGAAGTGTATTGCCCCGGATCTGTCACTGACATCCGGCAGAGTCGGACGCATAAACTGCGTCATGCGCCGCGCTGTCATCTCCTTTTTGCTGTTTGTCCTCCCTTTCGCTTCGGCCGCCGCTCCGTGGACCACACTTGGTCCTCTCAACGGCACGATCCTCCGCATCGCGGCGGCGAGCCGCGACATCGTGTACGTCGCCGCGCCGGACGGCGTGTTCCGCACGCGCGACGGCGGCACATCTTGGACGAACGTGACCGGTCCGCTGGTCATGCCGTCCGGCGTCGTCGTCGACGCGGCCGCTCCCGACGTGGTGATCGCGTCCGCGTCGAACGGCGTGTTCCGCAGCGAGGACGGCGGAGCGACGTGGGAGACGGCAAGCGCGCTTCCGGCCGACCCGAATCCGGGAAATCTCGTCATCGATCCGCGCGATGCAAACACGATCTACGCCGTCGGCGATCGCTGTCGCGGCCTGCTGAAATCGATCGATAACGGACGTACGTTCGCCGAACAGACCAGCGACGGCCGGGGAACGAACGAGGTCTGCACCGAGTCGATCATCCTCGATCCGCTCGATCCCGACCGGCTGTACAAGCCGTGGATCTTTTCCGATGTGTGGGGGGCCGATCGGAGCGACGACGGCGGCCGCACGTGGGTCTCGCTGTCGTTTGCCGATTCGCCGCGGCGGGGGTCGATCGCCGCAGTGGGCGGGCAGCGGTACGCCATCGGAACCAGCCGGTATGACCAGCTTCTGACCGGTGCCGACGGCGTGACTTGGACGCGCGTACCGATCACTGGAATCACCCCGCCGCCGATCCGCGCGCTCGAGTTTTTTGACCTGGTCGCGGATTCAGCGTCGGGCCGCCTGTTTCTTGCCACCGACAACGGCGTCTTCCGCAGCGATAACGGCACCGACTGGATCCAGCTCGCCGGAACCGCGGGAGAGGCCGTGCGCACGATTCACTTCGACGCCGAGTCGGCGACGCTCACGATCGGCACAGATTTCGGTCTGCTCCGCAGCACCGGATCTCCATGGAACACGTGGACCCTCCTCAACGTCGGCAACTCCGCGATGCCGATGAATGAGTTGATCGCCGACCCCTCGAGCGGCGACATGTACGCGCGTTCGCGGCAGCACGTGTTCGCCGGCCGGAACCTCGGCACGACGTGGCAGGTCATCGGCGATCCCCTGCCGACCGAGTTCGCGTCGATCATCATCGGCGCCGGTCACGATCTCTACTCGCGTTACCAGGACCGCGAGGGCCTCAATTACGTTCAGAGGCTCGAGCCGGACGGACACTGGACGACGATTCTGACGACCCTCGCTCTCGGCCCCGTCGCCGCCGACCCGGGCACGCCAGGAACGCTTTACGCCGCTCTCGGCAACGTGCTTCAAAGGACGCGCGACGGCGGTCGGACGTGGGAGCAGCTTGTCCCACCGGCGCCCGTCGGATCGCTGGCGATCGATCCGCGCGATTCGAACGTGCTCGCCGCGACGGCTCCAGGCGGAGTTCTGAAATCGACGGACGCCGGCGCGACGTGGTCGTTCGCGCCGACCCCTCTGTTCAAGATGATGTTTTCGATCGCCTTCGCGCCGTCGGATCCGAATGTCCTCTACGCCCTCGGCCCGGTTGATTTCCAACCCGCACCCACCGTCCTCGGACGCAGCACTGACGGCGGACGCACGTGGCTCCCGCAGCCCGCTCCCGGTGAATCGGTCCTGGCGTTCACCATCGATCCGCACGACGCAAACCGCATCTTCCTCGCGTCGGCGGACCGCAACGTGGCGCGAAGCGAAGATGGCGGGCGGACATGGCAGTCGATCCGCAGCGGTCTCCCGGAAGGGCTCATCCGGGCGATCGCGGTCGACTCTGCGGGTGCGTTCGTGCACGTCGGAACCGAGACGCGTGGCGTGTGGGAGCTGCCGCTCGCGGCGCGCCGCCGCGCCGTGCGGATCCGCTGAACGCATGCCGTGACGGGCGTCGTCGGCCCGCTGGCCAGCCTTATTCCTTCGGCCTCACGATCCTCTTGTGCATTTCCGGCACTGTCATGAGCGCAGCCGTGCCGTACCACGGCGTCATTTCGTGGACGAAGACTCCTGCCTTCACCGCCGGATCGAGAATCACCAGCTTCTCCGCCTCATCGATCGTTGCGACGTTGAAGATGTAGAGACCGCGCCAAGACTTGTCGTTGTCGCCGAACGGACCGGCGACAGCGAGCTTCCCTTCGTTCGCGAGACGTTGAATGTTGGCGAAGTGACCGTCAAAGATCTTCTTGCGCTCGTCTCCTTTGATCTCCGCGTCGTGCGGGCCCGTCTTGAGGATGCAGAGCACGTAGTTCTTCATGCCGCGCTCGTCGGCGCCGAGTCGTTTGGCGAGTTCCGGATCGAACGCGCGCTCCTCGGCCGTCATGATTCCGGCGCAGCAGACGAGAGCAAGACCGAACAGCAACAATCGCATGCGTTTCATGCCGGTCACTATAACGGCGCGGCCTCG
>DASWBH010000210.1:0-1968 GCA_036390755.1 Thermoanaerobaculia bacterium
ATCGTCAATAACTTCCCAAGCTGCTTTACTTACGTCACTTATTGACCAGTTTGCGCCGTAGTCGGTCGAAAAGGGTAAGCCTGAAGTAGGTTTCCAGAAATCGGGGACGATACCTACGTATAGCAGCCGGGTCCGTGAGAAGGGGTGGGTTGGTGCGAAAGGGGGGACTCGAACCCCCACGGCTGTGAACCACTGGCTCCTGAAACCAGCGCGTCTACCAGTTCCGCCACTTTCGCACACGGGAAGGGTGGTCGGCGATTCTAGATGCAGCACGTGGAATGTCAACCGCAGGATCGATATTCCTGACTGTGAATGCTTCCAACGTCTGGACGAAACGACTATTCTGGACCGGCGAACGAACCGAAAGACCCGATGTCCGTCCCCCCCGGCGATGTTGCCCCGAACCTGCTGCTGGTGCCAAAGGAAAAGCTGTCGAATGAGATCTGGAACCTGCCGAACTCGCTCACGCTTTTCCGCATTTTCCTCGTTCCGTTCCTCGTCGTCGTCCTGCTGACCAAGTTCTCGGGCCGCGAGTACACCGGCCTGGCCATCTTTCTCGTTGCGGCGCTCACCGACTTCTTTGACGGTTATCTCGCCCGGCGGCGGAATCAGATCACCCGCCTCGGCACGCTGCTCGACCCGATCGCCGACAAGCTTCTGATGTCGGCGGCGTTCATCTCGCTTGTCGAGTTGCAGTACGCGAAGGCGTGGATGGTGGTCATCATCATCGGCCGCGAGTTCGCGGTGTCGGGCTTGCGCTCGATCGCCGCGCAGCAGGGCGTCACGATCGCGGCGTCACCGCTGGGCAAGAGCAAGATGGTTTCGCAGATTGTCGCCATCTCGCTCCTGATCCTCGGCCACCAGCTCGGCGAGTTCCTGTTTCTCGGCGACATCGCGCTGTGGGTCGTGATGGTGTTTGCGCTCGTCTCGGGCGTCGACTACTTCGTCAAGTTCGCCCGAGCCGTGCTGCGGCACTAAATCAAGAGCTTGTAGACTTCGTTCTTCCGCATCCCGAACTTCTCCGCGACTGCTTTCACGGCGTCGTTGCGGCGCATGCCGCTGTCGCGTAGGCGCTGGAACTCCGCGGCGATCTCGTCGTGCGAAGCGGCAGGCGCCTCTTTGACCGGAGAGCCGAGGACGATCGTGACCTCGCCTTTGATGCTGTCGCGGCCGCGGAGCGTCTCCAGGATCGAGTCGATGGTTCCGCTGACGATCTCCTCGTGCATCTTGGTCAGCTCGCGCGCGACGGTCAGTTCGGCATCGCCAAACGCTTCGCGCGCGTCCTCGAGAGACGGGATCACGCGCTCCGGCGCCTCGTAGATGATCACCGTATGTCCGAACTCCGCCGCGCGGCGATAGAACTCGCGGCGCCGGCCTTCGCGATGCGGCGTGAATCCGAGGAATGTGAAGGGGAGGGGCGGGAGACCGCTGGCGACGAGGGCGAGCACACCGGCGAACGGCCCGGGCACCGGCTCGACGGCGATGCCGTGCTCGCGGGCGAGGCGCACGACGCGATAGCCGGGATCCGACACGACAGGCATTCCGGCGTCGCTGACAAGCGCGAGATTCGCGCCGCCCTCGAGACGCTCGATCAGGCGCGGCGCCTTCTCGTCTTCGTTGTGCTCGTGATAGCTCTCGGTCGCCGTCTCGATTCCGAACGCGTTGAGCAGCTTGCGCGTGTGGCGCGTGTCTTCGCACAGGATCAGGTCGGCCGACTTGAGCGCTTCGATCGCGCGCGGCGAGAGGTCGGAGAGATTGCCGATCGGCGTCCCGACGATCAGCAGCTTACCGGGCATGACGAGCCTCGTAACTTCTCGACAGCAGGATCGCTGCGGACGCGGCGACGTTGAGCGACTCGATTCGCGGCGACATCGCGATCGCGATCGGAGTCGCGGCCGCGCGGATCTCGTCCGAGACGCCGCGCCCCTCGCTGCCGAACGCGATGATGGCGCGCTTCGCCGGCGGGTC
>DASWBH010000211.1:0-3062 GCA_036390755.1 Thermoanaerobaculia bacterium
CGGCCACTACGACTGCTATCTCGATCCCACGATTCCGACCGCGCCGTATGTCGGCACAGGGATCTACGAGGCCACAGTTCGTAACGTCGTTCTGCAGCCGACGACGATCACGATCGTCCCGCCATCGGGCCCGGTGATCTCAGGCACTCCCGCGCCTTTCCTCATTCATGTCACGTCCGCCGACGGCAGCACGCCGGACGGTCTGGTGACGGTCAACGCGATCGGCGGCGGATCCGCAGAGGCGCGCCTGCGCGGCGGACAGGCGTCGGTCTACCTGATCTCACGAACGCCCGGCGAAGTCGCCGTGCGCGCCTTCTTCACGACCAACGGCGTGTGGCAGGGAGCCGTATCCGATCTCGCGACGATGAACGTGATCTCGGTTCCGCACCGCCGCGCAGTGCGCCACTGAGCCTGCTTACTGTCCGAGGACTTCGTTGAAGATTTTGACGAAGTCGCCGTTCGGACCGCGCAAGTACGCTGTGCCGTGAATGTTCACCGGCTCGTTGCCGCGGAGAAAACCGCCGGCTGCGCGGCCCCACGCCGACATCGTGACGGTCGTCGTGCCCGGCGGAATCGTCGCGTTCATCGGCGAGTTCCCCGTCCTCAGCGAATACGCGCCTGGACCCTGCGTCTGCAGGTTCAATTGCCGCAGCGTGAACGTCTGATTCGTCGGATTCGTGACCTGCAGCGCGTACTGCACGTTCACCGGGCCGGCGAAGTAGTACATGTCGCTCCCGCTCGAATACGTCTGGACGAGTTTCAGGTCGAGCGCCGGCGCATTCGCGGAGTTAGTCGATGTGCCGCACGCGCTCAAGGCGAGCACGGCCATGGCGATGAAAATACTGCTGCGCTTCATTTCAGTACCTCGCTTGCGTGAGATGCAAATCACGCGCGAGGTGAGGCTCAAACTGAATGCCGCTCACTTCGATGTTTCCGGCTCGTCATCGATGCCGGAGTTCCAGGACGGCGGATCGCTCGCCGGGAACGACTCGGCGATCGCTTCGTCGATGCGCTCGTCGGCATCGAGGGGTGCGTCCTTCGGCGGCGTGACCGGATCGATGCGGCCGCCGCGCTCTTCCTGCCAGTCTTTTCGTGGGGCGTCCATCGGCGAGAGATTCTATCGTGTCATTCCGAGCGCCGAAGAGCGCGAGGAATCCGGGTGGTGGGCGCGATTCCGCGGCTCGGAAAGACACTATCGCGCGATCAACTCCGCTTCCTCACCGGTGCCGCGAATCACGTCATCCACCGAGTCGCCCCCGAGGAGCAAAGCGAAGGCCGAACGCCAGATGCGGGCGAGCTCCGGCGTCGTCGTGCGGATCAGCGGAACACCGTTGCGCTCGATGAGAAACGTGGCCGCGATGGTGCGGCCGATGTGCGTCGCTCTCACTCGTCCGTCGCGCGCGTGCAGCAGGATCTCGTCGCGGTGCTCGGGCCTGCACGCGACGAACGCGCGCGCCTGTGACTCGCTGAACAGGAGTGCGACGGCGTCGATGTCGTCAGCGTGCGAGCCGAGGTCGACGTGACAGCCGATTCCGTTCATCGAGCTCTCAGCGAGCGCGACGGCGAGGCCGCCGTTCGACACGTCGTGTGCGGCGCGCAGAAGGCGATTCTCGTGAAGGGACAGGAGGAGATCGACGAGCCTGCGCTCGCGTTCGAGAAGCACCCGGGGCGGCGCAGCAAGCGTATCCGGCATGAACATCTGCTGCCACTCCGATCCGCCGAGCTCTTCGCGCGTTTCGCCGAGGAGGATGAGGTCGAGGTTCGGCTCCCCGAACGCGAGACCGCAGCCGATCCGCTCGTCGTCGATCAGGCCGACCATGCCAACGGTCGGCGTCGGGTAAATCGCGTTGCCTTCCGTCTCGTTGTAGAACGACACGTTGCCCGACACCACCGGCGTATCGAGAACATTGCACGCTTCAGCGATTCCGCGAATCGATTCGGCGAACTGCCACATGATCGCCGGCCGCTCGGGCGACCCGAAGTTCAGACAGTCGGTGATCGCGACCGGTCGCGCGCCGCTCGTCGCGAGATTGCGCGCCGCCTCGGCCACGGCCTGTTTGCCGCCTTCAAACGGATCGAGGTAGCAGTAGACGGGATTCACGTCCGACGTCATCGCGATCGCGCGGCCGGTTCCCTTCACGCGGACGATGGCGGCGTCGCGCTGCTCCGGCTTCGCGATCGTGTTCGTGCGCACGGTCGTGTCGTACTGCTCCCAGATCCAGTGCTTCGAGCAGAGGTTCGGCGATGCCATCAGGCGCAGCAGTGAGTTGGTGAGATCCGAATCGACGGCGTGTTTTCGATTCAGCGCCGGCGCGAGATCGTTCAGATACGACGGCTTCGCCATCGGCCGGTTGTACACGGGTGCTTCCGTGGAGATCGGCTCGACCGGAATCTTCGCGACCTCCTCGCCGTGCCAGGACACGCGCACGAATCCGTCGTCGGTCACCTCGCCGATGACGGACGCGTTGAGGTCCCATTTCTCGAACGTGCGCACGACGTCGTTTTCGCGGCCGCGCTTCGCGACGATGAGCATCCGCTCCTGCGATTCGGAGAGCAGGATCTCGTACGGCGTCATCCCGCTTTCGCGCACCGGGACCTGATCGAGATTCATCCGGATGCCGGTGCCGGCGCGGCCCGCCATCTCGAACGACGACGACGTGAGCCCGGCAGCGCCCATGTCCTGAATGCCGACGATCGCGTCGGTGCTCATGATCTCGAGACACGCTTCGAGCAGCAGCTTCTCGGTGAACGGATCGCCGACCTGGACGGTTGGACGCTTCTCTTCGGATGTCTCGTCGAATTCGGCCGAGGCCATGGTCGCGCCGTGGATTCCGTCGCGGCCTGTTTTCGATCCGACGTAGATCACGGGGTTCCCGACGCCGCTGGCTGTGCCTTTGAAAATCTGATTCGCTTTCGCGACGCCGAGGGCGAAGACGTTGACGAGGATGTTGCCGTTGAAGCTCGGGTGGAACGACGTCTCGCCGCCGACGGTCGGAATGCCGATGCAGTTGCCGTAGCCGGCGATGCCGCGCACGACGCCGTCGACGAGATAGCGCATGCGC
>DASWBH010000212.1:0-5840 GCA_036390755.1 Thermoanaerobaculia bacterium
CGCTTCGGTGAGTCCGGTGCGGAAGCCGTTGACGTGCGTGCCGCCCTGCGTCGTCGGAATCAGGTTGACGTAGCTCTCCGTGACGACGTCCGTGTCTTCGGGCAGCCACAGCACGGCCCAGTCGACTTCGTGATCGTGACCTTTGAAGTGTCCGACGAACGGCTTCTCCGGCACCGTGGTCGCGCCGGCGAGCTCGGAGGTCAGGTAGTCGGTCAGTCCGTCCTCGTAGAACCACTCTTCGCTCTCGGCGCGATCGACTTCGCTGATGAAGCGCATGCGCAGCCCGGGCGCGAGCACCGCCTTGGCTCGCATGACGTGCTTCAGGCGCGGCACGTTGAATTTCGTCGTGTCGAAGAATGTCTCGTCGGGCCAGAAGCGCACGGTCGTTCCGGTGTTGCGCTTCCCGACTTGGCCGACGATCTTCAGCTCCGACTTCTTCTTCCCGTCGGCGAACCACATGAAGTACTCGTTGCCGTCGCGGCGCACCCACACCTGCAGCTTCTTGGAGAGGGCGTTGACGACCGACACGCCTACTCCGTGTAGACCGCCGGAGAAGCGGTAATTCTTGTCGGAGAACTTCGCGCCGGCGTGCAGCCGTGTCAGGATCACCTCGACGCCGGAGACGCCTTCTTTCCTGTGCTTATCGACCGGCATGCCGCGGCCGTCATCAGTCACCGACAGCGAGCCGTCGTCGTGCAACGTCACCGCGATCTCGCTGCAGAAGCCAGCGATGGCCTCGTCGGCGGCGTTGTCGATCACCTCCTGCGCGAGGTGATTGGGGCGCTCCGTCGTCGTGTACATCCCCGGGCGTTTGCGCACCGGTTCGAGGCCGGTCAGGACCTCGATCGCAGAAGAGTCGTAGGTTGTGGTCATGAATCCGCTTCGCGCCCCGCCCGCGCATCTCGCATCCCATTCCGCGGGGTCGATTCGAATGATAGCTCAGTGATGGACGGCACGCCGGCGCGGCAGACGCGAGATGACATCAAACATAGCGACGCGCCCGTAGGCCGTGGGTTCATCAGCGTTTGCGACGCGCGACGACGTCGCTTTGATGATCGATTCCAGCTCCTGCGGCGTGTAATCGGGATTCCGTTCGAGCAGCAGCGCGGCGAGCCCGGCAACGAACGGCGCCGCGTACGACGTGCCTGAGTTCGTCTCGCCATTCAGGAAAGTCTTGCGATAGTGATCGTGGCCGCTGATCGACGCCACCAGGATGTGCGCCGCTGGCGCGAGCACGTCCACGTCCGGTCCGCGGCACGATCCAACCCAGATGTGATTCGTCTCGTCGATGCCGCCGACGGTGATCAGCCCGTCGATCGAAGCTCCGAGGACACCGGGGAAGAGGTTCGTGTTCCTGGTCGTCGCCTCGCAGGCGGGAGTGCCCGGTGTTTCGTTTCCCGCAACGGTGACGAACAGGAAGCGTTTCCCCGCCGGATCGGGATTGCCGTCGCGGTCGACGCCTCCGATCATCCGCTTCATCTTTTCCTCGAACGCCGCAAAGCGCGGATCCGGAACCGACGCGTAGTTGGGGACGAAGCTCATGTTGATGATGCCGGTGCCGAATTGCGGAGTGGTCGGATCCCAGGCGTGCCGGATGATCAGATCGAACGCGTGCAGCCACACATCGATATCGCTTCCGCCCGAGTTCATGTCCACCGACACGATCTTCGCGTCGGGGGCGACGCCGGTCGTGCGGCCCGCCACGACGGAGGCCGTGGCTGTTCCGTGCGTGTAGATGAACAGCGTGACGTCCGACGAGAAGCATGGGGCGACCGCGGCGTCGTGGCCGTCGCAGTCGCGATCCTGCTGCGGTTGGATCCCGCCGATCACGACCGACCCGGTGGCACGCTGGAACTCGTCGTGCTCGCTCATCACGCCCGTGTCGCACATGTAGACGACGGCCCCTTTTCCGGTCAGCGTGCGTGTGACGCTCGAGTCGAGCGCGCCCGAAATGGAGTCGGCGCGGTCGAGATTCCACAGCAGATTGTCCGGAAATCCTTCGCCGCAGCCGATGAGTCGCAGATCGGTGGTCGCTCCTGAAGCGACCCTCACGTTCTCGGCCTGGCAGAGGGTCGATGTCGTCTGTGCAGCAACTGCTTGCGCGAAGGCGACCAGGAAGATCGTCACCGCTGCCCGGGTGAGCGAAGGCATACCCCGAGTTTAATTCGTTCCGGCGAATTCCGCTGTCGCGGCGGAGATCATCGGGCTCGGCAAGGTCATCGGTTCGACGTACCCAACGCGGCCGTCCGCGAACGCCGTGGAACCGTTATCGATTCGCGAGGGCGTGTTGACGATCAGCGACTCGAGCTCGGCCGGTGTCAAATCGGGCCGCTCGGAGAGGAGCAGCGCGGCGATGCCGGAGATGATCGGCGCCGCGAACGATGTGCCGGAACGGAGATTCGGATGTTTGCCACGATAGTGGTCGCGTCCGGTGATCGTCGCGCTGAAGATGCCCTTCGCGGGAGCGAGCACCTCGATGTCGCCGCGGCAACTGCCGAACCACCAGGAATTCTCGGGGGTCATGCCGCCGACGGTGACGACGCCGTTGATGCGCTTGCCGAGGACGGCCGGAAAGCGATCGACGTAGCCGGCCGAGCCGCAGCCGCCGTCGATGTTGTTCGCGGCGACGACGAAGAGAAAGCGTTTGCCGTCGGGGTCCGGCATGCCGTTGGCGTCGACGCCGCCGACCATGTCCCGAATCTTCTGCTCGACGTCGGAGAACGGAACAGGGTGCGCGTCGAAGCCGACGGTCACCTGCTCGAGCACCCAGCCGCTGATGTTCACGATCGCGGTGCGGAACGGCGGCACGCCGGGCAGAAACGCGTGATGAATGATCGCGTTCAGCCCCTCGAGGTAGCTGCGCGTCGTGGCCAGGCCGCGCTCGTTCATGACGCGAACGCTGACGATGTCCGCACTCGGCGCAACGCCGATGCGGCGACCGGCAATGATCGACGCTACGCTCGTGCCGTGCGACGCCGCCACGAGCTCATCGAAGTTCGAGAAGCATGGCGACATGGCCTTGTTCGAGCTGCGGCAACGCGATGCGCCGACCGGAACAGCCGCCGCCGTGTCGAAGCCATCGATGACGCGCGAAGTAAGGTTGTCCGACTCGAACTCGACGTGGTCGGCCATCACGCCCGTGTCCATCACGTACACCACGCTGCCTGCCCCGCGGTTGCTGCGATCGAACTTGCCGTCGAGGATTCCGTCGACCTGATCGATCCGGTCGAGGTGCCAGAGGAGGTTCTCCGGATATTCTTCGCCGCAGTCGCCGAGGAGCGAGGCGGAGTGCTTGCTGTCGAGCGCAACCTCGAGCTCACGGCAATGCGTGGACACGAAGTCCCGATCGTCGCCGCGCGCGACAAGCGGCGCACACACGACGAATAGAACGATGGCGATGCGGGCGAACCGTTGCACGAAGTTCCTGACTTTTTGGACGACCTTGGACTGTTGCTGAAACAAATGTGAGGCAAACTGATTCGGAACGCAAGAGGCTGTCACTCGTTTTTTGTGATCGAGGTAGTGATCGCATGTGTTTTCGTGATCGCGATCACACTTCGGGTCATCGGCTCACGCGAGATTCCGCCGGCCGACGACGCCTATCACCTCAAGCGCATCGAGTACTCGGCCGCGCATTTCCCCGCGGCACTCGAATTCGATCCCGATCGCGGCGAACGCGGTGCGTTCTGCCCGTGGCCGCCGCTGTACGACGTGGCGTTGGGCGCGGTTCGGGGTTCGGGATTCGGGATTCGCGCGCTCATGTTGATCCCGCCGCTCTTCTTCGCAACCTTTGCGGCAATCGTGGCTTTCGCTTTCCGCCGATTCGGACTTCTGCCGGCGGCAACGGCCGGACTCACGCTGGCATTTTCGCCATACCTGATCGTCATCTCGAGCGTCGGTCACCTCGATCACCACTACGTCGAGCCGCTCCTTCTGCTGTTGATCGTCGCCGCTGCTATGCGGCGGAACGGGATCGCGCTCGGGATCGCGATCACGCTCGCGCTGTTCGTGCAGACCGCTCTGTTCGTCGCCGCCGGTATCGCGTTCGTGGCGATGTTCTTTTCCGACAAGCCGCGCGAGGGAGCGAAAGCGTTCGCGATCGCCGCGGCTGCGATTCTTCTCTTCCGCCTCACCCGCCCTCCCGCCTACCCCGACAGCGCCTGGTTCCTCGGCTACGCGCATGCGGCGCTGCTCGCGGGCGCGGCGGTCGCGTGCGCGTTGCGCGAACGCGTCTCCGCCGTGACGGCGCTCGCCGCCGGCGTCGGGGTCGCGCTCGCGGTCCCGCAGACAGGGAGCGCGTTCTTCTCCGGCCTGCACTTCTTCGGCGGCGATCCGTGGCTCTCGTCGATCGCCGAGTTCCAGCCGATGTTCCGCAACGCGGGCCAGATCGGCACCGACATCGCGAACCTCACCGGCGGCGCAGTGCTGTCCCTGTTTCTCTGGCGCCGCTACCCGACATTTGCACTCTTCGCGACTACGTACCTTGCGCTCGCAATCTCGAGCCGCCGTTTCCTGGTGCCTGCGATCGCACTGTTCGCCGTCGGCGGTGCGCTTGCCGCGGCGAGACTCGAGATTCGAGATTCGAGATTCGCCTGGGCAGCTCTGCTGATGACGGTCCTGCCCCCACTCGCGTATGACCTCTACTCGATTCGCGAAGGTGAACCTTCGATGTCCGAGTACCGCGCGCTGGCTCTCTGCGTGCGCCCTCTTCCGGCCGGCCGTGTTCTCGCTCCGTGGTCGTTCGGCCACGCCATCGACGTCATCGGGCAGCACGCCGTGGTCATCGACAACTTCGGCTCGATGCCCGACGAGCGCGTCTTCACGAACGCGATCGAAGCGATGCTGCTGTTGCGCGAAAAGCAACTCCTCCGCTACTGCCGCGACCGCCAGATCCGCTACCTCGTGCTGCCGCACCCGGCGTACATCCCGTCGGCCGCGGCGACGATCGGCATCGACCGCGACCTCTATTCGCGCACGCGGCTCGCACGTCGCACCGTCTGGTCGCGGCTGTATGGCGGCGAGCTGATCGGCGGATTCGAGCTCGTCAGCCGTGGCGCGCTGTCGATATGGAAGATCGAGTGATGTTCGAGGACGCGCTCGTCGAGCGGCCGCGCGCCGATCCGCTGACGCGCTGGTTCGCCGAGCCGCAGCCCTGCCTTCGCGCCCGTTGGATCTTCCTCCGCTGCCTCGGAGGCATCTTCTTCTCTGCGTTCTACGCGTTGTACTTCCAGATTCACGGCCTGATCGGATCGAACGGAATCCTGCCCGTGGCCAGCTACCTCACCTCCGCCCGCGACGCCGTCGGCTGGAAAGCGTACTGGTATGTCCCATCCCTCCTGTGGCTGAACTCGAGCGACGCGGCGCTTTCAGCGATCGTTTGGATCGGAATCGCAGCTTCGCTCGCAATCGTGTTCAACCTCTGGCCGCGGGTGTCGATCGCGATCGCCGGCGTCTGCTTCCTCTCGTTCGTCGCCGCGGCGCAGGACTTCTCGTCGTATCAGTCCGACGGCATGCTCCTGGAGGCGGCGTTCCTCTCGATCTTCTTCGCCCCTCGCGGCATTCGCCCGCGCCTCGGCATCGAGCATCCGCCGACTCGCGCCGCGCTCTTCCTGCTGCAGTGGGAGTGGTTCCGGATCTACTTCGAATCCGGCGTCGTGAAGATCCTCAGCGGCGAAGAGCAGTGGCGCAATCTGACCGCGATGGATAAGTACTACGAGAACGGTCCGCTGCCGACGTGGCTCGGCTGGTACGTGCAGCACTGGCCGCATTCGTTCCACGCGTTCACCGCCGCGGCGACGTTGATCGTCGAGCTGCTGGTCGTCTGGCTCCTGTTTCTGCCG
>DASWBH010000213.1:0-2917 GCA_036390755.1 Thermoanaerobaculia bacterium
CAGCTTCTCCGATCCATCGCCGCAGCCCTCGGCATTTCGCCGTCGCGCATGCGCAACGAGCTCCTCGACCAGATTCACACGAAGCTCGTCGAGTTGTACGAGGAGAGGCGCGAGCCGGTCGTGATCATCGACGAGGCGCAACTCATCCCCGGCAAGACGACGTTCGACGAGATCCGCCTGCTGACGAACTTCCAGCTCGACGACCAGAACCTGCTGTCGCTGATCCTCATCGGCCAGCTCGAGCTTCACGGTCGCCTGCAGCGGCAGGCCTACGCGCCATTGCGGCAGCGCATCGGCATCCGCTACGCGCTCAAGCCGCTCCCGCTCGAGGACACCTTCGCGTACATCGAGCACCGCATCCGCGTCGCCGGAGGAACCCGCAATCCGTTCAGCCGCGAAGCGATGGAGGAGATTCACCTCTTGAGCGGCGGCGTGCCGCGCCTGATCAACACGCTGGCGACGACCGCGTTGCTCGACGCGTTCGGCGAGGACGCCGAGTCGATCGACGTTCCGCGCATCGACTCCGCCGCGCGCGAGCACGAGCTGGAGCACACCCATGGTTGATCTGGTCAAGATCCGGAAGAAGGCAAAGCAGAAGAAAGAATCGCAGGTCGCGGGTCGCGGGTCGCAGGAGACGTCCGCTCAACCCACGACCAGCAACCAGCAACCAGCGACTCCACCGACACCGACAACTCCCCGGAGCCGCCTCGAGCGCTTTCTCGAGACCGCTGGCCAACGTCGGGCCACACGAACAACCGCCGAGTCGGAGACGCAAACGCCGCAGATCGAGCTGCTGACCTTCGTCCTTGCGCACGAGCAGTATGCGATCCCGATCGACGACGTCGGCGAGATCGTGATCCCCCGGCCGATCACGCGCGTTCCGAATGCGGATCCGTCGATCGTCGGCATCCTGTCGCTCCGCGGTGCGATCGTGACGCTGATCGACGTCCGCGGCCTGCTGGGCCATCCCTCTGCTGTGACCGCCGCCGATGAAGACTCCCGCATCATCGTGGTGCACCACGGCGGAGAGGACGTCGGCTTCGTCGTTGATGGGGTGAATCGCGTCGTGAAAGTCGACGCGGACGCGATCGAGGCGCATCCTGTGGTTCACGCGAGCGAACACGACGAGTCCGTCCGCGGAGTCTTCCGGCATGACGGCGCGTTGGCCATCCTGCTGGATCTGGAAAAGCTGTTCGGAGGCGTTCCCGCTTGGAGCTGACGTGTAAACAGTGTGGCGCGAAGTTCAGGGCGGCGGTGAAGCTCCCGCTGACGGCGCCCGTGCGCGTGGCCTGTCCGGCGTGCGCCAACCAGATGCTGCTCAAGCCGCGCACGGCGGCCGCGAAGAGCAACCGCCGCACAGCCGCGATCGCGGACGAGGCGCGTCCGTTCCGCGACTTCCTCGCCGGTCAGCTCCGCCGCGCCGGATTCGATGTCTCGCTGTTCGACGCCGGCGACGCGACGATCGACTACGTCCGCCGCACGCGTTGCGATCTCGCCATCGTCAACGTCTATCTGAAAGGGAAGCTCGGCGTCGAAGTGGCCGAGGAGATCAAAGCCGATCCTGCCCTGGCGCACACGAGAATCATTCTGATCGGCGCGCTCTTTCGCGCGAACCGCTTCCGCGCGAACCCGACGAATCTCTACGGCGCCGACGAGTACATCGAAGAGCAGATTCCGGAGCAAGAGTTCCGGCAGATCATTCACGCGCTCTTCCCCGAGGTCGGCGAGCAGGCCGAGGCGACGCCGGAGCCGCTGGAGTACGACGAGGCCCGGCGGCTGGCGCGCCTGATCCTGTCCGACATCATCATTTACCACTCCGCGAAAGTGGAGCGGGCCATCCGCGAGAACAGCTTTTTCGAGCTCCTCCGCGACGAGATCGAGGAGGGACGGCAGTACTACGACTCGCGCGTTCCGCTGCGCGTGCGGCGCGACGCCGAGATCTTTACCGAGACGCTCCAGCAATTCGTGCAGATGAAGCGGGAAGAGCTGGAGCGGATGAAGACGGGCACATGAGCAGCGACTTGATCGAGCAGGCGAGGTCGGCCGATCCGGACGCGCGCCAGAAGGCGGCCCATGCCGCCGCCTCGTCCGAGCGCCGCGACCTCCCGCTCATGTTCGAGCTCCTCGGCGACCGCGACTGGCGCGTGCGCAAGACCATCGTCGACGGTCTCGTCCGCGAGCCGGACGACCAGATCATCTACGCGCTCATCGGTGCGCTCGCCGACGATGAGAACGCGGGCAAGCGCAACTCCTCGACCGAGGCGTTGATCAGGATCGGGACGCCGGCGATCGAGCCGATCGTGGCGCGGCTCGCCAGCGAGACGGACGTCGACGTCCGCCTCTCGCTCGTCAACCTTCTCGGCGATCTGCGCAGCCGCGAAGCGTTCGAGATCCTGATCGATCTGCTTCATCGCGAGAAGGACGTGAACGTGGCCTCGTCGATCGTGTCGTCGCTCGGCAAGTACCACGACGCGACGTCGCTGCCCCATCTCATCGGCATGCTGCAGCAGCGCGACGATCTCTGGCTGAAGTTCCACATCATCGAGGCATTGGGCGACGTGGGCGATCGCGCGGCGCTGCCGGCGATCCTGCCGCTCTACTCGGAGAAGTCGTTGCACAAGCCCGTGCTCGAAGCGATCGGCAAAATCGCCGACGTCGGCACGGTCGCTTTCGTGCTCAAGATCATTGCCGAAGAGGAGAAGCTGAACCTGACGGCGCTGCGCGCGCTCGTGCAGATCGCCGAGGCGTCGAAGCCGCGCGTGGTCGAGCAGGTGGAGCGGCCCTTCATCCAGCGCAAATTCCGCGAGTCCTTTCCGCGCGAGAAGATCGCGCCGCTCATCGATCACCTTCGCAGCACTCCCAAGCGCGACGTCAAAGCATTCATCCTGAAATTCCTGGGCTGGTCCGCCGATGAGAG
>DASWBH010000214.1:0-2469 GCA_036390755.1 Thermoanaerobaculia bacterium
CCCGACCTCACGGCGAAGATCGACGCTGCGGCGAACCGGATTCTCGCGATGACCGGCGCGCCCAGTGCGTCGATCGCGGTCGTGAAAGACGGCCGCATCGCCTATGCGCACGCATACGGGCTCGCGAACGTCGAGACGAAGACCGCGGCCACGCCGCAGATGCGTTACAGCGTCGGCTCGGTCAGCAAACAGTTCACGACGGCCGCGATCATGATGTTCGTCGAGGAGGGGAAGCTCTCGCTCGACGACAAGGTCGGCAAATGGTTTCCCGACCTGACGCGCGCCAACGACGTCACGGTTCGCCAGCTCCTCTCGATGACCTCCGGGTACCAGGACTTCTGGCCCCAGGACTACGTCATGCCGACGATGCTCAAGCCGGTCACCGCAGCGGAGATCATGAACACCTGGGCGCGCAAGCCGCTCGATTTCGAGCCGGGGACGAAGTGGCAGTACAGCAACACGAACTACGTGATCGCCGGACAGATCGTCGAGCGCGTCAGCGGCGCGCCCGTCTTCGAGCTGCTGCAGAAGCGCGTCTTCGCGCCGCTGCACATGGCGACGGTGACCAACGTCGACGAGGCGCCGCTGGGATCCGAGGATGCGGCGCGCTATCTGCGCTATGGAGTCGGTCCGCTGCGTCCCGCGCCGAAAGAAGCGCGCGGCTGGCTCTCCGCCGCGGGCGAGCTGGCGATGACCGCGACCGACCTCGCGAAGTGGGACATCTCGCTGATCGATCAGAGCGTGCTCAAGCCCTCCTCGTATCGCGAGATGGAGACGGAGGTCGAGCTGAAGAACGGCGCCGGCACCGACTACGCGCTGGGCCTGAAAGTGAACATGATCGACGGACGGCGCCAGCTCGCGCATGGCGGCGAGATCTCCGGCTTCACCTCCGAGAACGACGTCTATCCGGACGATCGAGTCGCGATCGTGGCACTGACGAACATCGACGCCGCCAGTGCGGCTTCGCAGATCGCCGCGCGCATCGGCCAGCTGCTCTTCACGCCGCCGGCGAACGCCGCACTCGATCAGGCCACGCAAATCTTTGCCGCGTTGCGAAGCGGGCGGATCGACCGCTCGCTGTTCACGTCCAACGCGAACGCGTACTTCAGCGAGCAGGCGCTCGCCGATTTCGCCGCGTCGCTCACACCGCTCGGCGCGCCGACCAGCTTCACGCAGACCGGCGAGCACTCCCGCGGCGGCATGACCATGCGCGACTATCGAATCGTGTTCCGCAAGCAGGCGTTCCACGTCTGGACGTTCACGATGCCGGACGGGAAGCTCGAGCAGTACATGATCGCGCCCGCTGAATAGAGCGCGGAGCGCGGAGGCGGAGGGCGGCAGAGGAATAGACTTCGCGGCATGAATCGCGCCTTCGCATTACTCATACTCCTTGCGCTCCCGATTTCGGCCGCGCAACCTTCCGCATCGAGTCTGGACAAGCGCCGCAAAGCGCTCGCCGACGTCATTGAAGAGCAGTGGCAGTACAACCTCCGCACCTCTCCCGAATTCGCCTCGATCCTCGGCGACAAGCGTTACAACAACCAGTCGAGCGATCTCTCCGCCGCCGAGCAGGCGCGCGAAGCGGAACAGAACCGCGTCTTCCTGCGCCGCCTCGAGGCCATCAAGACCGCTGGCTTCACCGATCAGGAGAAGATCAACAAGGCGCTGCTCGTCCGCAACCTCGGCAACGCGATCGAGAACTACGAGGCGAAAGACTACGAGATGCCCGTCAATCAGATGGGCGGCTTTCATCTCTTCGCCGCGCAGCTCCCGTCGATGCTGTCGTTCACGACGCCGAAGGATTACGACGACTACATCCAGCGCATGCGCAACTTCCCGCGCCAGACCGATCAGATGATCGCGGTGATGCGCGCGGGCATGCGCGACAAGCTGATGCCGCCGAAGTTCCTGCTCGAGAAAGTCGCCGCGCAGGCGGACAGCCTGGCCGTCGCCCCGGAGAAGTCGCCGTTCGCACTTCCGCTGCAGCACATTCCGCTCACGTTCGGCGACGGCGAGAAGGAGCGCATCGCGTCCGCCTGGCTCGACGCGATCAACAGCTCGGTGATCCCGTCGTACAAGAAGTTCGCGACGTTCATCCGCGAGGAGTACGCGCCCGCCGGCCGCACCGAGGTCGGCGCGTGGTCGCTGCCGAACGGCCCGGCGCGTTACGCGCGCGCGGTCCGGCAGTCGACCACGACGAACCTCACGCCCGAGGAGATCCATCAGATTGGTTTGCGCGAGGTTGCCCGCATTGAAGGCGAGATGCTCAAGATCGGGAAGATGTTCGGCTACAACGACCTCAAGTCGTTCAACGAGTTCGTCAACGGTACTCCGAAGCTCAAAGCGAAATCAGCCGAGGAGATTCTGCAGATCTATCGCGGCTATGAAGAGCAGATGTACAAGGAGCTGCCGAAGCTCTTCGGACGGCTGCCGAAGGCGCTGCTCGAAGTCGTGCCGGTCGAGCCGTTC
>DASWBH010000215.1:0-3721 GCA_036390755.1 Thermoanaerobaculia bacterium
AGATTGATGATGTTGCTCACGAGCAGGCGGCCGAGGAGGAATTCCAGCGAGAGGTAGTAGACGCGCTTCGTGTCGGCTTTGTAGTACGTGTCCTGCGTTGCGAACCAGCGCTCCATCAGCCGGTCGCGCACGGCGAAGGCGAGCGCCTGATAGGAGTCGAGGTCGGTCGCGTTGTACTGGTCGCGGGCGATCGAATACATCATCCGGAACGCAAACGCGTCGATGATCGCCTCGGCGTCGAGGCCGCCCGGCTGAGGTTTCGGGATCGTCCGTTCGCGGACCGCGTCACGATTCATGCAGGCAGCATAAACTGAGCGTGACTGACGCCGTCAGAGCCGGCCCGCGCCGGTTACTTCTCAAACCACGTGAACGCGCGGTGAGCGATGTCGCGCGGCACGATGTGCGGGCCGCGGAACTCCTCGTACTCGACGTCGTAATGCGCGCGACGCAGATTCGGAACGATCCTTCTGCTGCAACGGTCGATCGGCAGGATCGTGTCTTCCGTGCCGTGTGAGATGAAGATGCGCGGCCGGCCGATCTGTGCGGCGGGTGCGGCGAATCCCGGCGAGAACGCGATGATATGCGTGAAGAGATCGCCGTTCCCGATTCCCGCTGACAGCGCGTACGTCGCGCCATCGGAGAAGCCGGCGATGCCGACATGGTGGGGATCGACTGAATCCTGGTTGAACACGCGGTCGAGTGCCGCGTCGATGAACCTGATGTCATCGCCGAACTGCCCGTGAATGACGTCCCACGTCGCGCCACGGGACTCCGGCGCGAGGATGATGAACGCGAATTCGTCGGCGCGATCGCGATAGTGCTCGATGACGCGGCTGGCGACGCCGCCCGCGCCGTGCAGCAGCACCACGAGTGGCAGAGTGCCGCTGCACGGGACGTAGACAAGTCCATCGCGACTGTCGCCGAGGTGCAGCGGAAAGAGGCCGGGCTTGCCGTTGGCTGCAGGGGGATGCGGCCGTGCGGTGAAACGGCCGGGGCGTCCGCTCACGCTGAGCGACTGCTCGGCACAGGACGCCGACGCGACGCCGGCGCCGAGGAGGAGAAGGAGGTCGCGCCGGTTCATTCGCCCCTCGCCGGGAGGACGATGCCGCGGCAATCGCCGAATCCGATCCGCGGCCGGTTGTCGCGCTCGCACCACGCGCGCATGATCACTTCGTCGCCGTCTTCGAGGAATCGCCGCTCCTCGCCGGTCGGAAGCTTCAGCGGATCGGTGCCGCGCCACGTCAGCTCGAGCAGGCATCCGCGCGAGCTCTTGTCGCGGCCGGAAACCGTTCCGCTGGCGAGCAGATCGCCAGCGCGCAGGTTGCATCCGTTCGACGTGTGATGGGCCACGAGCTGCGCCACGGTCCAGTACATCTCACGGAAATTTCCACGGCTCAAGCGCATCGAGGCGATGTTCTCCTCGCGCATGCGTTGCGAAGTCATCGAGACCTCGACCGTGATGTCGATGGCGCGGTCGCCGTCGAAGTCGAGATAGGGCAGCGGGGCGGGATCGTTCTCCGCGCGCGGCGTGCGCGGCACGCGGTACGGCTCGAGCGCGTCGATCGTAACGACCCATGCCGAGATCGACGTCGCGAAGTTCTTCGACAGGAAAGGTCCGAGCGGCTGGTACTCCCACGTCTGGATGTCGCGAGCGGACCAGTCATTGACGAGACAGAGGCCGAACACACGCTGCTCCGCCTCGTGAATCGGAATCGGTTCGCCGAGGTCGTTTCCACGCGCGACGAACACGCCGACTTCCATCTCGTAGTCGAGCCGCTTCGTCGGACCGAACGACGGCGGCTTCGCCGGATCTTCGCGCGTCTGTCCGATCGGGCGCTGAAATCGCGTGCCGCTGACGACGATCGATGACGCGCGGCCGTGATAGCCGACCGGAACGTACTTGTAGTTCGGCAGCAGCGGATTGTCCGGCCGGAGCATCGAGCCGACGTTCGTGGCGTGATGGATCGACGCGTAGAAGTCGGTGTAATCGCCGATGGCGGCCGGCAGCAGCATCTCCGCGTCGCGCTGCGGCACGAGGTGCTTTGCCACCTGTTCGCGTTGCGGCGCATCGTCACGCAGCAGTTCCGTGATGTGCCCGCGCAGGCGCGCGGTGTTCTCACGTCCGCGCGACATCAGCTCGTTGAGCGTCGTGCGCGTACACGCCCACTCCGAGACGAGTCCATCTTCGTGACACGCGAAAAGATCGAGGAGCTCGTCGCCGATCGCCACGCAGATGCGGCCGTCCGGCCCGCGCCGGTACACGCCGAACGGAAGATTCTCGAGCGGGAAGTCTGCGTGGCCGTTGGCGGATTCGACCCAGCTCTTCATGTCCTCGGTCCTCGGTCCTCGGTCCTCGGACCCGCCCGCCCGCGCTCTTCGGTGCCAACCGAGGACCGAGGACCGAGGACCGAGGACGGATTCACAGCCATCCCAGCTCCTTCAGATCCGCGATCGGCTCCTCGAACGAGCACGATCCGAACGAAATCGCGATCTGCTTCCGAACGCGGCGCAGCTCGTCGGTCGTGACGCGGTGGTCGCCAAACGACACACCATCGTCGTCGAAGCGAAACGCGGTCGCGTTCTCCTCGCGCAGAATGTCGGGCGCAACCTCAGGCATCGCCGCCGCGAGAAACACGTTGACGAAGCCGTGCATCGTGCCGACCGGCGCATGCGACTCGTACGTGAGCGGCTTCGAGCAGCGGATCGGATGGTGCAGCCCGGCAGTGGCCTTGAACGGCACATGTTTCTGGCGGCACTCGCGGATGAAAGCCGCCACGCGATTGATCGCCGGAAACGCGTTTGCGGTGACGCCGCCGGTCCGGATCTTCGCGCGGAAGTTGTAGTAGCCGATGATCTCGATCAGATCGAAGTCGCTGACCTCGATGTAGACGGTCTGTCTGCTGGCCTGCTGCTCGATCACATCGATCTCTTCCGCCGACTCCGCCTTCACCTCGATCACTTCGGCATCAGGGATCGCGTCGGCCGTCGCGAGGACGCTCAGGGGAAAATCGCGAGGCACCTCGCCCACGCGTGCCGCCGGAACGACGAAGCGGCCGAGCGCCCACGCGAATTCACCGCGGCGATAGTTCGCGTAATTGCGCACGGCCTCGTCGATCGGCAGCGACGCGGGCGGAAACAGACCGGCGTAATCGATCAGCGAGTCGAGAAGAGCGCGGACTGAAGCCTTCACCGCTGATCCGGACGAAAATTCTTCTCGAGATCCTTCCAGCATTCCCAATAGTCGCGCTGCAGTTGCGGCGCGTTCATCGCAATCGTTGTCGGCCGCAGCACGAAGCGCGTCTCGAACATGAACGCCAGCGTGTCGCCGAGGAACTGAGGCTGAAGCGCGGCGGTGGAGGCGCGCGCGTAAGTGGCCGCATCCGGACCGTGCCCGGACATGCAGTTGTGCAGGCTGCCACCGCCCGGCCCAAAGCCCTCGGCCTTGGCGTCGTAGACGCCGAAGACGAGGCCCATGTACTCGCTCATGATGTTGCGGTGAAAGTACGGCGGGCGGAACGTGTGCTCGGCCACCATCCACCGCGGCGGAAAGATCACGAAATCGCAATTCGCCGTGCCGGCGATCTCGGACGGCGACGTCAGCACGGTGAAGATCGACGGATCGGGATGATCGAACGAGACGCTGCTGATGGCGTTGAAGCGGCGCAGGTCGTACTTGTACGGCGCGTAGTTGCCGTGCCACGCCACCACGTCGAGCGGCGAG
>DASWBH010000216.1:0-2464 GCA_036390755.1 Thermoanaerobaculia bacterium
CGCCGTGCTCGACGACATCCTCCGCCGCCTCGCCTCGAAAGAGGAGATTCACGACTACGAAGCGCGGCTGCTCGCGAAAGACGGAACGATCCGCCACGTGGCCATGAGCTCGAACGCGCTCTTCGACGACGACAAGTTCGTGCACACGCGCTGCTTCACGCGTGACATCACCGGGCGCAAGCGCATCGAGGAGTGGAACGAGTTTCTGCTCGATGCGACCATGCTGCTCGGCTCGACCGATCGATACGAGACGCGGCTCCAGCACGTGGCGACCCTCGCCGCGTCGCGCCTCGGCGGAGCCTGCGTCATCGATCTCATGAACGAGAACGGTGCGCACGAGCAGTTCTCCGCGCCCGTGCGCATCGACATGCGTCTCGCCGCATCGATCACCGCTCCGATGCGCGCCGGCGACCGCTCCCTCGGATCGATCACGCTGGTCGCCGGCGACACGCGGCGCCGCTACTCGCAGCAGGATGAGGAGTTCCTCGCCGAATTCGCACGCCGCACGGCCATCGCCGTCGACAACGCGCGGCACTATCGCACGGCCGAAGAGGCCAATCGCGCCAAGGATCAGTTCCTGGCCACGCTCTCACACGAGCTCCGCACTCCGCTCACCGCGATCCTCGGCTGGTCGCGCATGCTGAAGCTCGGCAACCTCGACCAGGAAACCGTGCGCACGGCCATCGACACGATCGAGCGCAGCGCCACATCGCAGGCTGCGATCATCGACGACCTGCTCGACCTCTCGCGCGTCGTGACCGGCAAGCTCACGCTGAACAACGATCTGGTCGACCTCGCCGGCGTCGTCGAGAACACCGTGAACACGCTGCAGCTCGCCGCCGACTCGAAGAAGATCGCCATCGACGTGCGCGGGCTGACATATCCCGGCTCGTCGCGGCTCATCGTCCTCGGCGACGCTACGCGGCTGCAGCAGATCCTCTGGAACCTCGTATCGAATGCGATCAAGTTCTCCGATGCGGGAGGCAAGGTCACGATCGCGATCGAACGCTCCGGCGGCGACGTGCGGGTCTTCGTCCGCGACACCGGGCGCGGGATCTCGCCGGAGTTCCTGCCGCACGTGTTCGAGCCGTTCCGCCAGGCCGACGGAGCGACGACCCGCTCATACACCGGCCTCGGACTCGGTCTGGCCATCGTGAAGTACCTCGCCGAGGCGCACGGCGGATCCGTGCACGCGGCCAGCGAAGGCGACGGCAAAGGCGCGACGTTCACGGTGACGCTGCCTGTGGCGAAACGGCGCGACGCGGCCGCCGATGCAACAGCGGCCGAGCCGACGACCGACTTGCGTGACCTCTCCGTGCTGCTCGTCGACGACGACGCGGACACGCGCGATCTCGTCAGCGCGATTCTGCGCAGCGCGGGCGCCGACGTGCACGCCGCCGATTCCGTGCGGCGCGCGCTGGAGATGCTCGAGGAGAACAAGCCGCATGTGATCGTCAGCGACATCGCCATGCCGCGCGAGGACGGCTTCGTCCTCCTCGGTCGCGTCCGCGAAGCCGGCGACGACACGCGCGCCATCCCGATCATCGCCCTCACCGCCTCCGGCGAGCCATTCGCCGAAGAGCACCTGCGGGGATCGGGATTCGACGGCTATGTGCGCAAGCCCCTCGATCCCGCGCATCTGGTGAAGGTGATTGCGGACCTGCGCGCGAACTGAGCGAGTGCAGAAGCTTCGACGCGTCCAGCGACCACACACTGTAGAAGATGTTGCACATGCTTCTTCTCCGAGGGATCCTCGGCCGTGTGTAGCTCTTCGACCGCACGCGGATGATTCTGCGGATGAAGCACTACACCGACCCCCCGAAGAGTCGTACGTCCGCACCTGCTGGCAGTCGGTCACCATAGCCGGACCGTGCAGGAGTTGCGCGGGGCGAGCGGTGTGCAGCGTCCGCTGGACAGATTGGAGGAGCCGGAAGATTCGGCGACAACGAGTGTTCGATAACACGTGTGAACTGAGGGAGGCCGGCGCCATCTGCCACGCGCACAGCGTTTGCGCTCATCGCCAGTGGTATCGTTTAGGACGTTACGCAGCTTTCGCCGCGATTCGGGAGGGGGATGGAAGCTGCTCACACTAGAGTTAGCTGCCATGGCGAATCCGCACGACCTTGAGTCTGTCGAAGCTGCGCGACGGAGGATCGTCGCTGTGGCCTCAGCAGCGCTCGCGGGCGAGATCACTTTCATAGAGGCGTCTCGTGAGCTCTGGCGACTGCGAGACGCGGCGGCCTTGTCGTCGGATCCAGATCTCGACACGTTCGCCGGTATCGATTCCGAGACCGACTCGCTTCCGCTCGGTCGCGAGCGCGCGAATTGGGCTGCCGACGCACTCGCGCGTGAGGCGCCACGGATCGCGGCTGCTGAGGCTCGGGCGCGCGCCATGGGTGAAAGCGCCGCGCAACGACTCATCGCCCGATTGGCAGTGGCAGCTAACTGAGCGGTTGCAGCGGAC
>DASWBH010000217.1:0-6286 GCA_036390755.1 Thermoanaerobaculia bacterium
CGTCTCGCTCGTCCCCTCGCTCACCGAAACGCTCTTCGAGCTCGGCGCCGGCGATTCGGTCGTCGGCATCACCGACTTCTGCGTCTTCCCGCCCGACCTGCGTCTGCCGCGCGTCGGCGGTACGAAAAATCCGCGCGTCGAAGCGATCCGCGAGCTTCGTCCCGACCTCGTACATATGAACCTCGAAGAGAATCTCGAGCGCCACGCGCGGGCGATCGAAGCGTTCGCACCCGTGTTCGTCAGCGAGCCGAAAACCGTTCGCGACGTCGTGACATTCATCGCGACGCTCGGCGACATTCATGATCGCCGCGCACGCGCCGCGGAGCTTGTCGCGGAGCTCGAGCACGAGCTCGCAACGATGCCGAAGCGCAGCTTCACGTTCGCGTGCGCGATCTGGAAGGTGCCGTGGATGTGGTGCGGCGGCGACACGTACGTTTCAAATCTCGTCGAGTGCGCGGGCGGGCGCAACGTCTTCGCCGGCGAGCGCCGCTATCCCGTGCGCGACCCGCGAGAAGTCGATGCCGATGTGATCTTTCTCCCCGACGAGCCGTACGTCTTCACCGAGACTGACGCACGACAGCTTCCCGCCCGCGTCATCGGCCCGTTCCCCGGCCACCTGTTCACGTGGCACGGCACACGGACGATCCTCGGACTGCGCTTCCTCCGCGACGCGATCTGAGGAGAGCGGCCGTCCCGGCCGCAGTCGCTGCGCGTCTCGCGCGGCGACGTGCGTTCCTGCGTCGTCGGCCGTGACGGCCGGCGACTGCGGGCGGGACGCCCGCTCTCACCGTTCAGTCGGAGACGCACCGTAACGGTTAACCGCCTTCCAGCAACTCCTCGGTCCAGCTGCGCAGCGTCTCTTCGACCGCTTCGATCTGCTTCGAGAAGAAGTGATCCGCGCCGGTGATGACCACGCTCTCCGCGTTGCGCACCTGCTGCACGAGTTTCTCGAGGCGCGCGACGTCGCCGTGCTCGTCCTGCGTGCCGTGGATGAAAAGCATCGGCTTCTCGCACTGGCGCAGGAAACCGAAGTCGTACTTGTTCACCGGCGCACCGATGAGAAAGATCCCGCGGACGTAATCGACCTCGCATGCCGCGCGCGACGCAACCCACGCGCCGAACGAGAAGCCGCCGGCGATGACCGGTTTGTCAGGATGCTTCTTCGTCATCCACGCCAGTGCGGTGAGAAAGTCATCCTGCTCGCCCTCGCCGTTGTCGAACGTTCCCGCGCTCGCTCCGACGCCGCGGAAGTTAAACCGCAGCGTGGCCACGTTCGCGTTCTCGAGCCCGCGCGCGGCCCTGAACACGACTTTGTTGTGCAGCGTGCCGCCGCCGGTCGGCAGCGGATGCGCGATCACCGCCACCGCTGCGGGATCCTGCAGCTCGCGGTACAGCGCTTCAATGCGCCCCGCTTTGCCGTAGAGGTCGACGTGCCGTAGCGCCTTCGGATTCACAGCTTCGCGTTTACCGTCGCACCGGCGTGTCAGAACAGACCGAGCGGCCGCGGAATCCCGTTCCGTCCGACAGCAGCCGTTCCGTCTCCCCAGACTCCGGGCACCGGCGTGGAGCATTCAGGACACTTGCCATCGCGCAGACGGAACGAAGTCACGCGGAATCCCGTGCGGCCGATCACCACGGCATTGCACTTCGGACAGTGCGTCGATTCCTTGTCGCCGACCGCGCCCGGAATGTTGCCCGGATAGAGGTAGCGCAGGCCGGCGCGCTTGCCGATCTCGTACGCGCGCAGCAGATGCTGCGGCCGCGTCGAGGGATTGTGCATCTTGTAATCCTCGTGGTACGCGGTGATGTGCCACGGGATGTCGGGATCGACGCTCGCGACAAACTCGGCGATCTTGGTCAGCTCCTCGTCCGAGTCGTTGAAGCCGGGAATGACCAGCGTGACGATCTCGAGCCAGATCTTTCGCTGCTTGAGGCCTCGGATTGTGTCGAGCACCGGCTGAAGTGTTCCGCCGAGATCGCGGTAATGCGCGTCGCTGAAACCTTTTAGGTCGACTTTGTAGAGATCGACATACGGCGCGATGTAGTCGAGCACGCGCTCAGTGCCGTTTCCGTTCGACACGTACGAGCAGACCAGTCCCGCCTTCTTCGCTTCCTTGAACACCTCCACGGCCCACTCCGAGGTGATCAGCGGCTCGTTGTATGTCGAGGTGATCACCGTCGCGCCGTGCTTCTTCGCGAGCGCGACGAGTTCGGACGGCTCGACATCCATCGGAGCCGCGCCGGCAACAGGATCGCGCAAGGCCTGCGACGTGACCCAGTTCTGGCAGTACCCGCAGTGGTAGTCACATCCCAGCATGCCGAACGACAGCGCGAGCGCGCCGGGATATGCGTGGAAAAACGGCTTCTTCTCGATCGGATCGACCTGCAGCGCGGCGACGTAGCCGCGCGGCACGTGCAGCACCCCGCCTTCGTTGTAGCGGACCTTGCAGATGCCTTTCAGTCCGTCGAGCACCTTGCACCGGTGGCCGCACGAGTAGCAACGCACCGCCTTGTTTTCGAGATGATCGACGAGCTCGGGAGCGGCTTCAGCCGTTCTGGTCGCGAGAACGTCTCCTAATGTCGCAGTCATGAGCGTTCAAACAGAAACCCGCTGCAGAGCCTTCCGCAATCTGCGCCATTCGCGAATACGCCACGTGGCCGCGCCGGCGCGATAGGACACGAACGCCAACAAAATTCCCGCGAATCCGTCGATCAGGTAGTGCCAGCCGGTCACGACCGATCCGATCAGAATCACGAACGCGAAGACGCCGAACACGATCTCGCCGTACACCCACAGCCGGCGCATCCAGAGAAAAACGAAGGTCTGAAACCCGACATGCAGACTCGGAAACGCCGCGATCCCGAACATCAGCTGCACATTCTCGACCGATCCGCCGTGCGGCAGCCGCACCACCGCGTTGTAATTTCTGACGAGCAGCGCCTGGAAATGCTGGGTCATTCCGAGGCCGTAGGCGAACGGGAGCCAGACGTCGGGAAACCGGAACGCCGGACCGAGCGACGGCACGAACATGTACAACCACGCGCCGGCGAGCCATAGCAGCGTATTGCCGTTCGAGAAACCCGCGCGCAGCCGCCGGCTCGGCGATGACAGAAAAAAGGTGAACGCCAGGCTCATGCTGGCGAAAAAGATTCGCGCGTACGACCAGTCGATCACCTGCATGACCGTCGGCTGCGAGAACACGTTCAGAAGGAACACACTCGGCGAGATGCCGAAGAACAAGCGCTGATCGACGTTCCACAGCTCCTGGTCGTAAAGCTGCGGATGGAGGATCGGAACGACGAGCTTGATCCAGAAGTACGTGTGCACCATCAGCGCGCCGAACAGGATCAGCCGCAGGGTGTCGGTGAGCCATCCGCTGCTGCGGATCACGCGCACATACGCGGGCAGCTCGCCGCGGCGCCACGCCACCGCCGCGCGTACGACTACGCCGATCAGGGCGAATCCGGCCAGCTGCGGGATGAACGAGGCGAACGTCGCCGGCAGCGATGTCACGACGAGCCGGTTCGTCAACGACGCGATCACCGCGAAGTTCACCAGCGTGACGATCTCGTAGGAGTAGGGCCGCCGCCACGCCCGCCTGTTCATCAGTCGGCGTGCACCGGCTGCGGTGTGATCGGGAGGAAATACAGCGCGACCGCGACGATCGCGTACACGGCGAGCAGTTGCACTCCTTCGTACCAGTTCGTCTCGCCGTCGAGGACGAGATAGGAGAACACGGCCACGGCCAGACCGGCCGCGAGGATCTCGAACGGCGTGAAGACGATGTCGAGCGGATGGCCGAGCGGATACGAGACGAACACGAGCACCGGCGTGACGAACAGCGCGATCTGCACGCTCGATTGCATCGAGATGTTCAGCGCCGTATCGATCTGGTTGCGCATCGCCAGCATGACCGCCGTGGAATGCTCCGCGGCGTTGCCGACGATCGCCACCACGATGAATCCGACGAAGACTTCGTTCATGCCCCACGCTCGGCCCGCGGCCCCGACGGCGTGGACGAGCCCCTCGGCCACGAATCCCATGAGCACGCTCGATCCGAGAAGGACGAGGAGCGACTTGCGGATGGACCAGCGCGTCGATTCGATTTCGGGAGTGTCGCCGATCGCGCTGAGACGGTCGCGGTGCGTCTTGAACGTGAAGAGGAGCCCGAGTCCGTACGAGACGAGAAGAATGACCGACACGCCGATCGACACCTGATGGATCAGTTCCGGATGATGGAGCTGCGATGCGATTTGAAAGAAGAGCGCCGGCACGAGCGCAGCGGAAACGGCGAGAATCAGCTGCCCGCATTGCGACTCCGCCGACCGGGCGTTGAACTTCAACGACTGCCGCTTCCAGCCGCCGGCGATCATCGAGATTCCGGCGACGAACAGAAGGTTGCCGACGACCGAGCCCGTGAGCGACGCCCGCACGACGTCGATCAGTCCGGCGCGAATGGCGAAGAACGCGATGACGAGCTCCGCGAAATTCCCGAACGTGGCGTTGAACAGCGCGCCGTAGGTCGGCCCCATCCGTTGTCCGAGGTGCTCGGTGGCGTTGCCGATCCACGCCGCGACCGGGAGCACGGCCGCGCAGGAGAAGATGAATTGCCAGACCAGATCGCCGTGCCGCCACTGGAGCACGAGCGCGACCGGGATGGTTGCGTAGAGGAGCCAGGCCACCGCGCGCTTCATGCCGGGGAGAGTGTAAGGGATACTCGCGCCGTGCTCATCACGACTCAAAGCAGCGATCACATCACGACGATCACGCTGAATCGCCCCGAAAAGCTCAACGCGTTCGGCGGATCGATGCGCGAAGATCTGCTCGAGGCCCTGCGTGAGGCGGAGTTCGATGGCGCATGCCGCGTCTTGGTGATCACGGGCTCAGGGCGGGCCTTCTGTGCGGGAGGCGACGTCGAGCTCATGTCGTCGCTGCAGAAAGCGAACGACCTCACGTCTTTTCGCCACCTCCTCGATCTTGGAGGTGACATCGTCGTGCAGATCGTCACGATGGCGAAGCCGGTCATCGCGTCGATCAACGGAGTGGCCGCGGGCGCAGGCTGCAATCTCGCGCTCGCGTGCGATTACCGCATCGCTTCCGACCAGGCCAAGATCGGCGAGACTTTCGTGCGCATCGGACTCTGCCCGGACTGGGGCGGCACGTGGCTCCTCCCGCGCATCGTCGGAAGGAGCCGCGCGTTCGAGCTGATGACGACCGGGCGCCTCGTCGGCGCCGACGAAGCAGCGCGAATCGGCATGGTCGACCGGGTCGTGCCTGCTGCCGCGCTCGTCGAAGAGACCGCCACGCTTGCGCGCGCGATCGCGTCAGGGCCGCCGGCTGCGATCGCGGCGATCAAGGAGGCGCTCGAAGCGAGCGAGCGAAATGACCTGGAGGCGCAGCTCGAGCTCGAGGCAGAGAACCAGTTGCGAGCCTTCGCGTCGAACGACGCCGCGGAAGGAATGCGGGCGTTCTCCGAGAAACGCCCGCCCAGGTTCAGCGGCACGTAGCGGCTACATCTCGCTCGAGTGGAAGATGTTGTCGTCGAAGAAGAACGTGAATCCGCGGCCCTTCTTTTTCTGCATCGTCGTGCCGTCGACCGGGCATTTGAACGTCTGATCGGCTTTGTCCTCGGGCACGCGCATCATCGTTCCGTCCTTCGGACAGACGAACCACGTCTGCGCGGAGCGATGCTTCGGCACGAGCGTGCCGGGATTCGTGAACTCGTCGAGAGGCACGCCGTCGATGATGATCTTGCGCCGCTCCGGTCCGACGATCAACGAGCGGTTGCCGCCGCTGTCGAGATGGCTGATGCGAAGGCGGTCGCCGTCGCGCGTGATCGTCAGACGGTCGGTCCTTCCCGCGTCGTCGATCTTCACGTGCGTCGTGTTCCCTTCGCGCGTCACCGTGATCGTACGGCCGTCATCGGTGATCGTCTTCGTCTCGCCGCTTTTCATCTCCGACGGTTTGACGATGAGAGTGCTGCCGGCGTACAACGCGAAGGCGCCGGCAGCGATGAGCAACGCAGAAGCCGCAGCGAGCCAATGACGCTTCATCGCATTCTCCTTTTGCGGGTTGGACGACGCGAGCGAGAGAGCGGTTTCTGTTACGAGTCCAGATGTAACAACTGGCACATGTCGTTACGAGCGCCGCGCGATGACGAGCGTCTGATCGTCTTTCTGCGGAGCGTCGCCGACGAACGCGTCGACTTCTCTCGCGATCGCGTCGCGCAGGTCTGCAGATGAATGTGCGCCGTGCTGGCGGAGGATCGCCTCGAGCCGGTCGTTC